>JAWWCA010000018.1:0-25325 GCA_033720695.1 Rubricoccaceae bacterium
GGGCCGTCTGGGCCACGGCGGGCGCTGCGGTGAGCAGCGCGAGGAGCAGCCCCGCGAGCACGAGCCGCCGCCTCATCCCTCCTCCGGAGCCGTGTCGTGCTGCGCCTCGGCGTGCTCCTCCTCGTCGTCCTCCGGCTCGTGGAGCGGGGCGACGGGGGCGCGGTGGAGCGAGCGCTGGTAGACCTCGTCGAGGAGCATGGCGAGGAGCTCGGGCTCGCCCTCGGCCACGAGGCTCTGGACGACGGGGACGAACCGGCGGAGCCGCTCGCGTTCGAGGTTGGTCTTGTCGCGCATCTCGTCCTCGAGGAGGACCGTCAGCCGCTCGCCGGTGCGGCCGCCCACCTCCTCGTCGGTCGGCACCTCGCGCCACTCCATGTCGATCTCGTACTTCTTGACGATGGTCTGGAGGGCGGCCTTCTCGCCGGGGGCGTAGAGCGTGAGCGCCACGCCGGTCTTGCCGGCGCGCGCGGTGCGGCCGGCGCGGTGGATGTAGTACTCCGGGTCCTGGGGCACGTCGTACTGGAAGACGTGCGAGAGGTCGGAGACGTCGATGCCGCGGGCGGCGACGTCGGTGGCGATGAGGAAGCGGAGGTCGCCGCGGCGGAGCCGGCCCATCACCTTCTCGCGCTGCTTCTGGTTGAAGTCGGAGGAGATGGGGGCCGCGTCGTAGCCGTAGTTCGAGAGGAACTGCGCGAGGTAGTCCACCTCGCGGCGGGTGTTGGCGAAGACGATGGCGGCGGCCGGGTTCTCCATCTCGATCAGCGCCACGAGCGCGCGGTCCTTCTCCATCGGCTCGACGGCGTAGGCGCGGTGGGACATGATGTCCACGTGGATCGTGCCGCCGGAGAGTGAGAGGAAGCTGGGCTCGGAGAGGAACTCGCGGCCGACGCGCTGGACGGCGTACGGCATCGTGGCCGAGAACATGGCGCCCTGGCGCTCGCGCGGGAGGAAGCGCTGGAGCTTCCGCATGTCGGGGTAGAACCCCATGCTCAGCATCTCGTCGGCCTCGTCGAGGACGAGGACGCGGAGGCGGTCGAGCTTGAGCGTGCCGCGCTGGAGGTGGTCGAGCACGCGGCCTGGCGTCCCGATGACGAGGGCCGCGCCGCGCTTGAAGGCGTCGATCTGGGGCCCGTAGGCCGTGCCGCCGTAGACAGCCACGGCGTCGAGGCGCTCGCCCTTGGGGCGCCCCCCATTCATCCGCTCGAACTCGCCGTGGATCTGCTTGGCCAGCTCGCGGGTGGGGCAGAGCACGAGGCACTGCGCCGCCGGCTCCTCGGAGTCGAGCCGCTCCAGGAGGGGGAGGAGGAACGCGCCGGTCTTGCCGCTGCCCGTCCGGCTCTGGACGATGAGGTCGCGGCCGTCGAGGAGGTAGGGGATGGCGGTCTCCTGGACGGGCATGAGGCTGGGCCAGCCCATCGCCTCGACGCCGTCGCGGAGGGGGGCGGGCAGGCTCTCGACGGTCGCCTCGTCGAGCGGCGGGTCGGGGGCGGGGAACGGGGAGTAGCCGCCGCCTTCCTGGCCGGCCTCCTCCTTCTGGTGCTTCTGGGCCTCGCTCGTGAGGTCGATCGTGAACTGGTACGACATGCGTCGGGGTGCGGTAGAGGGAACGGGTCTGAAAGAGAGCGCCTCGCCGATGGTTCCGGCGCGCCGCAGGCTTCGGGAGGAGTTCGCGGGGGCGGCCTCAGAACCGCAGCCGCAGGGCCACGCCCGCCACCGCCTCGCCGGTCGGCGCACGGGCGAGCGCCGGGGCCGCCTGGACGCCGCGGACGGCCCAGATCACAGGGACCGACACCGCGATCCCCCCCGCGAGGGCCGCGACGGCGAGGAACTCAGCCGTCGTCACGACGACGTCCTCGACCGAGCTGGACGCCTCCGGGTCGGCGACGGCGCTGTAGACGAGGAGCACGGCGGCGCCCGCTCCGACGCCGACCGCCGTGCCCAGCGCGGCATCGCCGAGGGTGCTGCGAAACGAGCCGTCCAGTCCGAGGAGGCGCCCGGTGCCGTAGACGCCCGCGGCGACGCCGGCCGGGTAGGCCACGAGGGCGAGCGGTGCCATGACCTCAGGAGGCGCGCCGGCGCCGTCGAGCGTCGAGCCGAGGAGTGCGGCGGCGGCGACGCCCGCGGTGAGGCCGGCGAGGCCCATCAGCGCGCCCTCTCCGCCCCGACGGACGTCGGGGACGTCGATGGAAGTCGGCTGCGCGCGGAGCGTGGGCACGAGGAGGAGGGCGGCGGCGAGGGCGAGCAGCGTACGCATCGGGGCAGGGGAAAGAGCGGCGCCAAGCTACGCGCGCTCCAGCAGGCGCGTCGGCGGCGCCGTCGTCGGCCGCGAGCCTACCGCACGAGGGTGATGCGCCGCGTCGCCGCGAAACGCTCGCCCGTCCCCCGGACGCCGGAGGGGCCCGGCGGGAGCGCTCCCGCCTCCACCACGAACGCGTGCGGCGAGCCGGCCGCGAGGACCCCGTCGTGGAGGCGGGCGACGCGGCGGCCAAGGGCGTCGTAGACCTCCGCGATCACGCGCTGCGTCTCCGCCACGTCGAGCGTGAGGTGCGAGGCCGAGGCGAAGGGGTTCGGACGCGGCGAGGAAAGCGCGAAGCCCCTCTCCGAGACCACCGCGAGCGCGGCGGCCTCGGCGTCGTCCCACCCGCTCAGGGACCACGCCGATCCCTCCGCGCCCGTGCGCGCGGCGGCCTCCTTCACGAACGCGAACGCGCTCTCGTCCCGGACCACCGGGTAGGGGCCGACGCGGACGTGGTAGGCGTAGGTCCCCGCGGGCGCGTTGGCCGGCACCTCCTGCGTGAGGGTGCGGGTGAGGGTCTCGCCGGGGTCGAGGGTCAGGGGCCGGGGCCCGAAGGCGGGCTCGCGGCTCGCGGCTCCCGAGGCGGCGGTCCACGCCTCGACGGCCTGGGTCTCGCCGGTGGTGTTGGTGAGCGTGACGGTGAAAGTGAAGGCGCCGCCCTCCGGGGGGATCACGACGGGCAGGTCGGCCGGTGCCACCGCGACCGACACCGGCGCGGCGCCACCGACCTTCGCGACGAAGGCGTCGTCGCCGCCGGTGCTCGTGAGGGCGTAGGGGCCGAAGGTGCTCGTGCCGGTGTAGTAGCCGGCGAGGAGGGCGTTCCCGGCCCCGTCGAGGCTGACGGCGGTGCCGAGGTCAGGGGCCGTGCCGCCGCCGCTGCGCGCCCACAGCACCTCGCCGTCGGGGGAGTACTTCACGAGGAAGACGTCGTTGCCGCCGGCGCTCGACAGCGCGTGAGGCCCGAAGGTGGCGACGCCCTGGAAGTTGCCGGTGGCGTAGGCGTTGCCGGCCGCGTCCACGGCGATGGAACGGCCGTTCTCGGCGCCGGCGCCGCCGCCGCCGCGCACCCAGACGAGGTCGCCCGTACTCGAGTACTTCGCGACGAACAGGTCGAGGTCGCCGTTGCTGGTGAGCGGGGTGGTCTCGAAGGTGGCGGTGCCCTCGAAGCTGCCCACGATGTAGACATCGCCGGCGCCGTCGACGCTGGCCCCGAGCGAGAAGTCGTTGCCGACGCCGCCGGCTCCACGCACCCAGAGCACGTCGCCGTCGGGGCTGTACTTCGCCAGCACGGCGTCGTGCTCGAAGAAGCCCGCGCTCGTGAGGGTGAACGGCCCGAAGGTGGCCGTCTCCCCGAAGAACCCGACGGCGAAGGCGTTGCCGTCGGCGTCGGCGGCGGCCCCGTAGTACTTGTCGGAGTCGGTCCCGCCGCCCGAGCGCGCCCAGAGCACCTCGCCCTCCGCCGTGTACTTCACGAGGAGGCAGTCCGTTGAGTTGTCGACGCTCGTGAGGGTGACGTCGCCGAACGTGCTCGTCCCGCCGAAGCGGCCCGCCACGTAGAGGTCCCCGTCTGAGGTCCCCGCCGACGCGGCGCTGCTGTCGCCGCGGTCGCCGCCCTGCCGCTGGGCCCACAGCACGTCGCCGTCGGGGGAGTACTTCACGAGGAAGAGGTCCTCCTGCGAGCCCACGCTCGCGATGGTGTGGGCGCCGAAGGTGGCCGTGCCCCAGAAGAACCCGTTGAGGTAGAGCGACCCGTCGGCGCCGACGGCGACGGCGCGGCCGTAGACGTCTCGGGACCCGCCGCCGCTGCGGGCCCACAGCACCTCGCCGTCCGGCGAGTACTTCACGACGAAGGTGTCGAGCGCGCCGTCGCTGGTCAGCGTGAAGGGCCCGAACGTGACGGTGCCCTCGAAGGCCCCCGCCACGTAGACGTTGCCGGCGGCGTCCGCCGCGATGCTGGTGGCGCTGTCACTCCCTGACCCCCCGCCGCTCTGGACCCACGCCCAGTCCTGGGCAGCGGCGGGCGCGGCGAGGAGGAGGGCAGCGAGGGGCAGCAGACGAAGCGCGATCATCGGACCGATCCAGTAGAAAGCGATACAGGATTGAAACCACCGAAGATAACGCGTCGAGGGGTAAGGGCAACGGCGCCCCTCCGCCCGCCGTGGTCACATCGAGCGCCCGCCGTCCACGTGGATCACCTGCCCGGTGATGTAGGCGGCGGCGTCGGAGGCGAGGAAGACCGCGGCGGCGGCGATGTCCTCCACCCGTCCGGTGTGGCCCAGGGGGATGAGCCCGAGCTGGGTCTCGCGGGCCTTCTCCGAGAGGTCCTCCGTCATGTCGGTCTCGATGAAGCCGGGCGCGATCACGTTGGCGCGGACGTTGCGCCCCGCCAGCTCCTTCGTCAGCGACTTCGTGAACCCGATGACGCCCGCCTTCGACGCGGCGTAGTTCGCCTGCCCCGCGTTCCCCTCGATGCCGACGATGGAGGAGACGTTGATGACGCTGCCGCTGCGCTGCTTCATCAGGGGGCGGTAGGCCGCCTTGCAGAAGCCGAACACCCCTTTGAGGTTGGTGTCGATGACGGTGTCCCAGTCCTCCTCGCTCATCCGGAGCAGGAGCCCGTCGCGCGTGACGCCGGCGTTGTTGACGAGGACGTCGAGCGTGCCCCAGGCCTCGAGCACGGCCTGGACGGCTTCCTCCGCGTGGGCGAGGTCGGCGGCGTCGCCCTGCAGGGCGAGGGCCTGGACGCCGTGGCCTTCGAGGTCCGCCTTGAGCGCCTCGGCCGTCTCGGCGGAGGAGCGGTATGTGAAGGCGACGTTGGCGCCCGCGCCAGCAAAGGCTTCGACGATGCCGCGGCCGATGCCGCGCGTGCCGCCGGTGACGAGGGCGTTCTTTCCAGAGAGGTCGAGGGTCATGGGCTCGTGGTGGGGAGAGGAGCCCGGAAGCTACGACCAGGGGGACCCCGCGACGGCCGGCGGCGCCCCGCTCAGCCGGCCCCCAGCTCGCCAGCTGTGCCCGCCGTGGTGGTCTCGACGTCTCGGCCGAGCGTGCGCCGCACGAGGCCCGAGAGCACGGCGCCGCGGCCCACCTCGACGAAGCGGTCGGCGCCGTCGGTGCGCATGGCCTCCAGCGTCTGCGCCCAGCGGACGGGCGCGGTGAGCTGCTCCAGGAGCCGCCGCCGGATCTCGTCGGGGTCCGTCGTCGGGGCGGCGGTGACGTTGAGGTAGACCGGGCAGCGCGGCGGGCGGATCTCCAGGTGCTCCAGCGTCTCGGCGAGGCCGTCGCGGGCCCAGCCCATGAGCGGGGAGTGGAAGGCGCCGCTGACGGGGAGGGCGACGGCACGGCGGGCGCCCGCCGCCGCGGCGGCCTCGCTCGCCCGGGCGACGGCCCCGCCGTCGCCCGAGATGACGATCTGCCCGGGGTCGTTGTAGTTGGCGGGGACGGCCACGTCGCCGTCGCGCGAGGCCTCGGCGCAGACCCGCTCCAGGACGTCGGCATCGAGGCCGAGGATGGCGGCCATGGCGCCGGGGCGCCGCTCGCCCGCCTGGGCCATCAGCTCGCCGCGGCGGCGGACGGCCCGGAGGCCGTCGGCGAAGGAGAGCGCGCCGCAGGCCGCGAGCGCGCTGTACTCGCCGAGGCTGTGGCCCGCGGCCATGTCGGGCGCCCGCCCCTGCTCGGCCAGCACGGCGGACGCGGCGAGGCTGTGCACGTAGAGCGCCGGCTGGGTGAGCTCGGTCTGCTTGAGCCGCTCGGCCGCCTCGTCGCCGTCGGCGAACATCACCTCGGTGAGCGCGAAGCCGAGGGTGGCGTCGGCCTCGTCGAATCGGGCGCGGGCGGCGGGGAAGGCGTCGTAGAGGTCGGCACCCATGCCGGGCTTCTGCGAGCCCTGGCCGGGGAAGAGGAACGCCGTGGGCATGGGGCTGGGAGTCGGAGCGTCCGGGAGCGGGGCGGCGTCTTGGGCGGCGGGCCTCAGGCGGTGGCCGGCTCGCGGTGCCGCTCCGGCCTCTCGGCGTGCCGGCTCACCGCCGCGCCGTCGTAGGCCCACCGCACGTGCGCGGCGCTCCAGGTGAAGCCCCCGCCGAAGGCCACGAGCACGAGGTTGTCGCCGCGCCGCAGCTCGTGCTCCCAGTCGTAGAGGCAGAGCGGGATGGTGCCGGAGGTGGTGTTGCCGTAGCGCTGGATGTTCACCATCACCTTCTCCATGGGCAGGCCCATGCGCCGGGCGGTGGCCTCGATGATGCGGAGGTTGGCCTGGTGGGGGACGACGTAGCGGACGTCGTCTGGGGTGAGGCCGCCGCGCACCATCACCTGCTCGGCCATGTCGGCCATGCCTGCGATGGCCTCCTTGTAGACGGCCCGCCCCTCCTGATGGAGAAAATGCATCCCCTGCTCGAGGGTCTGGTGCGTGGCGGGGTTGAGGCTGCCGCCGCCCGTCATGCAGAGCGCCTCCCAGTTCGCGCCGTCGATGCGCTCGACGGTGTCGAGGACGCCGTAGCCCTCGGCGCTGGGCTCGAGGAGGACGGCCCCCGCGGCGTCGCCGAAGAGGATGCACGTGGTGCGGTCCCCGTAGTCCACGATCGTGCTCATCTTGTCGGCCCCGATGACGAGCACCTTCTCATAGCGGCCGCTCTCGACGAACCGGGCGCCCGTGGTGAGGCCGAACATGAATCCGCAGCAGGCCGCCGAGACGTCGAAACCCCAGACGTTCGGGGCCCCGAGGCCGGCCTGGACGAGGCACGCCGTGGACGGGAAGAACATGTCCGGCGTGACGGTGCAGACGATGATGGCGTCGAGCTCGGCGGGGTCGAGGTCGCGCTTCTCGAGCAGCTCGCGCGCGGCCTCCGTCGCCATGAACGCCGTGGCCTTGTCGGGGTCGCGGAGGATGCGGCGCTCCTCGATGCCGGTGCGCGTGCGGATCCACTCGTCGGAGGTGTCCACCAGCCGTTCGAGGTCCGCGTTCGTGAGGCGGTCCTCAGGGAGGTAGCGCCCGACGGCGGTGATGGCGGCGGTTCGCATGGTGTGGTGGGGCGGGTTGGGGGACAGGGACTACGATAACCCATCGAGGCGCCACACGCCACTCGTCACTCCTTGAAGGCCTCTGCGATGCGCTCGGTGAGATTGCGCTCGACCATCTCGGCGGCGCGGTAGATCATCTGCTCGACGGCGTGGGCCGGCGAGCCGCCGTGCCCGATGACGACGACGCCGTCGACGCCGAGGAGGGGGACGCCGCCGTAGGCCTCGTGGTCGAAGGGGTGGATGGCCGCGCGGACGACGCGGCGGATGAGGTCGGCCTCGTGCTCGGTGACCGACAGCGCGGCCATCTCCTTCTCGACGATGTGGGGCAGCGTGGCGGCGAAGCTCTCGCCCAGCTTGAGCAGCGCGTTCCCGACGAACCCGTCGCAGACGGAGACGTCGGTGCGGCGGCCGAAGAGGTCGCGGCCCTCGACGTTGCCGACGAAGTGGAGGCGGCCGGCGTCGTCGAGGGCTTCGAGCCGCTCGTAGGCCTCCTTCACCGTGTCGGTCCCCTTCCCCTTCTCCTCGCCCACGTTGACCAGCCCGATCGAGGGCTCCTCGATGTCGAGGACGCGGCGGGCGAAGATGCGGCCCATCTGGGCGAACTGCACGAGGTGCTCCGCCTTCACGTCCACGTTCGCCCCGACGTCGAGGATGATGCTGAGGCGGTCGGGGGTGGGGAAGTACCCGGGGACGCAAGGGCGGAGGACGCCGGGGAGCCGCCCGCAGATGAACAGCGCCGCGGCCATCACGGCGCCGGTGTTACCGGCCGAGGCGAAGGCGTCGGCCTCCCCGGCCTTGAGGGCGCGGAGGCCGAGGTGGACCGAGGAGCCCCGCTTCGCCTTCAGCGCCACGGCGGGGGCGTCCCCCATCCCGATCGCCTCGGGGGCGTGGGCCACCTCGATGGGGAGCCCGTCGGTGTCGTGGTGGGCCAGCTCTGCCCCGACGGCCTCTTCCTCCCCGAAGAGGAGCACGTGGAGGCGGTCGGGTGCGCCACGGACCGCGCGCACGGCGCCTTCGACGATCACGGCGGGGGCCTGATCGCCGCCCATCGCGTCAACGGCCACTCGGGTTGCCATAGGCGGGTGCCGGAGAGGGAGCGCTCGCCCGGGGGCGAGAGGTGTCGGCTCGGAGAAATGAAGCCGCCGGACCGAACTCCCGATCCGGCGTGGGGTCCGCCGAAGATACGGAGGGGGCCCGAGACGGCGCGCGGCCCCGCGACCGCCCCTATGCGGCGCGCCCGCCTCGGGGGGCCAGGCGGGCGCGCAGGGCAGACGGACGCGAGACGGGCGCCGGGCTCACACGAAGTCCGGCTTCTCGACGACGGCGCGGCCGCGGTAGTGGCCGCAGGTGGGGCAGGCCCGGTGCAGCAGCTTCGCGTTGCCGCAGTTCGCGCACTCGTGCGTCGTCGGGAGGCTGCGGATCTTGTACTGGGCCCGCCGCGAAGCGGTGCGGGCCTTGGAGTGTCTGCGCTTGGGGTTGGCCATGACAGGCGGGGCGTGGGTCCCGGGCGGGGGACGGGTTCAGCGTCGGGGGGGAGGAGCCGGGGCGGCTCCGTTCAGGAGTCGTCGCGGAGGCGGCGGAGCGCCTCCCATCGGTCGTCGATCGGGTGCCCGTCCCCGTCGGTCGGGGCGCCAAAGGAGGAGGGGATCTCGGCGTCCTCGGCCTCCGGCGCGACGCGGCGGAGCGGGAGGGCGAGGAGGAGGGTGTCGCGGACGGGCTCGGTGAGGTCGAGCGCGGTCGCGTCGTCGGGGAGCGGTCGCACGTCCTCGTCGTCGCCCTCGGGCGGGAGCCGGTCGGGCGACACGAAGAGGACGGTGTGGCGGCCCCGCACCGGCTGCTCGTAGTCGACGAGCGTGCGGTCGCATGTCAGCGTCGCGACGCTCGCGACGTCGAAGGCCGCGAGGATGCGGTGGTCGGCGACGTCGAGCCGGAGCTCCAGTACGGCCTCGGAGAAGACCGCCGGGTCGAGGTCGAGCGCGTCCGGGGGGACCCGGAGCGTCTGGTCGTGGAGGCCGTCGGCGAGCGCAGCGATGTCGATCTTGAGCATGACGGAGCGCGGGGCATCAAGGAACAGCCCGGCCCGTCGGGTTGGCCGGGAGCTTGCGAACGGCGAAGCTACGGAGCCGGGTGAGGGCGGGGCAAGATTTTCGGGGCCTGCAGCGGCGTCTACACGCGATGTTGGATTTTCACCGAGCCCTCGGCTTGATCCGTTGTTACCTGGTTGTTATCGTGGATGCGCTGCCGCGGCCGACGGCTCCGCGGCAGCGCGCGGGCCCCGCCCTCGAGCACCTGGCCTCCCTCCCGATCCGCTTCCGGAAACGGCGTGGCGGCGCCCGCTTCACGCGGTGCTTGAAGAGCGGCGTTGCGCTGTTTACAACGTGTTGAAAACCGGCCGCACCCGCTCTCATCCCGCGCCCAGCCCCCTCTGGCGCTCCACCCTCTCGCCCCTCCCGCGGGTCGGGCTGGCGTCGCCTCCCGCTCCTTCCTGTCCTTCATTTACAAGCCTCTGACCTTGTTTCGCGCGCGGCGGCCCTCCGGCGCACGGCGAGGCGGACGTGACGGGCCCACCTCGGGCCGTCGCGCTCGTCGTTCCCGGGGTGCCTAGTGCGAGTGTGGACAACGTCGTGCACAGCGCCGCCATGGCGGCCGGTGTGCACGTGGAGCGTGTGGGGGTGAGCCGTCTTTCCAGCCCTCCCCCACCACTACCCTGCGGCCCTCCCCAGGCCGCACTCGCGCCCGCCCATGAACGGCTCACCGGAAGCGCTCTGGAACGAATGCCTCGCCTTTATTCGTGACAACATCAGCCGCCAGAGCTACCGCACTTGGTTCGAGCCGCTGCGGGCCGTCGCGCTCGAGGAGGAGGACGACGTCGTCAAGCTGACGGTCCAGCTCCCGAGCCGGTTCTACTACGAGTGGCTGGAGGAGCACTACTTCGCCCTCCTCCGGAAGACGATCACGAAGGTGCTCGGCCCCAACGGCCGGCTCTTCTACGACATCGTGATCGAGCGCGACGAGGCGGAGCGCTACGGGTACGGCGGTGCGCCGGGGGCGCCCCCCCGCGCCTCGATGCAGCTCCCGGCCCGGCAGCCGGTCAACCAGCCGCCCGCGCCCGGCACGCCGTCCCCGGACGGGTTGCCGGTGGGCCGGGCTCCCTCGCCAGCGGCCCCGCAGGGCGGAGCCGGAGGTGGCGTGCCCGCCGGGGCGCCGGCCGGGGCGAGCCCGTTCGCGATCCCGGGCGTCCAGAAGGTGGAGGTGGCGCCCAACCTCCGGGAGGAGTACACGTTCGAGCGCTTCATCGAGGGGGACTGCAACCGGCTGGCGCGGAGCGCGGCGTGGGCCATCGCGCAGCAGCCGGGGCAGACGGCCTTCAACCCCTTCCTCGTCTACGGCGGCGTCGGGCTCGGCAAGACCCACCTCATCCAGGCCATCGGCAACTACGCCTGCGCCAACGGCCACGCCCGGAGCGTGCGCTACCTCTCCTCGGAGCAGTTCACGAGCGAGTTCGTCGGGGCCATCCAGAACCACCGGATCGCCGAGTTCTCCGCGTTCTACCGGAGCATCGACCTCCTCGTCCTGGACGACGTCCAGTTCTTCGGGGGGAAGGAGAAGACGCAGGAGGAGTTCTTCCACATCTTCAACGCGCTCCACCAGGGCGGCAAACAGATCGTGCTCTCGGCCGACCGCCCGCCCAAGGACATCGCCGGCATCGAGGAGCGGCTGCTCAGCCGGTTCTCCTGGGGCCTCGCCGCCGACGTCCAGCCGCCCGAGCTCGAGACCCGCATCGCCATCCTGCGCCGGCAGGCCGAGGAAACCGGGACGAAGGTGCGGCCCGAGGTGCTCGAGTACATCGCCACCCACGTCAAGAGCAACATCCGCGAGCTGGAGGGGGCGCTGATCAAGCTGCAGGCGCACGCGGCCCTCCACGGCCGCGAGATCGACCTCGAGATGGCGCGCGAGGGCCTCCGCGACCTCGTCAAGGAGGCCCGCCCCAGCCTCACCGTCGAGGAGATCCAGCGCGTCGTGTGCGACTACCTCAAGATCCCCGAGGACCTCGTGCGGGCGCGGACCCGCAAGCGCGAGGTGGTGCAGGCGCGCCAGATCGCGATGTGGTTCTCGAAAGACCTCACGGCGCACTCGCTCAAGACCATCGGCCTCCACTTCGGCGGGCGCGACCACTCCACGGTCATCCACGGCGTCCAGTCCGTCAACGACCAGATGGACACCGACCCGGCCTTCCGCGAAACCATCGAGGCCATCCGCAAAAAGCTCGACCTCCACAACCGATGACGGCCGGGGCGCGTCGAAGCCGTCGACCCCGTCGGCGTGCCTGCCGATCCTCCCGACCCGCCAGCCCTTCCCTCCCATGAAGTTCACCGCCTCCAGCGCCGACCTCCTCAAGGCGCTCACCACCGTCGCCGGGGCCGTGCCGAGCAAGAGCACGCTCCCCATCCTCGAGAGCATCCTCTTCGAGCGCGAGGCCGCCGACGGCGGCGACGCCCTCCGCCTCGCCGCGACCGACCTCGAGATCTCGATCGTCCAGCGCCTCCCCGTCTCGTTCGAGACGAACGGGACCGAGGGGAAGGACCGCATCGCCGTCCCGGCCAAGCGCCTCCTCGACACCCTCCGCGCCCTCCCGGACCTCCCCGTCACCTTCGCCTCCGACGCCGAGTTCAACGTGGAGCTGACGACGGACCAGGGGCGCTACAAGATGGTGGGCCACGACGGCGGGGACTACCCGGCGCTCCCGAGCCTGGACGAGGCGCAGGCCATTGAGGCGAGCGCGGACCTCGTCAAGCGGGCCATCGAGAAGACCGGGTTCGCCGTCTCGCGAGACGCCCACCGCCCGGCCATGATGGGGGTGTTCTTCCAGGTCCACCCCGAGCACGCCCGCGTCGTGGCCACCGACGGGCACCGCCTCGTCAAGCTCACGCTCGACGGCATCCAGGCCGACCCGGCCCTGGAGTTCGTGGCGCCCGAGAAGGCGCTCACGCTGGCCGCACGCGCCACCCAGGCCGGTGACGGCGAGGGCGCCTGCACGATCCGCGTCGGCGGCGGCTTCGTCGAGTTCGACTTCGGCGCCACGCGGGTGACGGGGCGGATGATCGACGAGCAGTACCCGAACTACGAGGCCGTCATCCCGGTCGAGAACGACCGCCGCCTCGCCGTCAGCCGCGACGCCATGCTCGCGGCCGTCCGCCGCGTCGCGCTCTACTCCTCGTCCATGACGCACCAGATCCGCCTCGCCCTCCAGCCCGACGAGCTGACGATCTCGGCCGAGGACATCGAGCGGGCCTCGGAGGCCAAGGAGCGCGTGCTCTGCGAGTACAGCGCCGAGCCGATGGAGATCGGGTTCAACTCGGACTACCTCGCGCAGGTCCTCCAGAACGTCGACGCCGACGATGTGGTGTTCGAGTTCTCGTCGCCCAACCGCGCCGGCGTGGTCACGCCCGCCGAGCAGGTCGAGGGCGAGGAGGTCCTCATGCTCATCATGCCGGTGATGCTGAACACCTACGCGTGATTGCCGCCTACGCGTGACGTGCCACCGATCACGCGGCACCCAAGACGGCGGGCCGCTCGCGCTGGCGGGGGGCCCGCTCCCGTTCCCTCCGCCCGCAGCCTCCCTCCCCCAGATGGCTCCTCCCGCTTCGATCTCCGACGCGTTCGTCTACGCCGCCGGCTACGGCACCCGTCTCCGCCCGTACACCCTCGACACGCCGAAGCCGATGCTGCGCGTCCTGGACCGGCCCCTCGTCGAGTACGTGCTCTGCTACCTCGCCCGGGTCGGCGTCACGCGCGTGACGGTCAACGGGGCGTGGTTGGACGAGGCGTTCGACGGCCTCCCCGAGCGCGGCCGGACCCTCGGCCTCGACGTCGCCATCAGCCGGCAGCCCGAGCCCTTCGAGCACGGCGGCGACCTCGCCGCGGCCACCGACTTCCTCGACGGGCTCGACGACGATGCCCGCTTCCTCGCGCTCAACGGGGACACGGTCTTCTGGCTCGACCCGGCCGTGCTCGAACGGGCGGCGGCGCAGGTGAGCGAGGCGACGCCGCTCCTCATCATCGGGCGCGAGACGGCGGCGAACCCGCTCCGCGTCCGCGACGGCCGCCTCATCGGCATCGGCGGCCACGCCTACGCCGCGGGCGAGCCCGACGCGCGGCTCGACGACTTCGGTGTCCGCGTCTTCCACGCGAGCATCCGCCGCTTTCTGCCGGAGCCGGGGTCGACGCAGAGCCTCCACGGCCCGAACAGCCTCCTCGCGCGGCTCTACGACGCGGGCGCGAGCGTGCGCGTCGTGCCGGTGTCGGACTACGAGCGGGTCGAGATCGGCACCGTCGAGGACTACGAGGGGCACGAGACGAACGCCGCCCTCCGCGCCCTCGCCGAGCGCCTCTGCGGCTGAGCCTCAGTCGGCCTCCTCGAGACCCTGCTGCTGGAGGTAGTCGAGGAGGCGGCGGGACTCGGAGGCGTGCGGCCCTTCGAGCGCGACGACGGACTGGAGCGCCCAGAGCGCCTCTGCATCGCGCCCCTGGTAGAGCCGGATGCGGCCGAGCGCGTAGAGCGCTTCGAGCCCCTCCCAGGAGGTCTCGCCGCTGGCATCCACGACCTCGCGGAGCTGGTCGGCGACGGCGTCGAGGGCCTCGGGGTCGTAGGACGGGAAGAGGCCGAGCACGCTCGTACGGGCGTCGTCGAGGGCGTCGAGGGCGAGGGCGTAGCGGTCGGACGTGCGGTCGGCGGGGGCGTCGCCGCGGAGGCGGAGCCCGCTGTAGTCCCCGGGGAGTTCGCCGAGGTCGGCGAGGAGGGCGCGCTCGGGCTGGGCGACGTGGCTGGCGAGCGCGAGCGCGCCGTAGAGCACGCCGAGCGCGAGGCTGGCCGCGAGCGCGAGGCGAAGGGGATGCCACCGGAGGACGCGCGCGGGGGGGCGGTCCGGGGCCGGCGCCCCGGCCCGCGTGCGAGCGAGACCTGGCGTCTCGGCCAGCCGGCGGCCCGTGAGCTGCTCGAAGTGCGCGAGGGGCGTCGCAGACGCATCTGCGAGCCCCGCCAGCGTCTCTGTCATCGCATCGGCCCGGCGACTCAGGGCGGGGTCCGCAGCGAGCGCCGCCTCGACGGTGGCGTGGCGGGTCCGGCGCTCGGGGGTGTCTGGCGCGCCGAGCGCGCGGTCCGCGACGTAGTCCGCGAGGGCGGCCGCGTCGGGCGGCTCGGCGGGGTGGGCGGCGCGGAGGAGCGCGTGGAGGGCCTGGGCCTCCTCGAGGAGGGGCGCCCACTCCGGGTGCTCTTGCACGTACGCGTCGACCGCCTCCCGCTCGGCGGGGGAGAGGTCGCTGTAGAGGAGGAGCTGCTGTTCGATCGTGTTCATTCGTGGCGTGACGGGGGGACGCGGCCCATCAGACACCCGCGAGCGCCTTAGAATAACCCCTTCGGCCAATTTTCTAGCACCCTCATCCCGAGACGCAGCCTCATTCGGCCGGGAGGAGGCCCAGGGCCTCGCCCGTGGCGCGGAGGTTCGGGTCCTCACGGAGACGTCGGACGGCTTTGGCGGCGTACGTCCGGACCGTCGGGAGCGGGTGCCCGGTGGCCTCGGCGATCTCGTCGTAGGGGCGCTGCTCGAGGAGGCGCATGCGCGCGACGTCGCGAAGCGACTGCGGGAGCGCCCGGAAGGCCTCGGCGAGGGCGTGGCGGAGGTGGGCGCGGTCCATCTCGTACAGGCCCGGCTCGGCATCCACGGGGTTGTCGAGCAGGGCGTCCTCGTCCAGGGCGGCGGGCTGGTAGCGGCGTCGGAGGGCGTTGAGGTAGGTGTTCTTGCAGACCACGCTGAGCCAGTGCGTGAAGCGCTCGGGCTCGGCCACCTTGTCGAACTCCCGCGCACGGTCGTAGATCTGCCCGATGATACGGTCGGTCTCGCCGGCGCCGAGGGGGCCGAGGTGGAGGAGCCGCACGACCACGAACCGCTGCACGTAGCAGTAGAGCCAGACCTCCAGGAGCTCCAGATCCGCGTCCTCGCGCCGGGCCGCCCACCGGCAGAACGTCCGGTTGACCGCATCGAAGTCCTCCAGCGGGAAGGGGAGGCGGCGGGCGAGGGTGCCCAGCCGGTCCAGGCGGTTGGTGGAAGGCATGCGCGGGGCGGGGCGCGGCAGAGAGGGGCCAGTATAGGGCAGCGCGGCCGATCCGAGCGTCGCGCGAGGCGGGGCCGCTGGGGCGGGGCCGCGCTAAGAATCCTTGAACCAGGGCTCAGACGGGCTTTCGAGGGGTCGTCTCCGTTGACGGCGGCGGGGTCGCGCGCGTAGCTTTCGTAGCTCTGCCCGCCCCACGCACCGGCGCTGCCGTGTCGGGGCCCGAGGCGGCCCGGACCCCCGTTCGAGGGCCGCTCTTTTCGCCCGCTCGCCGGGCCGCCCAGCGCGCAGCGCGCTGCCGGCCCCGTCGTCTGCTCAGCAGTCCCATGGATCACAACTCGTTCAAGACGTACAGTGCCAAGCCCGGAGGGGTCGAGGCGTCGTGGTACGTCGTCGACGCCGAGAACCAGGTCGTCGGGCGGCTCGCCTCCCAGGTGGCCGCCATCCTCCGCGGCAAGCACAAGCCGGAGTTCACCCCCCACGTCGACGCGGGCGACTTCGTCGTCGTGGTCAATGCCGAGAAGGCGCGGTTCACGGGCGGCAAGGAGACCGCGAAGGAGTACTTCCGCCACTCCGGCTATCCCGGCGGCGTCACCACGATGACGCCGAAGGAGGCGCGCGACAAGAAGCCGACGTTCATCGTCGAGAACGCCGTGAAGGGGATGCTCCCGAAGAACCGGCTCGGCCGCCAGATGATCAAGAAGCTGAAGGTCTACGCCGGCCCCGAGCACCCGCACGACGCCCAGCAGCCCGAGCCGCTCGAGCTCTAACGGCTCCGCGTGGCAGGTCTCGCGTCGGGGGCGAAGCGCCCCCAATGAGACCCCGCCACCCGCCACTCGCAACCCGCAACGCCCTCATGGCAGCACCCACCCAGTACCAGGCCGTCGGCCGCCGCAAGACGTCGGTGGCCCGCGTCTACCTCCGCCCCGGCAGCGGCACCATCGTCGTCAACAAGCGCCCGCTCGAGGAGTACCTCCCCACGGAGGTGCGCCAGAAGGCCCTCACCGGCCCCCTCGACGTCACCGGCACCGCCGGCCAGTTCGACGTCGTCGTCAACGCGAAGGGCGGCGGGCTCACGGGACAGGCCGAGGCCACGCAGCTCGGCATCGCCCGCGCCCTCGTCGAGTACAGCGAGGAGCTGCGCAAGCCGCTCCGCGACGCCGGCTACCTCACGCGCGACCCCCGCATGGTCGAGCGCAAGAAGTACGGCCAGCCCAAGGCCCGCAAGCGCTTCCAGTTCTCGAAGCGCTAAGCGCTTCCCGGCTCTGGGCACCGGGCGACAGGCCGTGGGCAGTTTTGCGCATGGCGCACGCCCTACCGCCCGCAGCCTTCATCCCACACCCCGCCCGATGCCCCGGTGGGTGTCCCGAGGCCGCCGGCCACGGGATCTTCCGGGCGCAGACGACGGCGGGGGCGGCCCAACCCACACCCCACCTCTATGCCCCGCGTACAGATCGAAGAGCTCCTCCGTGCCGGCGCCCACTTCGGGCACCTCACGAGCCGTTGGAATCCGAAGATGGCCCCGTACATCTTCATGGAGCGCAACGGCATCCACATCATCGACCTCAAGCAGACCCAGCAGCTGCTCGACGAGGCTGCCGGAGCCGCCGGCCGCTTCGCCGGCCGCGGCAAGAAGGTGCTCTTCGTCGGCACGAAGAAGCAGGCCCAGGAGGTCGTCCGCACCGAGGCCGAGCGGGCCGGGATGCCCTACGTCACCGACCGGTGGCTCGGCGGGATGCTCACCAACTTCCAGACCATGCGGAAGAGCATCCGCCGCATGGAGACGCTCCAGCGCCAGGAGGCCGACGGCACCCTCGCCCAGCTCAAGAAGAAGGAGCGCCTCATGCGCCGCCGCGAGCGCGAGAAGCTCGAGCGCACGCTCGGCGGCATCGCCGAGATGAACCGGCTCCCGGGCGCCCTCTTCGTCGTCGACATCCGCCGCGAGCACATCGCCGTCAACGAGGCCCGCAAGCTCGACATCCCCGTCATCGCCCTCGCGGACACGAACGTCGACCCGGACCTCATCGACTTCCCGATCCCGGCCAACGACGACGCCATGAAGTCGATCGCCCTCTTCACCCGCGCCATCGCCGACGCCGTGGCCGAGGGCTCGAAGGCGGGCGAGATCGAGGCCGAGGTGGCCGAGGTCGAGGCCGAGACGCGCCAGGCCGAGGCCGACGAGATCGCCGAGGAGGAGGCCGAGGAGACGGAGGCGTAAGCCCCTCCGTCGCCGGCCCGATGAGGTCGGGAGCCCGCGGGAGTGGGGGCGCGCTGCGCGCGCTCCGGCCCCGGCTCCCTCCCCGTTCACACGCATTCAACCCCCGACACGAACCCCATGGCTATTTCCGCCCAGGACGTCAAGCGCCTCCGCGAGGCCACCGGCGTCGGCATGATGGACTGCAAGAAGGCGCTCCAGGAGGCCGACGGCGACTTCGACCAGGCCATCGAGCTCCTCCGCAAGAAGGGCCAGAAGGTGGCCGCCAAGCGCGCCGACCGCGAGGCTACCGAGGGCGTCGTCGCCACGGCCACGACCGACGACCACGCCGCCGCCGCGATCGTCGAGGTCAACTCCGAGACCGACTTCGTGGCTCGCAACGAGGAGTTCGTCGCCTTTGCTCAGAAGGTGGCCGACCTCGTGCTCCAGGAGCGCCCGGCCGATATGGACGCGCTCCAGGGCCTCTCCTTCGACGGCCAGCCGCTCGGCGAGGCCGTCACCGCCATGACCGGGAAGATCGGCGAGAAGATCGACGTCCGCCGCTTCGCCGTCGTCGAGGCGAGCGAGGGCGAGGTCGTCGACTACGTCCACCCCGGCGCCAAGCTTGGCGTGCTCGTCGAGATGGCCGGCAACGGGCAGGCCGACCTCCAGTCCGTCGGCCGCGACATCGCGATGCAGGCGGCGGCCATGAACCCCGTCGCCGCCACGCGCGACGAGGTGCCCGAGGAGACGAAGCAGAAGGAGCTGGAGATCGGCCGCGAGGCCGCCCGCAACGAGGGCAAGCCCGACCACATCCTCGACAAGATCGCGACGGGCAAGCTGGAGCGGTACTTCAAGGACCACGTCCTCGTGGAGCAGCCGTTCGTCAAGGACGCCTCCCAGAGCGTGAAGCAGATGCTGGAGCAGAACAAGGCGGAGGTCAAGCGGTTCGTCCGCTTCGCCCTCGGCGGCTGAGCCCTCCCTCTCCGCAGCAGCCCATTTCGTAGGGGCGGCCGGTCGTCGGCCGCCCCTACGTTTGTTCAGGACACATAGGGATGATGGAGAGTGGAGAGGGCCGGGGATCCTCTCCGCCGCCGCTTGCGATTGTCGTTTCGATTCTCTAACGTCCAGTATTGATATCAGTGGCCTCACCGCGCTCCCCGTTCCTTCTTCTTTAACCGATGAGGTGAGCCATGAAGACGCTCAGCCTTCTGAGCCTGGGCGCCTCCCTGCTCCTCTTCGCTCCTCTCCTCGCCCCCGCCCGTGCCCAGGTCCATCCCCCGCCCGGCTCCGGGTTCACCTGGGAACGTGTCGGCAACATCGGCATCGACGCGGATGCCCTCGCCTTCGGCCCCGACAGCCTCGGCCGTCCCGGCCGCTACATCCTCTGGGCTGCGGGCAACGAGGGGATCTACCGCTACGACGACAGCGTGAGTCCGCCGCTCGGGCGGTGGGTCATCCTCCAGCCTGACCCCCGCTACCAGCAATCCGCCGATGAGATCCTCCCGCTTGGCCCCGACACTCTTCTTGTCGTCCGGACTGAGGCTTTCCGCTCGACCGACGGCGGCTATACGTTCGAGCTCGTTTCGGGCGACTTCCATAACGGGCACGCGGCGCTGGCCGAGATCCCCCCCGGCGTCCCCAACGCCGGCCGCCTCCTCCTCGGCGACTACGCCGGGTACCCGTCGGCGAGCGACAGCAAGTACTCCGACGACCGGGGGGCGACATGGACGCGCTCGGCGGTGCCGCCGCGGAATGCGAACGTAGATATCGTCGTGTTGCCGGCGGGGTCGCCGTGGGCAGGGCGCGTGGTTGCGGCGGCAAACCCAGGCATCATGCTTTCCGACGACGGAGGCGCATCGTACAACTGGGGCAGCGAGTCTGCTGGCAGCCTCTTGCTCGCGCTCACCGAGCAGCCTGATCTGTCGGAGTGGCCTCGCGTCGTCAGTGCGGGAGGGACGTGGACGTGGTGGAGCGACGACGGAGGTGAGACGTGGGAAGGGAGGGAAACGTCACCGGGCCTCACCTCAGCACGACACCTGCTCTCGCTGGGAGGCCCGTCGTTGCTGAAGATCCACTACCGGGGGGAGGTGCAGCGGAGCGACGATGGGGGCGAGACGTGGGAGACGCTTGGGCGGGCACCTGTGGAGGACGAGGGGAACGTCTCAGCTAAGTCGGCGGTGCTGGGGCCGGACGGCCGGCTCTACGTCGGTGTGCTGCGCCCAGGCCCCGACGACGAGTGGGTGTACCGGACGGAGGAGCGGCTCGTCCCGGTGGCGGCGGAGCCGTCGCCGGAGGCGCCTTCGGGGTTGAGGCTGGACGTGTCGCCGAACCCGGCGCAGGGCGAGGCCGAAGTGTCGCTCGTGCTGGCGCGTCCGGGTATGGCGTCGGTGGCGCTCTACGACGGGCTGGGGCGACGGGTGGCCGTGCTCCACGAGGGGACGCTCACGGCGGGCCGCCACGTGATCCCTTTCTACGGTGCCGACCTCCCAGCGGGGGTGTACGTCGTCCGTGCGGCGGTCGAGGGCGAGTCGGTCGCCGAGCACCTCACGCTCGCGCGGTGAGAGGGGGGCGGTCTTGACGGCGGCTGCGTTGCCCCCGCCCGGGGCCCGGCCGTACCTTCCGGCGCTCGTCCCCGCGCCCCGTCATGTCCGAAGCCCCGCCGCTCCAGTACCGCCGCGTCCTCCTCAAGCTCAGCGGCGAGGCCCTCCTCGGCGAGCAGCACTTCGGCATCGACCACGCCGTGCTGGAGCGCTACGCCGAGGACGTCAAGGAGGCCGTCGCGGCGGGCGCCGAGGTGGCCCTCGTCATCGGCGGCGGCAACATCTTCCGCGGCATCTCGCCGGCCGGCCGCCGCATGTCGTCGCGCGCCCACGCCGACTACATGGGCATGCTGGCGACGATGATCAACGGGATGGCGCTCCAGGACGCCCTCGAGCACGTCGGCCTCCACACCCGGCTCATGAGCGCCATCGAGATGAACGAGATCGCCGAGCCGTTCATCCGCCGCCGCGCCATCCGCCACCTCGAGAAGGGCCGCGTCGTCATCTTCGGCGCCGGCACCGGCCACCCCTACTTCTCGACCGACACCGCCGCCGCCCTCCGCGCCGCCGAGGTCGACGCCGAGGTCATCCTCAAGGGCACCCGCGTCGACGGCGTGTTCACGGCCGACCCCGAGCACGACGACGGCGCCCGCCGCTTCGAGCGCATCAGCGGCTCGGAGGTGCTCTCGCGCGAGCTCGGCGTGATGGACCTCACCGCCATCACGCTCGCCAAGGAGAGCGACCTCCCCCTCCTCGTCTTCAACATGAACCGGCCGGGCGAGCTGCTCCGCGTGCTCCGCGGCGAGCCCGTCGGCACCCTCGTCCACTGGGACGCCGGCGACGAGCCCGTCCTCGCCCGGGCTGCCTCGCCCGAGGTCCCCGCCGCCTGACCCCCGCCCCTACCCGACCCCATGATCGACGACCAGCTCAAGGCGATCCTCAAGGACGCCCGCGACCACATGCACAAGTCGCTGGAGCACCTCGCCGTGGAGCTCAGCCACATCCGCGCCGGCCGCGCCAACCCGACGATGGTCGAGGACGTGCGCGTGGAGGCCTACGGCAGCACGATGCCGCTCAACCAGGTGGCCAGCATCAGCGCGCCGCAGTCCGACCTCATCGTGATCCAGCCGTGGGACAAGGGCCAGCTGGCCCCCATCGAGCGCGCCATCATGGCGGCCAACCTCGGCCTCAACCCCACGAACGACGGCACCCTCATCCGCATCGCCATCCCGCCGCTGACCGAGGAGCGCCGGCACGAGCTCGCCAAGCAGGCGCGGGCCAAGGGTGAGGACGCCAAGATCGCGATCCGGAACGTCCGCCGCGACGCCAAGGACCACCTCAAGAAGACCGTCAGCGAGGAGCACCTCTCGGAGGACATGGGCTACGAGTCGGAGGAGCGCCTCCAGGAGCTCACCGACGAGTACATCGGGAAGGTGGACGCGATGCTCGACAAGAAGGAGCACGACATCATGGCCGTGTGACCGCCGAGCGTCGCAGGCCGCGGATTTAGACGGAACTGAACGGACGGCGGGGCCGCCGTCGCCGATCTTCCCCATCCGCACTCCGGAGAGGTGCCCGAGTGGCTGAAGGGGCACGCCTGGAAAGCGTGTGTGCCGGTTCCCGGTACCGAGGGTTCGAATCCCTCCCTCTCCGCTCAGACGAGCTGTGGGCTGTGAGCTGCGGGCTGTGGGCCGGACCGCTCATCGCGCACAGCTCACAGCCCACAGCTTCCGATGCTCCGCAGCATGACCGGGTTCGGGCGCGGCACCGGCCACGCCGGCGCCACGCAGGCCACCGTCGAGGTGCGCGCCGTCAACGGGCGCTACGCCGAGGTGAGCGTGCGCGGCCCGCGCGTGCTCAACGCCTTCGACCCCGCCGTGCAGGCGCTGTGCAAGGAGGAGCTCGAGCGCGGCAGCGTCACCGTCTCGATCACGCTCCAGCGGCCCTCGGCCGAGGCCGGCCTCGCCGTCGACCGCGAGGCGGCGCGCGTCTACGGCCGCCTCCTCCTCGACCTCCGCGACGCCGCCGGCCTCAAGGCCGACGAGGCCCCCGTCACGCTCGACCACCTCCTCCGCTACGACGTGCTCACGAGCGAGGAGCCCGACGTGGAGGCCGAGCAGACCGAGGCGTGGGCGGCCGTCGAGCCGGCGCTGCAGGAGGCCCTCGGCCGCCTCGACACCATGCGCGTGCAGGAGGGCCGGGCCCTCTGCGAGGACCTCGTCGCCCGCCTCGACGCCATCGAGGGCCACCTCGACGCCGTGGCCGCCCGCGCCCCCGCGCGCGTGGCCGAGGCGCAGGCTCGCCTCCGCGAGCGCCTCGCCGAGCTCCTGGCCGACGAGCGCCTCAACCCGGACCGCCTTGAGACCGAGATCGCCCTCCTCGCCGACAAGCTCGACGTCAACGAGGAGGTCGTCCGCCTCCGCTCCCACCTCGCCCAGTTCCGCGACGCCCTCGGCGCCGACGAGGCCGTCGGCCGCCGCCTCAACTTCCTCGCGCAGGAGCTCAACCGCGAGATCAACACCATCGCCTCGAAGGCCAACGACGCCGACCTCGCCGCCCGCGCCGTGCGGATGAAGGAGGAGCTGGAGAAGGTCCGCGAGCAGGTGCAGAACGTCGTTTGACCGGGCCCGCGAACCGATGAAGCTCATCGTCCTCACGGCGCCCAGCGGCGCCGGCAAGACCACGATCGCGCGCCGCGTGATGGAGGCGGTCCCCGGCCTCCAGTTCTCGATCTCCGCCACCACGCGGCCCGCGCGCGACGGCGAGCGGAACGGCATCGACTACTTCTTCCTCTCCGACGAGGCCTTCGCAGCCGAGATCGAGGCGGGCGCGTTCGTCGAGTACGAGGAGGTCTACCCCGGCCGGTTCTACGGCACGCTCCGGCGCGAGCTCGAGCGGCTGGCCGAGAGCGCGGCCGTCGTCCTCGACCTCGACGTGAAGGGGGCCCTCAACGTGAAGCGGCTCTACGGCGACCGCGCCCTCACCCTGTTCGTCCAGCCGCCGAGCCTCGCCGTGCTCGCCGAGCGCCTCCGCGCCCGCGGCACCGAGACCGAGGACCGCCTCGCCGTCCGCCTCGAGCGCGCCAAGCTCGAGCTCCAGTACGCGCCCGAGTGCGACGCCGTCGTCGTCAACGACGACCTCGACACGGCCGTCGCCGAAACCGTCGCCCTCGTGCGCGCGTTCCTCGCCGGCTGACCCCGCCGGCCTCTTCCCCCACGCCCCACCGACCCCGCATGGCCACCCCGACCATCCAGACCCTCAACGTCGAGCAGCTCGCCGAGGAGACCGGCAACCTCTACGAGGCCGTCGTCATCCTCTCGCGCCGGGCCCGGCAGATCGCCGCGCGCCAGAAGGCCGAGCTCGACCAGAAGCTCTCCTACTTCGACGACCTCAGCCTCCTCGAGCCCGCCGAGGACCTCCGCGCCAACGAGGACCAGCTCAAGATCTCGCTGGAGTACGAGCGGAAGCCGAAGGCCGGCGCCCTCGCCGTCGAGGAGCTCAAGAACGACGAGGTCTACTTCCGCAACGCCAGCGCCGAGGCGCCCGCGGAGCGGTAGCCCCGCGCCAGGCATCCTCCCGGATAGGGGCGCACCGTGGTGCGCCCCTATCTTCGGTTCGGCCCGCCTCGTCGTCCCATGCCCGACCCCCGCCTCCGTGGCAAGAAGCTCGTCCTCGGCGTTACCGGCAGCATCGCCGCCTACAAGGCCGCCGAGCTCGTCCGGCTCCTCGTCAAGGCCGAGGCCGAGGTGCAGCCGATCCTGACGGCCGGGGCCGCCCGGTTCATCGCGCCGCTCACGATCGCGACGCTGGCGAAGCGCGAGGTGCTCACCGAGGTGTTCCCCGAGGGCGACCCCGGATCAAGTCCGGGGCAGGCTCAGGGCGGCGTCTGGACGAAGCACGTGGACCTCGGGCTCTGGGCCGACGGCCTCGTCGTGGCGCCGGCCTCGGCCAACACCCTCGCTCGCCTCGCCCACGGCCTCTGCGACGACATGCTGACGGCGACGGTCCTCTCGGCCCGCTGCCCCGTCCTCGTCGCCCCCGCGATGGACCACGACATGTGGCACCACCCGGCCACGCAGGCCAACGTCGAGGCGCTGCGGGGCCACGGCTACACCGTCCTTGACCCCGCGCACGGCGAGCTGGCGAGCGGGCTCGTCGGCAAGGGGCGGCTCCCGGAGCCGGAGGCGCTCGCGGCCGCCATCGCAGACTGGCTGGGGGCGCGCCCCGGGCCCCGAGCCCCGGGCGGCGGGCCGCTCGCGGGCCGGAAGGTGCTCGTGACGGCGGGGCCGACGCGGGAGGCGATCGACCCCGTCCGCTTCCTCTCGAACGGCTCGACCGGCACGATGGGCTTCGCCCTCGCCGCCGCCGCCGCCCGGCGCGGCGCCGACGTGACCCTCCTCGCCGGGCCCGTCGGCCTCGCCACCCCCGAGGGCGTCACGCGCGAGGACGTCGTCAGCGCCGACGACCTCCACCGCGCGGCGCTCCAGCACGCCGACGCCGACCTCGTGATCGCCGCCGCCGCCGTGGCCGACTACGCCCCCGCCGAGCCGAGCGCGCACAAGCGGAAGAAGGGGGACGACGACCTCACCCTTCGTCTCCGCCGCACGCCCGACGTCCTCGCCGCCCTCGGCGAGCGGAAGCGCGACGGGCAGACCCTCGTTGGCTTCGCGCTCGAAACGCGCGGTCCCACAGAGGGCTCAGGGCCGACGCCCGAGGACCACGCGCGAGACAAGCTCCGCCGCAAGCGGCTCGACTGGATCGTCCTCAACCACGCCGACGAGGCCGGCGCCGGCTTCGGCACGGGCACCAACCGCGTCATTCTCCTCGGCGCTGACGGGTCCCGGCAGGTCCTGCCCCAGGCTCCGAAGGTCGAGATCGCCGAGACGCTGCTGGACCTCCTGACGGCGGAGGGGGGATGACCGAGCCGGCGCCGCGCTTCCTGGCCCTCGGCGACTCCTACACCATCGGGGAGGGCGTGGCGCCGGAGGAGCGGTGGCCCAGCCGGCTCGCCGCACGTCTCCGCGCGGAGGGCGTGCCGCTCCAGGACCCCGAGGTCGTCGCCGTGACCGGGTGGACGACCGACGAGCTCGCGGGGGGCCTCGACGCGGCGGAGGCCGGGGGGCGCGTGCAGGGGCGCTACGCCCTCGTCACCCTCCTCGTCGGCGTCAAC
>JAWWCA010000019.1:0-25163 GCA_033720695.1 Rubricoccaceae bacterium
GGGCGCCGTCGATGTCGCCGCCGTGGTGGAGGACGAGGCCGAGGTCGTGGGCGGCGGCGGCGGCCGGGGCGCTCTCCGCCCCGTGTGCCTCGACCCTCTGATCGACAACTTGCCGGAGCAGGTCGGCCGCGCGGGCGGCGTCGCCGTCCTGGTAGAGGGCGTGAGCCGCTCTACGGAGGCTGTCGGCCTCGGGCTGGGCGCGAACCGCGGCAGGCGCGAGGAGAACGAGGAGGAGGATGCGGAGGGTGCGCATCGGGGGCGAGGCGGCAGCGGGGCTCGGTTGCGCCAAGCATAACGCAGGGGGTGCCCGATTCGCGCGCCCGGTTCAGGGTCAGAGCGGCCGCGAGCGAGACCGTTCGGCCGGCGTGGCCGTGCGAGGCGCTCGGGTGGTCATGCGGAGGTATCCAACCGGATTAACAGACCATTGGGGCATGACATGCTCCCGTCCGGTGTCCGCATCACCGTCTACGACGCGCTCGGCCGTGAGGTGGCCGTCCTCGTGGATGCGGCCCGGGACGCCGGCACCCGCACCGTGCTGCGTGCTGTTCGAAGCGACCGACCTGGCGGCGGGGGCGTACCTCTGCATCGAGGCGGGGGACCACGCCGAGGCCAAGCAGATGGCGCTGACGCGGTAGCCCGCCCGGGGCCGCAGAGGAGGAGGGCGGGGATCACGATGGCCTCCGCCCTCTGCCGTTGCACCGCTGCCCTCACGGCGACCGGGGTCGGCGTGGGGGCCCGTTTCTGGACGACGGGGGGTCGCTCATGGGTCTACCTTTAGGGTCCCGCGGCGCCCTCGCGCGCCCGGGGTCCTACCGTCCCCCGCACCCGTGCCCGCCGACCCGTCCCTCCCCATCCCACCGGAGCGCCCGCCCGCCTCCGAGGTGCCCGATGCCCCGGCCGATGCCCCGGCCGATGCGCCGGCCGCAGCGCTGCAGGCGGCCGCGGCTCGGGCCTGGGCCGATCCCCGGACGCGCGCGGTTCTCCTCGCGGTGGGGCTGGTCGTGGGCGCCGTCGCCGTGGCGGCGGCCGTGCGGGAGGCGGGGCCGAGTGAGGAGGCGCTCGCCCTTGAGGCGGCGGCCGAGCAGGCGTCGTGGCGCAACTACCTGCAGTACGCCCCGCTCCGCCTCGACGGCGGCTTCGCCACCGGCGCCCTCGCCGTGGGCGACGGCCTCAGCCCCGACGGCCGCCTCGAGGACTACTACGCCTTCGAGTCCGCCGACAGCAGCGTCTTCTCCGTCATCGTCACCGCGGCCGACTTCGCGCCGGACCTCGTCGTCACCACGCCCGGGGGGCGGCGGATCGCCGCCTCGGCGCTGTGGCAGACCGACCACCGCGCCGAGGTGCCGGGCCTCCGGGGGCCGGGGCGCTACGTCATCGCCGTGACGGCGCGGGCGCCGGGTGCGGGCGGGACCTACGAGCTCTCCGCCGGTCCCCCGCCGCGGCCCCGCCCCCTCGAACCCGGCGACGCCGCGGCGGCGACGCTCGGCGACCGCGGGCCGCTCCGCGCGGGGCGCTACGAGGACCCCTACGCCCTCCTCGCCGAGCCCGGCACCCCGCTCCTCGTGGCCGTCCGCGCCCGGGGCTTCCGCCCGCGCCTCGCCGTCCTCGGCCCCGAGGGCCAGGTCGTCGAGCCGTGGAGCACGCTGGCCCGCATCGACACCGACACGCTCCACACCGCCTGGCTCCGCTACCGCCCCGGCTGGGACGAGCCCTACCTCCTCCTCGTCTCGTCGGAGGAGCGCGGCGCCCGCGGCGACTACGCCGTCGAGGTCGAGGCCATCGAGACCCGCACCATCCGGACCGACGGCTCCGGCGTCCGCGGCACGCTCGGCGACGGCGGGTGGTACCGCGACGGCCGCTACCTCGACACCTACCGGTTCGACGCCGAGGAGGGCACGAGCGTCCTCGTCGAGGTCCGCTCCTCCGCGTTCGCGCCCGAGGTGGTGCTCCGGCGCGGCGACCGCGAGATCGGGCGGCGCAGCGGAGGGGGGGTCGTGCGCCTCGACCGCGAGCTCGACGGGGGGCGCTACGAGGTGGACGTGACGAGCGCCGAGCCCGGCGGCACCGGCGACTACGTCCTCGTCGTGGCCGTGGACGCCCCCGAGGGCCCGCGCTCGCAGACGTTCTCGACCGAGGCCCGGCGCGTCGGCACGACGACGCGGGGGCACGCCTTCGAGGTCACCGTCCGCCGCGTCCGCGTCGCGCCGTCGGGCGACGGCCGCGTCCGCGTCTCGCTCCGCGTCGAGGAGCGCTCGCTCGACTTCGAGGGGGAGTGGGACGACTGGGATCGCCGCGTGGCCCGCACCCGCCTCGTCGACGACACCGGGCGCCGGTACCGCCCCGTGGACGCCTCCGGCGGCCAGGACGGCGACGACGTGGCGGCGGGCGAGGCGCGCCGCGGCGAGATCGTCTACGAGGCGCCGCGGGCGGGGCCCCGGCCCGAGGCGCTCACGCTGCTCTACCCCATCGGCGTCGAGGGCCGCGTGGTGGTGGCGGTGCCGGTGGACCTGGAGCGGTAGCGGGGAGCGTGGCGCGGAAGTGCTCGCGCTGCCGTATCCTCGGTGATCCTAACCAGCTATCGCTTCGATGGAGCTCTCGTCGTTCATGGCGGAGATCGAGCGCCGGAACCCCGGCCAGCCCGAGTTCCTCCAGGCCGTCCGCGAGGTGGCCGAGAAAGTCGTCCCGTTCGTTCGCCAGCACCCCCGGTACGAGGAGGGCCGCGTGCTTGAGCGGCTCGTCGAGCCGGACCGCGTGGTGATGTTCCGCGTCACGTGGGAGGACGACGAGGGCCGCGTCCGGATCAACCGCGGCTACCGCGTCCAGCAGTCCAACGCCCTCGGCCCCTACAAGGGCGGCCTCCGGTTCGACCCTTCGGTGACGCTGTCCGTCCTCAAGTTCCTGGCCTTCGAGCAGGTGTTCAAGAACAGCCTGACGACGCTGCCGATGGGCGGGGCCAAGGGCGGGAGCGACTTCGACCCCAAGGGCAAGACCGACGCCGAGGTTATGCGGTTCTGCCAGTCGTTCATGACCGAGCTCCAGCGCCACATCGGCGAGAACACCGACGTGCCGGCCGGCGACATCGGCGTGGGCGCGCGCGAGGTGGGCTACCTCTTCGGGCAGTACAAGCGGCTCCGCAACGCCTTCACGGGCGTGCTCACGGGCAAGGGCTCGGACTGGGGCGGGAGCCTCCTCCGCCCCGAGGCCACCGGCTACGGCAGCGTCTACTTCGCCCGCGAGATGCTCCAGCACCGCGACGAGGACCTCGACGGGAAGCGGTGCGTCGTCTCCGGCGCGGGGAACGTGGCGCAGTACACGGCCGAGAAGCTGCTCGCCCTCGGCGCCACCGTCCTCACCCTCTCCGACCGCTCCGGCACGGTCCACTTCCCCGACGGCCTCACGGGGGATCAGCTCCACGCCGTGATGCACCACAAGAACGAGGTGCGCGGCCGCCTCTCCGACCTCGCCGCGCAGGAGGGCCTCGACTTCCGCGCCGGCGCCACGCCCTGGGCCATCCCGTGCGACTGCGCCTTCCCGTCGGCCGTCCAGAACGAGCTCGACGACGCCGACGCCAAGACGCTCCTCGACAACGGGTGCGCCGTCGTGAGCGAGGGGGCGAACATGCCGTGCACGCCCGAGGCGGCGCGCCGCTTCGAGCAGGCGGGCATCCTCTACGGCCCCGGCAAGGCCGCCAACGCCGGCGGCGTGGCGACCTCGGGCCTGGAGATGAGCCAGAACAGCCAGCGCCTCGCGTGGACGCGCGAGCAGGTGGACGAGAAGCTCCAGGGCATCATGGCCTCCGTCCACGCGAAGTGCGTCGAGTACGGCACCGAGAACGGGCGCGTCAACTACGTCCAGGGCGCCAACGTCGGCGGCTTCGTGAAGGTGGCCGACGCCCTCCTCGCCTACGGCGTGATGTGAGGGGCTCGCCTCCCCGGCCCCTCAGACCGTGCTGGCCAGCGTGTCGGCGGGGACGCGCGCGCTGTCGGCGGGGGCCGGGGGGCCGGGCGGGCGGCTCGGCATCCGCTCCATGTGCTGCGGCGTGAAGTCGAAGTAGGGCGTGGTCGGCTCCTGGCCGGGCGGGAGCGCCTGCGGCGCCGGCTGCCCGGCCGGCCCGAGCGAGCGGACGTAGGCGTAGACGGCGCGGGCGTCGCGCGCGCTGAGGTGGTTGACGGCGTGCCACGGCATCGGCGGGAGGCCGGGGCTCTGGAGCCGGGTCACCCACTGGTCCTCGCTCATCTCCTGGACGCGGAGGCGGAGGTTCTGCGCATAGCTCGTGCCCCACGGCCCGCGGAAGCCGATGGGCATCCCCGTCAGCCACTGCTCCTCGGAGACCGCCGCGGGGTTCTCCAGGAAGCCGGGGGTGTGGCAGTCGTTGCAGCCGGCCGCGACGACGTAGTACCGGCCGGCCTCGACGTCGCTCGCAGCGTGGATGTACGGGCCGGCGGTGGAGTCGGCGGCGGCGCGGTCGTCGCCGTCGGGGGTCTCGACCTCGCAGGCGACGAGGGCGATGGGGAGGAGCAGGAGGGCGAGGCGCGTCATGGCGGTGGGAGAGGGCTCGTGGAGACGGGAGAGAAGCCTAGCGCCGAGCAGCCAAACCCGTCAAGAGGGAGGCGCCGTGAGCTGGCCGAGAGCGGGGCCGGCCGCTCACTCGCACCGCCGCGCGAGACGCTCCGCCGTCGCGGCGTGGGGGAAGAGGGCGTGGGCCGCGAGGGCGTGCGCGCAGCCGGTCTCGCCGCCGCGCTGGGCCAGGCGGACGCGGACCCGCTCGTTGCCGGGGTCGAGCTGCGCCGCCCGTTCGAGGTCGCGGTCGGCCGTGTAGAGCGCCATCGCGGCGATCTGCCCGCCACTCCGCACGGCCGCCAGGCCCGCCGCGAGGGCGAGGAGGGCGAGCACCGCCCCCCGAACGCTGGGCGGGACGACGAGCGAAGGGGCCGTCTCCCCCGTCCACAGGGCCCCGACCGCGGCCCAGAAGACGACCGTCGGCCACGGGAGGAGGAGCACGGCGTCGAAGAGGCCGACCGCCGCGGTGCCGCCGAGGAGGGCGAGGAGCGTGAGGGCGCGGAGCCCTGACTCGGACGTCTCCGCCCGTCTCAGCGCCCGCGCGCTCCCGAGGGCCAGGCCCAGCCACGCGAGCGCCAGGAGGAGCGCGCCGACGAGGCCGCGCTCGGTGAGGAGCGCCACCCAGTCGCTGCTGGGCCAGGGGTTCGTGGTCCGCCCGGCCTCGTGCCGGCTCATCGAGAGGTCGCCGGGGCCCGCGTGCGCCGGGTACGCCACGGGCCAGTTGCCGGGCCCGGCGCCGAGGACCGGATCCTCGGCGACGATGCCGAGCGAGGTCCGGTACTGGACGAGGCGCCCCTGCCCGCTGCCCTCCTCGAAGTTGAGGACGTTCTGGGCCGTCTCGCGGTAGGGGTCGTCGCTCGTCCACACGAGCGCGTTGGGGAGGACGAGCGCCGCCGCCACCCCCGCCGCCGCGACGAGGAGCACGACGGCAGCGCGGCCCGCGAGCCGCCCCGCCCGGTGCCGGACGGCGAGCAGGAGGACGCCCGCGACGAGGATCCCCAGCACCACGCCGACGCCGAGCCAGGCCGCCCGCGACGGCGACAGCACGAGCGCCGCGACGGTGCGCGCGGCGCCGGCCGCCCCGAGCCCGAGCCCTCGCAGCCGCTCCGCTCGCAGCGCCGCGAACAGCACGAGTGGGAAGCCGAGCGCAGCGAAGTGGCCGACGGCGTTGCGGTTGCCGAGGAGCCCTCCCGGCGCCCGCTCCTCCGTGAAGAGCGGCAGCCATAGCCCGTAGGCCTGCGCCAGCGCCGCCCCGGCTGCGACGACGACGGACACGGCCAGGGCGCGGACGACGGGGCCGGTTTGGCCGGCCGCGCTCAGCCCGCGTCCCACCCAGAACAGCGCCACGCCTGAGACGCTGATGGCGAGGGCGCGCGCGGCGAGCCAGCCGTTCTGCGCGAGGAGCGCCGAGAGCAGGCCAGCGACGAGGAAGGCAGCGAGGAGCGCGTCCACCCGTGTGGGCCGGAGCCGGCGCGACGCGCCCAGGCTCAGCAGCCCGGCCAGACACGCTGTGGCGTGGAGCGCGAGCTCCTTGGGGACCGAGAACCGGCCGAGCTCGAACGGCGCGAACGGGACCGTCAGCACCACCGCGAGGAGGGCGCCGCCCTGCAGCACGCGGAGCGCGAGCCGTTCGGCGCGGGTGGGGGGACAGGGGGGACGGTCCGACGGGTCCAAGGGAGCGCGTGAGGGGTCGGAGGAGGCGGGGCCGGACAGGGAGGCCGTAAGTTATCGGACCGCCTGGAGGGGTGGCAGAGTGGTCGAATGCGCCGGTCTTGAAAACCGGAGTGCCTCACGGCACCGGGGGTTCGAATCCCTCCCCCTCCGCTCACTCGGAATGGCTTCGGCTGTGCACGGAGTGCGCGGCGGGCGCACGGGGTGCGCCGCGCGGCGCCTGCGGCGGCGGCAGCACCGGCCACCACAGTGGGAAAATTCCCGGTTCCGGCGGGAGGACTGGTTCTGGCACCCCGCTTGGGATAAGTAAGGGCTAGCCGCCAGACGCCTCTCCGCCTGATGCATCACCTCTACCGACCCCTCTTCGTCGCGCTCCTCGTCGTGGCCGCGGTGCCTGCCTCCGCTCAGTGGAGCACCCAGAGCCCCGTGCCTACTGGCCAGGAGCTGCGCGGCGTGGCCGCGCCCACTGCGCAGCGCGCCTTCGTCGTCGGCACCGACAACGCGTTCGACGACCAGGGCGCCCTCTTCGAGACCGCCGACGGTGGCCAGACCTGGATTCCGAGGGACGTCCCCTTCAGCCTGAGCGAGCCCCTCAACGGCATCTTCTTCCTCGACAGCCAGCACGGCTGGACCTACGGCAACGCCAACTACCGGACGACCGACGGGGGATCGACCTGGGACGAGCTCCCCTTCCTCGGCTCCACGTACCGCATGGAGTTCTGGACGCCGACCTTCGGGTTCGCCTCGACCAACGACGGCTGGGTCAGCCGTGACGGGGGGCTGACCTGGGAGCCCTCGCCGAATGGGATGGTCGACTTCGCCTTCGCCGACGACGGCACCGGCCTGCTCGGGCTCGGCGTCTCCACGAGTGGGATCTACCGAACGCTCGACGGCGGCCTCACGTTCACGCTCGCGTTGGGCGGCAGCGCCGCCGACGTCGTCTTCCTCACGCCCACCCTCGCCGTCGGCATCGTGGACGACGCCTTCGTGCGTTCGACCGATGGCGGGACGACCTGGACGACGGGCGCCGCGGCCGAGGGCCGCCGCCAGCTCGTCGCCGTCTCACCGACCGTCGCCCTGGCCTGGGGGCGCAGCGGCTCCTTCCCGGACTACGACGACCGCCTCTTCCGCTCCGGCGACGGCGGCCAGACCTGGGCCGACCTCGGAGAGGTGATCGACGAGGAAACCGTGAGCGTCGCTGTGGCCGATCCTCAGACCGTCGTCGCGCTCGACCGGGGCGGCGACGTGCTCCACTCCGCCGATGCCGGCCAGACGTGGGCCGAGGCCTACGACTCCCCCGGGCCCTGGCCCGGCTACTTCGGCACCGTCGTCCCCGCCTTCGCCGACGCGCAGACGGGCTACCTCGCCTTCGGCCGGGGCCTCGTCCTCAAGACCACCGACGGCGGCGCCTCCTGGCGCCAGGTCGGCAGCGGCTACGGCGCCGACCTGGCCGCCCTCGACCGCTTCTCCGATGGCCGCCTCCTCGCCGTCGGCGCCGGCGGTGCCCTCCTCACAAACGCCGGTGCTGCCGATGCGGCGTGGCTCCTCCAGCCCTCGCCCACGACGCTCGACCTCCGAGGCGTGGACGTGGTGGGGCCGCAGGACGTCGTCGTCGTGGACGAGGGGGGCCGCGTCTACCGCAGCGCCGACGGCGGCGACACGTGGACGGCCGGGGCCGCCACGCCCCCGAGCTTCGACGCCGAGGACCTCGACTTCGCCACGCCCCTCGACGGGTGGGTGGCCGGCTTCGGCTCCTCCGGCGGCGCCGTCTTCCACACGACCGACGGCGGAGCCTCCTGGACGGCTGCGCCCGGCTTCAGCGGGGCCTACGTGGCTGTGGACTTCGAGGGCCAGAGCGGCTGGGCCCTCAACGTCACCGGCCGCTACTACCGCACGACGGACGGTGGCGCGACATGGGTTCAGGGCGAGCTCCCCGACGCCTCTGGGCAGGTCCAGGACCTCGACTTCTTCGACGCGGCCACCGGCTACGCCGTGGGCTGGTACGGCTTCGCCGCGCGCAGCGACGACGGCGGCGCGACCTGGGAGACGCTCCCGATCCCCAACGGCGACGACCGCCTCACCGACCTCTACCTGCTCGGCCCCAACGAGCTGTGGGTGAGCACCACCGACGACGTCGCGTACTACTCCGCGACGGGCGGGCAGACCTGGGCCCGGATCGAGATCGGCTCCGGCGGCTTCGGCAACTTCTCGGCCATCGTCGCCACGGCCGACGGCGACGCCTGGACGGCTGGCTCCCAGGGCGTCATCGAGCGCTTCGCCGGGCCGCCGCCGCCGCCGCTCAACCGCCCGCCCGAGGCCTCGTTCGAGTTCGACACCGTCCGCCTCACCGTCCACCTCACCGACACCAGCGCCGACCCCGACGGCACCCTCACGGCCTGGCTCTGGGACTTCGGCGACGGCGCCACCTCGACCGAGCAGAACCCCAGCCACACCTACGTCGAGGCCGACACCTACATCGTCCGCCTCACCGTCACCGACGACGACGGCGACACCGGCTCGACGGTCCGCTTCATCACCGTCCAGCCCGGGCCCGGCGGCACCTTCGGCGACTTCACCGAGGTGACCCCGTTCGAGTCGCCGTTCGTTACGCCGCAAGACGAGGACTTCTGGGTCGTCGCCACGGCCCCGGCCGACTACGACGGCGACGGAGACGTGGACATCGCCGTGCTCGGCTACTACGTCGTCTACCACCAGAGCGCCGAGGACCAGCTGCTGCTCCTCCGCAACGACGGCGAGGGCGCGCCCGACGAGTGGGCCTTCACGTACGTCGAGGTGGACCTCGGCGACCTCAGCGCCGGCGCCTCCGACCTCGCCTGGGCCGACCTCGACGGCTACGGCGACCAGGACCTCGTCGTCGGCACCGACGGCGAGACCGTCGTCTACCGCAACCGCGACGGCGTGCTCGTCCTCACCGACACCGATCTCCCCGGCTATTACGAGGACAACGACCAGGCCGACTTCGACCTCCGCTCGATCACCGCGGCCGACTACGACAACGACGGCGACCAGGACCTCCTCCTCCCGTCGGTCTTCGACTTCGACACGTTCGAGTACCGCACGGCGCTCCTGCGCAACGACGGGCCCAACGGCTCCGGCGGTTGGCTCTTCACCGAGGCCGACGCCACGTTCGCCCCCACGCGCCACGCCCAGAGCGCCTGGGCCGACTTCGACGGCGACGAGGACCTCGACCTCCTCCTCGTCCACCTCGCCCCCCTCACCGACGACGGGTTCATCCGCCGCTACCGCAACGATGGAGGGGGCGTCTTCGTGGGCGAGGACCTCCTCGGCTCCCTCACCGTCGAGCATGGCGAGGCGCAGTGGGGCGACTACGACGCCGACGGCGACCTCGACATCCTCATCGCCGGCCGCGTCAAGGAGACCGACGGCACCTTCAACCAGGTGCTCCGCGTCTACCGCAACGACGGCGGCGGCGTCTACGCCGAGGAGACCCTCATCGACGCGCCCAACGCCGACTGGATCGATCTCCACGCCGGCACGTGGGCCGACTACGACTCCGACGGCGACGTGGACATCCTCCTCGCCGGCACCTACAACAGCGGCTCCCAGATCGACGGCAAGGCGGAGATCTACGCCAACAGCGGCGGCACCTTCGTCGACACCGAGAACGACCTCCCGGCGCCGCGCTCCTCCGGCACCCGCGGCGGCGCCTTCTCGTGGCTCGACGTGGACGGCGAGGGCGACCTCGACTACTTCATCGCCGGCTCCTACTTCGTGCCCGGCGGCAACGGCCTCGTCGAGGCGCAGATGCACCTCTACCGCAACGACGTGCCCGTGCTGAACCTGCGGCCCTCGGCGCCGACGGGTCTCACCGCCGAGGTCCTCGGCACGGAGGCGGGGGGCGGCGCGGCCGTGACCCTCGCCTGGGACCCCTCGACCGACGACCACACCCCGTCCGTCGCGCTCACCTACGACCTCGACCTCTACCGCGACGGCGTCCCGCTCGAGACGCCGAGCCGGCTCCCCCAGCCCGGCAACGTCAGCGCTGTGACCGCGTGGCTCCTGACGGGGCTTGAGGCGGGGACGTACACCTGGACCCTGCGCGCGGTGGACAGCGCTTACAACGGCAGCCTCCGCAGCGAGGGCACCTTCACCGTCGGCGACGCGCCGGCCTACAGCCTCTCGGCGTCGAACACCACCCCGCTCACCGTCGCCCCTGGTGGGGAGGTGGGCTTCCAGTACGCCGTCACGAATCACACGGCCGCGCCGGCCGCGGGCGACCTCTACTTCGTCGCCGAGCGCGGCGGCACGCCGGTGGCGAGCGGGACGGTCCGCTCGGGCACGCTCCCGGGGGGGAAGACCGTGGCGGGCACGTACACGCAGCGGGTGCCGGCGAGTGTGCCGGCCGGCACCTACACGTACCGGCTCGTGATCGGCCGCTTCCCGGACGTGGCGGTGGCCGAGGCCGCCTTCGAGATCGTGGTTCAGACCCACACGGACGGCCCGGCGGTGCGCGGGACCAGCCCCAGCAGCACCGCCTCGCGCCGGGCACCCGCGCGCACGTCCGACGCTGCACGCACGGCCGACGCCGCGTGGCCGGTCGAGGACGCCGGGCCGTGGGCCGTGGTCGTGGTGCTGGCGGTCTCGGACCGTGGCGGCTCGACAGAGGCCGCCTCGGACGCGCCGGACGCGTCGAGCACCAGCCTCCCGGAGGTCGCCGACCTCTCGGCCATCTATCCGAACCCGGTCCGCCGCGCTGCCACGATCCGCTTCGGCCTCCCCGCCGCGGCCGACGTGGACCTGGCGGTCTACGACCTCCTCGGGCGTCGGGTGGTCCAGCTCGCGCGTGAGGCGTTCCCGGCAGGCCTCCACGAGGTGCGCTGGGACGCCGCCGGCCTCGCGGGTGGGACCTACCTCGTCCGCTTCTCGACAGAGGGCGCTACGGTGACCCGGCGTGTCGTGCTGATGCGCTAGCGTTCCGTGGCCGTGCAGGAGAGAGAACGCGAACGGCTCGAGCCGCCCGGTTCCCGCTGGGCGGCTCGCGCCTGTCCGGGAGTGTGGTAGCTGGACGCCGCGCTCGGCCCACGTTCAGCGTGCGAGCCCTCGAACCATCTTCCGGTGCAACGCGCCGGTCTCGAAAACCGCAGGGACGCATGGCACCGGGGGTTCGAATCCCTCCCCCTCCGCAAGTCCACGCCCTGATCGCTCGTAGGGATCGATCGTGGGTGTTGATCCTGCTGCGGGTCTTCCGCGGCGGCCCGCTCCGAGCGATTCCTGGACCACTCTTGGGGGCTCGCCGGACGCGTCTCCGTCCGCCGGTGGTCGCCCCGGGCGGACTAAAGCGGCTAGGTGTCCAAGACGGAGAGCACCGTCTCCAGCGTCGCCGCCAGCCGCTCGTTGTCGCCCTCCAGCTTCCCCATCGTCGTGATGCCCTGGATGCTGAAGACGAGGAACGTGGCGAGGCGCCGGGCTTCGGCGTCGGGCCGCCCGTCGGCGCGGAGGTTGGCGACCAGCAGCGCCTCGATCCGCGCCAGCGTCTCGCGGACGGTCCCGATCGAGGCCTCGGGGACGAGCGCGCGCTCGTTGGCGGTCATCGTCATGAGGCAGCCCCGGCAGTCGGCCTCGTAGCGCATCCCGGCGAAGTAGCGGCGGACGTTGGCGTCGCCCAGCGGCTCGGTGCCGAGCACGGCCTCGGTCTGCACGAGCGCCTGCCGCGTGTACAGCCCGACGGCCTCGGCGTAGAGCGTGCCTTTGTCGCCGAACTCGGCGTAGAGCGTCTTGCGGTTGAGCCTGGTCGCCGCGCACAAGGTCGCGACCGAGGTGCCGTGGAAGCCCTCGCGCCAGAACGCCCCCATCGCTGCGCCCAGTGCCGCCTCGCGCGTGTACTGCTTCCTCGACACGGGCCCTACGCCTCCACGCGCGCCTCGACGTGTTCCTTGAGGCCGCCGAGCGCGCCGTCCAGCGCGGAGACCATGCGGCCCTTGGCCATCCGCTCCAGCAGCGGCGCCAGGATCCCGCCCTTCATGGCGTAGCGCATGGATTGCGTCACGGTCGTCTGGCGGGCATCGCCGCTGAGCACGAAGCGGATCTCGTTGGAGGCCATCGGGACGCCCTTGAAGGCGGTCGTCTCCAGCGTATAGCCCGTGCCCTCGCGCCAGTCGGTCACGCGCTCGGTCAGCTCCACGCCGTCCGCGAAGACGCAGTGCCGCGCCGCGCCCACGCCGCGTTCCGCCTCGCCCACATGCTCGACGCTCGCGAGGCCAGGCATGTACGCGCGCATGGCCGTGAGGTCGGAGAGGACGTCCCAGACACGGTCGCGCGGGGCGTCGATGGTGACGGATCGCTGAACGTCGTTCATTTCTTTGCCGCGTGGGCGGTGGCGAGGGCGTCGGAGGCCCAGGACTGGAACGTAGCGTCGTCGGCGAGGACGGCCGGGGGGACGGAGACGTAGGGCATCTTGCCGTGAGGCTGCCCGCCCGCGGCCTCGAAGCGCGGGCGCGTCTCGCGGTCCACGCGGAGGTGGACGAGGCCCTTGCCGTCGACCAAGCCGAACATCACGCCGTCGTGGAAGAGGCCGTAGCCGCCGAACATGCCCCTGGGCGCGACGGCCCCGAGGGGCGCCAGTCGCTCGGCGGCGTGGGTGGCGACGTCTCTCGCAGCGCTGGTGCGTGTCTGACCCTTGGTTCCCATAGGGGTGCGAGCGGTGTGTTCTCAAGGTAACCGATCGGTTACCGGCGCGCAAGGACTCGCCGCCGCGGCCCGCTGCAATCCGCCTCGCCGCGAGCACCCGGCACGGAGGCGCCTCGCTCCTCCTGCGCCAGCCAAACCAGGAAGAGGGGCGGGCTGCCGGGTGTTCATGGGGCAGCCCGGCCTTTCCGCCTGACGGCGCGCGCCGCCCCCCGTAGCTTTAGGCCCTGCCGACGCCTCCCTGCTGTGCCCCGCCTCGTAGCTCTCGCCCTGTTCCTCCTCGCTGCCTGCGGCACGGAGGAGACCGCGCCCGCATCCGGGCCTCCCGCAGAGGCCGCGTCCGTCGCAGCCCCCGCCGACACGAGCGGGGTGTGGGTGGACGTGCCCGGCGGGCGGACGACGATCGGGAGCGAGGACGGCCTGCCCCAGGAGCAGCCGACGTTCGAGGCCGACGTGCCGCCGTTCGGGCTGATGCGGAGCCCGGTGACGGTCGCGCAGTTCCGCGCCTTCGTCGAGCGGACGGGCTACGTGACGGAGGCCGAGCGCTTCGGGAGCGGCACGGTCCTGACGCAGACCGGCTGGCATCTCGTCCCCGGTGCCTCGTGGCACCACGCCCTCGGGCCCGACGGCCCGCCCGCGCCGGACGACCACCCCGTGACGCAGGTCTCGTGGAACGACGCTGCGGCCTACTGCGAGGCCGCCGGCGGCCGCCTCCCCACCGAGGTCGAGTGGGAGCACGCCGCCCGCAACGCCCGCGACGACCGCCGCCCCTACGCCTGGGGCGACTCCCTCGTCACCCACGACCACGACGGCTCGCACGAGCGCCACGAGGCCGAGGCGCACTACCATGCCAACACCTGGACCGGCACCTTCCCCACCCGGAACACCGCCGCCGACGGCTACCAGCTGACCTCGCCCGTCGGCGCCTTCGGCGAGACCGACCTGGGGCTGACCGATCTCGGGGGCAACGTCTGGGAGTGGACGGGCAGCTGGTACCGGCCCTACGGTGAGCGGGACCAGCCCTTCACGCCGACGCCCGCGAGCGAGCGGGTGCAGCGCGGCGGCTCGTTCCTGTGCCACCCCTCGTACTGCCACGGCTACCGCGTCTCGGCCCGCAGCCACGCGACGCCGGAGTCGAGCCTGTTCCACGTCGGCTTCCGGTGCGCCCGCGGGGCCGGCTGAGCAGGCTCGGTCAGGCCGCGGCGCGCTTCTCGGTGAGGTAGGGCCAGTAGCGGCGCGGGACGTGGCGGAGGTGGAGCTTGAGGTTGCGCCGCGCCGGGATGGTGACGGCGTGGTAGTAGGTCTGCCAGAGGTCCTGGTAGCCGGCCTCGTCGTGCGCCTCGGGGAGGGCTTCGAGGCTCTCGGCAGGGGTGAAGTGCGTGGCGGGGGCGCCGGCCTCGCGCTCGGCGGCGGGGGTGTGGACGAGGGCGTAGCGGCGGCGCACATCCACGATGGCCCATCGGAGGGCGGGGTAGCGCGCGGCGAAGTGGTCTTCGAGGAGCGGGAGCACGTTGTGCTCGGGCCGCGCCACGGCGATGTAGCGCTCGCCTGCGCGTCGCTCGAACCGCACGAACGCGTGCATCCGGTGCACCTCGTGGCGCACGCGGGCCGCGAGGCGCTCGGCCGCGAAGGCCGGGGGGAAGCGGAGGTCGTCGAGCGCGCCGCCCCCCTCCCGGAGCACGCGGTCGATGAGCCGGAGCAGCCGGTGCTCGATGCCCGCGTCCTCGCTCAGGAACGCGTGGTAGAGCCGCTCGACGCCGCCCGCGGTGATCCTCCGCTCCAGGCCCCGCGCGACCCGCGCCGCGTGCGCCGCGCTCGTCTCGACCGCGACGACGGCGCCGAACAGGCCCCCCTGCGGCGGCGCCTCGTCGGTCGGGACCGACGCCGGGAGCGCGCCCCGCCGCGCGGCCTCGAAGACGACCGACAGGAAGCCGTCGAACGACCCATCGTAGGTGTAGTGCGCGTCGGAGGGCGTCATGCCGCCTGGCGCAGCGGCGCGCCGAAGAGGTCGAGCTGGCCCCGGTCCGCCTTCTGCCGCCCACCGACGATGCGGAGACGGACGAGGCCGGGGTCGCGGTCGAGGAGGTGGGGGCGGTGGCCGGGCACCGTCAGGAAGTACTGCGCCCGCTTCAGCACGACGCCCATCGCGCGGAGGTGCTCCCACCGGACCGTCCCGTGCCGCCGCGCCGCCACGATCCGCTTCGCCGAGCGGACGCCGACGCCGGGCACGCGCAGCAGCCACTCGTACGGGGCCGTGTTGACGTCGACGGGGAAGAGGGACGGGAAGCGGAGGGCGTAGGCCGTCTTGGGGTCCACGTCCTCGTCCAGCATGGGCCGCGCGGGGTCCACGATCTCGTCGAGCTGGAAGCTGTAGCGGCGGAGGAGCCAGTCGGCCTGGTAGAGTCGGTGCTCGCGGCGGAGCGGGGCGCGGTAGGTCTCCGGCTGCGGGACGCGCGCGTCGTCGGAGACGGGGATGAAGCCGGAGTAGTAAACCCGCTTCAGGCGTTCCTCGCGGTAGAGGCGGTCGGCGAGGGAGAGGACGGTGCGGTCGTCCTCGGGCGTGGCGCCCACGACGAGCTGGGTGCTCTGCCCGCCCGGCGCGAACAGCGTCGGCTTCACCCTCGGCCGGTTCGTGGGGCGGGCCGCCTCGGCGCGCGCCGCGCGGTTCCCGTCGATCTCGTCGCGGAGCGTCGCCATCGGGCCGAGGGCGTCGGCGTAGCTCTTCTCGGGGGCGACCGACCGGAGCCCGCGCTCGCTCGGGATCTCGAGGTTGACCGAGAGGCGGTCGGCCCAGCGCCCGGCCTCGAGCATCAGCTCGTCCGAGGCGCCGGGGATGACCTTGAGGTGGATGTAGCCGTGGAAGTCGTGCGTCTCGCGGAGCGTCCGGGCCACGCGCACGAGCCTCTCGGTCGTGGTGTCGGCGTCCTTGAAGATGCCCGACGAGAGGAACAGCCCCTCGATGTAGTTGCGCCGGTAGAAGCCGAGCGTGAGGTCCACGACCTCCTGCACCGTGAAGGCCACGCGGCGGACGTCGTTCGAGCGCCGGCTCGGGCAGTAGGCGCAGTCGTAGATGCAGTGGTTGGTGAAGAGGAGCTTGAGGAGCGAGACGCACCGGCCGTCCTCGGTGTAGGAGTGGCAGATGCCGATGCCGGTCGAGTTGCCCAGCCCGGTCGGGGAGTTCTTCCGCGTGCTCCCCGAGGAGGCGCAGGACACGTCGTACTTGGCCGCGTCGGCCAGGATCTCCAGCTTCTCGATGACAGGCGTGCGCATGGATCTCTGGAAGAGGGCTCCGAAGATCCCACGCCACGCTGCCACCCCCGCGTCACCCGCGCCGCGGGTCGCACGGGCCGGCTCAGCCGTCAATGTCGCCGAGGAGGAAGGTGCCGCCGACGGGGAGGAAGGCGAGGTAGACCGGGCCCTCGGCGCCGGCCATCTGCACCGTCAGCACGTGCCACGTCCCCTCGCTCTCCCGGTCGGTGTCGAAGCCGGCGGCTTTGTAGCCGTCGGTCTCCGCGAGGAGGGCACGGAGGCGGGCGAGCGTGCTCCCGACGAGGGCCTGGTCCTCCGGATCGCTCGCGTCGGCCGAGGCGGTCCACGCGTCGGGCCCGTCGGTCTTGACGAGGAGGGGGGCGAAGGTCTCGGGCGTCGTGTCCGGGTCGGCGGCGGCGTCCAGGAGGCGGTCGAGTGCGGCGACGAGCGAGGCCGGGGGCGGGATGCCTTCCGGGAGGTCGTCCACCTGCACCTCCCCGAAGAGGGGCTCGCCCTCCAGGTCGATGAACGAGACGAGCGCGTAGGGCGCTTCGGGGAGGTCCTGGAAGAGCAGGAGGTGGAAGTCCGCGCCCCCTTCTCGCTCGACGGCGTAGGTGGGGCGGAGCGCCGTCGGCGCCATCGGGAAGAGGCGGCGGAGGAGCGCGAGCTGCCACTCGGCGCGCGCCCGGTGCTCGGCGTCGTCCGGGTCGCACCGGCCCGCCACGGGGCGCCCGTCGGGCCCCGCCACCGGGCAGGCCATCCGCTGCAACGCCGCCGCGACGCTGTCGGCCTGGGCGAGGGCGAGGACCTCGGCGAAGCCGTTGGCGATGCCGGCCTCGTCGCGCTCGGGCTGGGCGAGGACGGCGGGGGCGAGGAGGGCGGCGAGGAGCACGGGGGCGGTGCGCCGGGCGAACGGGAGGGAGCGCATGGGGCGGTCGGTCGGGTGCCGTTCAAGGTAGGGCGGGCCGGTGTAACAATGGCGGGGGGCCCCCGTCAAAGGCGCCGAGTCTCCACCGCCCTCGACCGATTCATGCGGCTGCTCCACCGCGCCAGCCTGCTCGCCCTCCTCGCCCTCGCTGCGTGGCCCGCGGCGGCACAGCAGGTCATCACCTTCGACGAGGCCATCCGCCTCGGCCTCGCCCGCAGCCTCGACCTCCGCGAGGCCCGGCTCGGCGACGAGGCCGCCGCGCTCAACGTCACGAACGCCCGCGCCGACGTCCTCCCGCTCCCCTACGTCGAGGCCTCCGTGCAGCCGACGCAGCGCTACGGGCTCGGCTTCGACCAGACGACGGGCCAGCTGACCTCGCAGACGAGCGAGTCGGTCAACGTCGGCGTCTCGGCCAGCCTCAACCTCTTCGACGGGTTCCGCGACCAGCGGGCGCTGGCGCAGGCCCGCATCGAGCGCGACGCCGCCGGGTTCACCCTCGAGCGGGCGAGCCAGCAGGTGGCCTTCGACGTGGCGAGCCGGTTCCTCCAGGTGCTCCTCGACGCCGAGATCGTCCGGATCCGCGAGGAGAGCCTGGAGGCGCAGCGCCGCCAGCTCGCCGACGTCGAGGCCCTCGTCGAGGCCGGCGTCCGCGCACGCGCCGACGTCTTCGGCCAGCAGGCGTCGGTGGCCGAGGCCGAGGTGGCGCTGCTCCAGGCGCGCCAGGCCGTCGAGGTCGCCAAGACCGCCCTCGTCGAGGCCCTCCAGCTCGACCCCTTCGGCGACTACGTGTTCACGGCGCCCGCGCTCGACGAGGCCGCCCTCGCCGCCGAGCCCGTCGCGCTGGAGCCCCTCCTCCGCGCCGCCTACGAGCGGCGGCCCGACCTCCGAGCGCGGGAGCGCCAGATCGCCGCCGCCGAGGCGTCGGTCCGGACCGCCCGCGCCGCCACGCTCCCGAGCGTGGACCTCTTCGCCAGCCTCGGCACGGGGTACTCCAGCCTCCAGCAGCGCGTCGTCGCGGGCACCACCGACCCCACCTTCCTCCCCGTCACGACGACGGGCGGCGACCCCGTCCTCGTCGGCGGCGAGCCGTTCCTGTTCCCGCTCCAGCCCGACCCCGAGCTGGAGGCGACGCCGCTCTTCACGCAGTTCGCCGACAACCGCAGCGGGAGCCTCGGCCTCTCCGTGACGGTGCCCCTCTTCGACCGCTTCCAGACGCGGCGGCAGGTGCAGCAGGCCGAGATCGAGGTCATGCGGCGCGAGCTGGCCCTGGAGCGTCAGCGCCAGGCCATCGCCACGGAGGTGCGCCAAGCCGTCCTCGACTACCGCCTCGCCGGGCAGCGCCTCGACGCGACGGCGGTGCAGGTGTCGGCGGCCGAGGCCGCCCTGGAGGCCGAAGAGGTGCGCTACGAGCTCGGCACGGGCACGCTCGTGGCCCTCGAGCTCGCCCGCGCCCGCCTCACCGAGGCGCAGTCGGCGCGCGCGCAGGCCGTCTACGAGTTCGTGTTCCGCCGCGCCGTCATCGCCTTCGCCCTCGGCGAGCTCGACCCCACCGAGCCGCTGTTCGAGTGACGGCCGCGCGCCGACGCCGCCCTTTTGAGATCTTGCCGTCCGCACCCGCCCCGATGGAAACCGTGACCGCCCCTCCGCCTCGCACGCCCGCCGCCCAGGACCCGGCCGCGCCGCCGCCGACGACGCCCAAGGCCGGGGCGAGCCCGACGAAGAAGATCCTCATCGCGCTCGGCGTGCTCGTCGGCCTCGTCGTCGTCGCCGCCCTCGTGTTCGGGGGCGATGGAGGCGGAGAGGGGGTCGAGGTCGAGACGGCCGTGGCGTCGTCGCGGGCCGTGACGCAGACGGTCACGGCCTCCGGCCAGGTCCGCCCCGAGGTCGAGGTCGCGATCTCGTCCGACGTCTCCGGCGAGATCGTCTTCCTGGGCGTCGAGGAGGGCGATGTCGTCGAGCGGGGGCAGCTCCTCATCCGCGTCCAGCCCGACTTCTACGCGTCGCAGCGGGAGCAGGCGGAGGCGAACGTGCTGCAGGCGCAGGCCGGCGTCGAGCAGGCCCGGGCCGACCGGGCGCGGGCCGAGGTGGAGCGCCGCCGGGCCCGGACCGAGTTCGAGCGGACGGAGGAGATCGTCGCGCGCGGGGCCGCGCCCGCGGCCGAGCTCGACGCCGCGCGCGCGGCGCTCGAGAACGCCGAGGCGACGGTGGCCACCGCCGCGGCCAGCGAGCGCGCGGCCCAGTTCAGCGTCCGCGCCGCGCAGGCCACGCTCCGGCAGGCCAGCCAGCAGCTCGGCAAGACCAGCATCTACGCACCCATCACGGGCACCGTCAGCCAGCTCAACGTGGAGCTCGGCGAGCGCGTCGTCGGGACGGCCCAGATGGCCGGCACCGAGATCCTGCGCATCGCCGAGCTCGACCGGATGCAGCTGGAGGTCGACGTCAACGAGAACGACGTCGTCCACGTCCAGCTCGGCGACTCCGCCCGCGTCGAGGTCGACGCCTACCCGGACCGCCCGCTCAGCGGCGTCGTCACCCAGATCGCCAACTCCGCCCGCGTCTCCGGCTTCGGCACGACGGAGCAGGTCACCAACTTCCCCGTCGAGATCCGCATCCTCGGCGCCGACGGCGACGCCGGGACCGGCGCCCTCGTGGCCTCGGCGGCCGACGAGGGGGGCCCGACCGCCGCGCCGCCGCGCCTCCGCCCCGGCATGAGCGGGACCGTGGACGTCTACACCCAGACCATCCGCGGCGCCGTCGTCGTCCCCATCCAGGCCGTCACGATCCGCGACTTCAACGCGCTCGCCCGGGAGGCGCGCCGCGAGGCCCGCGAGCGCGGCGAGGAGGTGGACGAGACGCCCATCCCCGACGAGGAGGACCTCCGCCGCGTCGTCTTCGCCGTCGAGGACGGCGAGGTCGTCATGCGCGAGGTCGAGACCGGCATCCAGGACGACACCCACATCGAGATCACGTCCGGCCTCGCCGGCGGCGAGACCGTCGTCTCCGGCCCGTTCCGCCTCCTCCGCACCGAGCTCGACGACGGCGACCCCGTGCAGCCCCGCGACCCCGACGCCGAGCCGCTCGACGACGAGGACTGAGTCAGGTAGACAGGGCATCGTAGATGGTAACCCGATGGAAGTGACGAAAGCCGGCACCCCTCCCGCATCGCGCGGCGCGCGCCACGCGCCCCCGATCATCCAGATCGAGGACGTGTGGAAGACGTACCCGATGGGGACCCAGCTCGTCCACGCCCTCCGCGGCCTCTCCGTCGAGGTGCAGCGCGGCGAGTACGTCGCCATCATGGGGCCGAGCGGCTCGGGCAAGAGCACGCTCATGAACATCATCGGCTGCCTCGACTCCCCCACGAAGGGCCGCTACGTCCTCGACGGTGAGGACGTCAGCCGCCTCTCGGACAACCGCCTCGCCGACGTCCGCAACCGCCGGATCGGGTTCGTCTTCCAGACCTTCAACCTGCTTCCCCGGCAGACGTGCCTCCAGAACGTCGAGCTCCCGCTCGTCTACGCCGGGGTGCCGGGGCGGGAGCGGCGGCGGCGCGCCGAGGCGGCCCTCACGGCCGTCGGCCTCGGCGACCGGATGACGCACAAGCCGAACGAGCTCTCGGGCGGGCAGCGCCAGCGCGTGGCCGTGGCGCGGGCCCTCGTCAACGGCCCCTCCATCCTCCTCGCCGACGAGCCCACGGGCAACCTCGACACCGCGACGAGCGAGGAGATCATGCGGCTCTTCGAGCAGCTCTACCGCCAGGGCAACACGCTCCTCGTGGTCACGCACGAGGACGACATCGCGCACCACGCCCGCCGCATCGTCCACCTCCGCGACGGCGTCGTGGAGCACGACGAGCCCGTCTTGGCACCCGTCCTCGCCGACGCGCCGGAGGCGGCGCTGCGCGTGGCCGCCCCGAGCGCCTGAGCCGACCGGACGCCTGGACCGAGGAGCCCGCGCGGAGGCCCGGTGAAAGGATCATGAGAGCGTGCCGCGCTGCGGCATCGCTGGAAACCGCCCCCCGCCCTCGGCGTGGGAGCGCCACCACCACACGGATCCCACCCACGGGGGTGGCCGGCGCTTCCACCACAGGCCGGCTGCCCCCGTGCTTTGTCTGATCGCCCTGTAGCCTCTGTCCCCCCGTGGCTGCCTTCCTCGACGCCTTCCTCGCGGCCTTCCTGCCGCTCTTCGTCGCCATCAACATCCCGGGCATCCTGCCGCTCTACATCGGGATGACCGAGGCGCTGGAGCGCCGGGCGCGCCGCGCCCTCCTCGTGCGCGCGCTCGCGGCGGCGTTCGTGCTCGCCGTGCTGATGCTGTTCGCGGGCGAGGTGATCTTCCAGACCCTCGGCATCACCGTCAACGACCTCCGCGTCGGCGGCGGGATCATCCTGCTCGTCATCGCCGTGACCGACCTCGCCTTCGGCGACTTCAAGAAGCGGCGGACGCAGACGAACGGGAAGAAGGCCGAGCCGCTCACCGACGAGAGCGACCTCCCCATCGTCCCCCTCGGAATCCCGCTCATCATCGGGCCGGGCGCCATCACGACGATCCTCATCGCGCAGGGCGAGTTCGGCTACCCACCCACGCTCGCGAGCATCGTCGTCAACATGCTGCTCGTGTTCGTGGCCTTCTCGTTTGGGCCGGCGCTTCTCCGCTTCGCCGGCCCCAGCACCTCGAAGGCCGTGGCGAAGGTGGCGAGCCTGTTCCTGGCCGCCATCGCCGTGGCGATGATCCGCGCCGGCGTTACCGGCATGCTCGCGGGCTAGCGGGGGCGGGCTAGCGGTAGCGTTCTCGGAGCACGGCGAGGTGGTGCGCCATGTGCCCCGCGATCACGTAGGCGAGGGCGCGCACCGACATCGGGGAGCCGCTCGCCACGCCGGAGCGGTCCCACGCGTCGTCCGGGAAGGCGTGGAAGAGGGCGAGCGTCGCGGCACGGACGGCGCGGGCCTCAGCCACAAGGGCGCCGAGCGGTTGCTCCGGGTCGGCCTCGACCCACGGCTCCTGGTCGAAGCCGGGCAGCGGCGTGGCGTCGCCGCGGCCGAAGCGGAGGGCGCGGTAGGCGAAGACCCGCTCGGCGTCCACGGTGTGCTGGACGACCTGGCGGAGGGTCCACTTCCCCGGGGCGTAGGCGTGGTCCGGGTCGGCGCCGTCGAGGAGGGCTGCGAGCGCGTCGGGCTGCGCGGCGAGGACGTCGAAGAGGTCGCCCTCGACCCGGGCGATGTAGGGCGTGTAGTAGGGCGCGTGTTCGTCGGGACGGGGGGGCGTGGGCATGGTCGGAGAGAGGCGGTGAGCGGGCCTAGTCTAACTTCGCCTCCCCACGCCTTCCCTCTGCCGTGCGCGCCACCGCCGAAGTCCGCTGGTTCCTCCGCGGCCCCCTCCCCGAAGCCGCCGTCCGCTGGTTCGAAGCGGTGGCCGGAGATCGGGCGTGGGAGGAGCGCACCGACCGCTACGTCCGCACCGCCGCCACCGACCTCGGGGTGAAGTGGCGCGAGGGGCGTGTCGAGGCAAAGCGGCGCACGGCGACGCTCGGCGAGGCGCGCCTCGCCGACGAGGCCGCCGGCCGCGTCGAGCGGTGGCGGAAGTGGTCCTACCCCACCGACGAGGCCGCGCCCGCGACGGACGACTGGGTCGCCGTCCACAAGCGGCGCATGAACCGGCCGTTCGCCGTCGAGGACGGCGTGCGACCCATCGAGAGCGAGGCGGACGCAGAGGCGGGGTGCAGCCTCGAGGTCAGCGAGGCGCGGGTGGCCGGGGCGGTGTGGTGGAGCATCTGCTTTGAGGCGTGGGGAACGGACGAGGCGGCGTTGCCCGACGCCCTCCGCCGCACGGCGGCCCAGGCGTTCGGGGGCGGCGTACCGATCCCGCTTCCGGCTGCGCGAGCGATGGGCTACCCGGCCTGGCTGACCGAGGCGGTCCCGGCCGGGTAGCCGCTCGGGGTCAGGCGCGCCCGTTGCCGGAGGGCTTCTCGGTCGCGTAGCCCTCCTGGCTGTGCTCGAGCGCGAGCACGCCCGAGGGCTGCTGCGCCACGTCGTCCGGCGTCTTCTCGCCGATGTTGCCGTGGGCGACGGTGATGCCGCCGTCGACGAGGACGAGGGTGCCGGTGACGTAGCTCGCCTCGTCGGAGGCGAGGAAGGCGTAGACGTTGGCCATCTCCTCGGTCGTGCCGCGCCGCGCCATCGGGGTGGCCTTGACCAGCATCTCGGTCATCTCGTCGGTCATCGGCCCGCCCTCGTCGGTGTGTGTCCAGGCCGTGTCGACGGGGCCGGGGCAGACGCAGTTGGCGCGGACGCCGTACTTCGCCTGCTCCACGGCGACGCCCTTCATGAAGGCGTGGAGGAACGCCTTGGTGCCGCCGTAGGGCGTGAAGCTGGGCGTCCCGTTGTAGCCGGCCTCGGAGCCGGCCGAGACGATGTTGCCGCGGGTCTTCTGGAGGTGCGGCAGCGCCGCGCGCGTCATGAGGAAGGCGCTCCTGATGTTGTTGTGGAGGAGCGTCTCGAAGCCCTCGACGGGGTAGTCCTGCGTCTCACCGACGGCCGGCATCACGCCGGCGTTGTTGACGAGGACGTCGAGCGTGCCGAAGGCGTCGAGGGCGGCCTGCACGCAGGCCTCGGCGTGCTCGGGCTCGGCCACGTCGCCGAGGTACGTGGCGACGGTCACCTCGGGATAGCGGTCGCGGACGGCCGCGGCTACGTCCTCGACGGGGTCGCCGGGGAGGCCGTTGAGGAGGACGTGGGCGCCCTCGCGGGCGAACTTGTGCGCGATGGCCTCGCCGATGCCGGCGCCAGCGCCGGTGATGAGGGTGGCCTTGCCAGAGAGTCGTTGCATGGGGGAGGGCTGAGAGGCAGGAGAGAAAGGACGCGTTGGATCCGCCCCCGGCGAGCCCGTTCCGGGCGCTGCCGAAACGGGGGATTCCCGGAGGGCCGAGCCTCGCCCCGCCTGCAGCCTCGAACCCGGCTCCAAGACGCCGGTAGGACGGGGGCTCCCTCCCCGCGCCCGATGCCCCGAGTCCGCCTCGTCCTCGTCGTTCTCGGCTGCCTCCTCGTCTTCGTCGGGGGCTGCGGCCTCGCCCGTTCCATCGCCATCGGGTTCGTCTACGACGAGGTGGCGCTGCCGGAGGAGAACGTGCGGCGCGGCCTCGCCTACCTCGACACCGGCGACCCCAAGCACCGCCTCAACCTCTTCCTCCCGCTCGGCGACTCCGTCCGCACCCGGCCGTGGCCCGTCGTCGTGTTCGTCCACGGTGGGGGGTGGACCGAGGGCGACCGCGACCTGACGTTCGGGGGCGAGGACATCTACAACAACATCGGGCGGTTCTTCGCCAGCCGGGGCATCGGCGCGGCGACGGTGAGCTACCGGCTCATGCCCACCGCCGACGGCGTCCCGACCCCGGGCGGCGTCACGTGGCGGGAGCAGGTGGAGGACGTGGCGGCGGCCGTCGCGTTCGTCCACCGCGAGATCGGCGCCTACGGTGGGGACCCGGACGGCCTCTTCATGATGGGCCACTCGGCCGGCGCCTACCTCGCCGCGGCGGTCGCCCTCGACCCCGCGCCGCTCCGGCGGCAAGGGCTCTCGACCGACGTCCTCTGCGGCGCGATCCCCGTGAGCGGCGCCGGCCTCGACCTCCGCGACCGCGAGACGTACCGGCTCGAAGACAACTTCGACTACTACAGCGCCCGCTTCGCCCCCGACCGGGTGCCGCTCGACGCGCCGCCCGCCGAGCCGTTCGGCTGGCAGCGGGAGGCCTCGCCCATCCGGCATGCGCGGGCGGACGCACCGCCGTTTCTGATCCTCTATGCCGGGGGGGAGACCGAGGCCCTCCAGCGCCAGTCCCAGCTCCTCGACGTGGCGCTGCGGGAGGCGGGCGTGGCGAGCGAGGTCGTCGTGGTGCCAGGCAAGAGCCACGAGCGGATCGTGCCCACGCTCAGCCGCGACGACCAGACCGCCGGCCCGGCCATGCTCCGATTCGTCCGCGCCCAGGGGTGCGGATGAGGGCCGTGCGCCGGGCGAGGCTGACAGGCCGTCGTCAGCGTCGCGTACGAGCCTTCCGGTTCTCGCTCGGACTTCAACACCCGGGCCGCTCCGCGCTGGA
>JAWWCA010000020.1:0-24575 GCA_033720695.1 Rubricoccaceae bacterium
GACGCTGGCGCCGCCCCTGCCTAACGAGAGGGAGGGGGCGTTCGTGGTTCGGGTGGACGAGGGGGGGATCTACTACTTTGTCGAGGGGGTCGGGGGGCTCCTCGCGCGAGATGGCCGCGAGATCGTCGCGACGCCCCTGCCGGGGCGCGGCGAGGTTGGCTTCCACCGTCTCATCGCTGGCATCGGCCTGGGGCTCACGCTCCACCAGCGGGGCGCCCTCACGCTCCACGCCAGCGCGGTTTCGATCGGGGGCGGCGTGGCGGCGTTCATCGGCTGGAAGGGGATGGGGAAGTCGACGACGGCCGCGGCGTTCTACGCCCGGGGCCACCGCGTGGTGACCGATGACCTGCTCGTCGTGCGGCTTGAGGGAGAGGGGGCCTCCGTGGTGCCGGGATTCCCAAGCCTCAAGCTGTGGCCGGAGGCCGCCGCGGCGGCCCTGGGGGACGACCCCGAATCGCTCCCGCGGCTCTTCCCCGACGCCGACAAGCGCGCGAGGTCCACGCAGTCCGACTTCGACGGGGCTCCGCTCCCCCTGCGGGTGATCTACGTCCTCGACTTCGCCGAGCCCGCGGAGGGGCTGGCCATCGAGCCGGTCCCGCTCCGTGAGGCGTGCATCGAACTGGTTCGGCACGCCTTCGCGCTTCGGATTCTAGGCGATGAGGGAGAGACCGCAGACCTCTTCCGCCAGCGCGCGCAGCTCGCGCGTCGCGTTCCCGTCCGTCGCCTCTCCCGGAGGCTCGACCTGAGCGATCTGTCCGAGATCGTCCGGCGCGTGGAAGGCGACCTCGATGCCCTATCCGAGGCCTGACCGCTCTGTAGAACGCCCGTCGGGCCCTCGGTCCGGCCGCCGTGACCCGGAGGGGCTCCGATGCGCGGAGAGCGGGGGGCGGATCGTCCACGCGCAGGGCACGGGGACCCGCGAGCCACGATTCCCGATTCGCGGTCCAAAGTTGGGAGGCGCAAGCTCGGCGCGCGTGTTGCCGAGCGGTCGCTCCCGAGAGCGGCTGCCGAATCGAGTGTGGTTCGGCCTGCTCGACGCTCTCGGCTCCCGACGACCTGGTCCCGCCCTCCGAGTCATGCACGTGCAGTCCCCACCCTCATCCTCCTTCCGCCTCGCTAGCCACGGGGCGTCCCAGGGGACGGGCCAATGGCAGAGCGGCAGGCACTCGCCACGTCGAATCTCGCGTCCGGTCAGACCGCCGCCGGGGTCACGGGGAGGCACTATCTTAGCGGATTCGCTTCGACCGTCCGTGCGGGGGATGGGTGGCGTGCTCCGATCGGTTCGTGGTGTGCGCGACGCCCCCGTGTGTTCTCGGGGCAGTATCCCACCAGCAAGAGTGTGCCATGGATCTGGATCGTCGCTTCGACCCATCGACCGAGGAAGCCGACATGCCTGAGCAGGGAGCCCCCTCTCCCGCGGCGACCGTCGACGGGAGCGGAATCTCTCCGGCCCCGGTCTCGGACCCGGGGCTGACCCGCACGCTGCGCCTGCGTCTGCAGGAGCAGGAGCGCGAAATCCGCCGTCTCAGTCGAGAGCTCAACCTCGCCGAGCGGCACGAGCGGGACCGGATCGCGCGCGTTCTGCACGACGAGTTCCAACAGCTCCTCTTCGCCCTCAAGATGCGCATCGATGCGGTGCTCGGGGGCAGCTCGATGGAGGTCCACGGCGGAGAGATCAGAGAGCTCGTCGAGCAGGTGAGCGCCCTCACGCGCACGCTCATCGTGAATCTCGCCCCCCCGATCTACGAGAGTGAGGACTTCTCCGCAGCGCTCGATTGGCTGGCCCAGTACGTTGGGGATCGGTACGAAGTGGAGGTGGAGGTCCGCTACGACCGGCCGTTCCCAATCGCTGACGAGGAGCGGCGCATCGTGCTGCTCGAAGCGGTGCGCGAGCTCCTCTTCAACGTCGTCAAGCACGGCGGCGTGACCCGGGCGATGGTATCGGTCGACACGCAGGGAGACGACGAGGTGACCATCGTTGTGAGCGATGAGGGAAGAGGGTTCGACGTCGCGGCGGCCGCGTCCGAGCCAGCGGCGAACGGGTTCGGGCTCCCCCACCTGCGGAGGCGGCTGCGCCTCGTCGGCGGGCGGCTGAGCGTCGAGTCGGCGCCCGGGGCGGGGACCCGCGCCGCCGTGAGCATGCCGCTCAAAGACGAGCCCCTCCGGGGCTGAGCTTCTGACCGCCCAACCGCCACAGATATGCGCCGAAGTCTCACCAGCAGCCAGGCTCTACGCAGGCGCGAGTCGTCCGTCGGAGGCGGAACCGCTTATCTTTCGACGCAGGATGTAACGGTCTCAAACGACGCCTCCACCTCCCCTCCCACAGCCGCTCAGCTCCCCTGCCGGCATGCTGGCTGCCCGCGGCCGTCGGAGACGGTGAGGAGCCGACGCCGGCTTCCGCGCGGCCGACGGGAGCTCGCCTCTGACCTCCGCCGGACATCCCCACGATCCGTATGAATCCCACCTCGAACGTGACGAGGCGCACCCAGGTGATGATCGTGGACGATCATCCGGCCATCCGTGACGCCCTCGCAGCCGTGATCGCGGACAGCAGCGACTTGGCGCTCTGCGCCGAGGCCGAGTCCGGGGAGCAGGTCTTCCGCGCCGTAGAGCAGTTCAACCCCGATGTCGCCGTCGTCGACATCGCGCTCCCGGACACCCACGGGCTCGACCTCATCGCGAACCTCCTCGCGCGCTATCCGGACCTCCACGTAGTCGTGTTCTCCGTCTACGACGAGCGCGTCTACGCCGAGCGAGCGGTCCGGGCCGGCGCCCTGGGCTACGTCATGAAGCGGGAGCCGGTCCACGAGGTCCTGGAGGCGATCCGGTGCGCGTCGCGAGGCGAGATCTATCTCAGCAGGGGCATGGCCTCCCGGATCGTGACCCGGGCGGCGCTCCGACGCTCGGCAAAGCCCGCCTCGCCGACGGACCTCCTGACCGACCGGGAGATCGCGGTGCTCCAGCTCCTCGGCGAGGGCAACAGCGTGGAGAACATCGCGGAGCGGCTGCACCTCAGCCGGAAGACCGTCGAGACGCACCGGCGCAACGCGAAGGAGAAGCTCGACCTCGATACCGTGAACGAGCTGCTCCTGTTCGCCGTCCGGTGGACCGATGCCCAGAACCGCGCCGGCGACCTCGAGGAATCATCGCCCTAGGCACGGCCCCAGCCACGGCGCTGGGCCTTGGGGCCGCCACGGCGTGAGGCGATCCCCGTCGAGCCAAAGGATGAGTTGTTCCAGAGAAGTTGCGCCGGGAGTGGGTGACGGCGTCGAAGGGGCGTGGGTATCGTGGGGACGAAGTGGCCAGGGGATCGGTACAGAGCGCCTGGCGGAGTCCGGGCGACCGCGCCGAGGGGCTCCTCACGACGACCTCGCCCGAGATCATGTCCACCGACCCTCCGTCCCGACCCTCCGCTGCCGCCGACACGTGGAGGGCGGACCCGAGCGTTCTCTCGTGCCGCTTCGGCTACGAACTGATCGCCTACCACCTCCGCACGAAGCGGTCGTACCGCCTGCCGAGCCTGCCTGCTCGCGTGCAAGAGCTTATCGAGCGGGGGGGGGCGATCGACATCGACGCATCCCGTCCCGCGTGGCCAGGCCCCGCTGATGAGGGCCGCCAGGTCGGGCTCGACGAGCTCCTGGCGATGCTGGAGCGTGAGCAGCTGGTCTTCCGGGCCGAGGGCGAGAACGAAGGCAGGGCGCGGCGGTCCGAGCCTGCTGCCGTCGCCCAGGTCGGGCACTCGGTCGAAGGCCCCACGTTGCCGGGGCGAGGGGACGTGCTCTCTGCGTCGCTCTACGTCAACACGGTTCTGCAGCGGGCGAAGAAGGTGGACGTCACGATCCAAGGTGGGCAGATTCGCCTCGCCCTGGCTTCGAACCCTGACCGCATGATCAACGGCGGGACCCACGCCTTGCGTCTGCTGGACGTCTTCGCGCGTCCGCGTACGATTCAGGAGGTGGTCCGCGTGGTGCAGCGGCGGGTGCAGGAGGCGCATGGCTGGATCGAGCTGATCGAGTCCTTGCTACGGCTTTACGACGGGGGCATCCTCGAGGTGGTGCCGCAAGGGCTAAACGGGCGCGTGGAAGAGAGGGTGGTGACGCGGACGCTGGCGTCCTCCGGCCCGCGGGAGCCCAGCCAAGCCTAGGGGGTGCCGAGACGGGGAGGCTGCCGCGTTCGAGCCCGTCCCGGAAGGAGCTTCGGTGAACAATCGGACCGCCAGCGCGGGGGGCGAGCAGAGGCAGACCAAGACACCCCCCACGTGGAGTCGGGATTTCAGCGGGTTCTGGCGCAGTGCAATACCGCGCATTGCGGTTCCCCCGCCGTTACGGCCTCGCTTGTTCTCGGCCGTTCCGCTAATCTCCGCCGCCACCCCCGCCGATCCCCCGGAATAACTTCGCCGCGGGCAGCGGACGCGCGTGACGCGTGAGGCCCCTGCACCGACGGACGTCCCCCGCCCGCCAGACCCCAAGCCTTCGAGGATGAACGCGACCCTAGGAAGCGCGACCCGCGCCGAGCAGACGTTTCGAATGGCCGCCCTCGCAGCGTGCTGGATCCTGGGAGGGGCCGTCGCGGACGTCCGGGCCTGTCCGTCCACCACCGGGGAGGACGCAACCGTCGTGATCGCGGCGGAAGCCCTCGCGCCGGGCGCCCCCCTTGCCGACGGCGACATTCTCCGAGCGGTCACCCCTGAGGGGGAGTGCGTCGGAGAGGCAACGTGGAGCGACGAGGGGGGGGCCGCCCTCACCCTCTGGGGCGACGACATCACGACGGCTGAGCAGGAAGGGGCCGAGGTCGGCGAGGCCTTCGCACTCCGTGCCGTGCGGGGCTCCGAGGAGATCGACCTTGCGGTGGACCTCGCGGCCGTGCTGTCGGCCCCGCAAGGGACCGGTGCCGAGTACGTCCCCGACGCCATCTACCTGGTGAGGGAGCTCGGTGGCTCGAGCCCCACGGCGAGCGAGCCCGACATGCCGGGCGGCTACGTGCTCAGCCAAGCGCGGCCGAACCCGGTCGTCGTCACGTCGGCCCTCACGCTTCAGGTGGCCCAGACCCAGCACGTGAGCGTGGCGGTCTACGACGTCCTCGGCCGATGCGTGAGCCGCCTCCACGAAGGGACGCTCGAGAGCGGGTCCGAGCATCGTCTCCTCGTCGGGGCGTCGGACCTGGCGAGTGGGGCCTACCTGGTCCGCGTCGATGGGGAGCAGTTCGCAGCGACGCGGTCGCTGACGGTCCTCCGATAGGGCCGAGTACACCGGCGCCGGCCGGGGCTTCCGCTCGATTGCGCCAAAGGCGCACGGGGGGCGGGCCGCGAGATGAGCGAGCGCCTGGAAAACCCGCGTACGTTCGGATCGCTCCGCCTGGCGACGGCATTGGGTGACCCTTCCGGCACCGTTCCGCGACGGGCTGGGCGATTGACTGCGCGCGCTGGCAAGGGGCGCTGTTGTTGCGCTGTGGGGCGCGACCGCCCAGGTCGAAACGCCCCCGTGCGGCCTCGCGGACGTGGTCCTGAAGCGTCGCGCCGCCTGCCCTTTCTCAATCCGGACCCAACAATCGAGGAATTCGGCCGTTCCCCCTCACGCGCCGCTACCTTTAGGAGCGGCGCGCCCGTCGGTAGAGCCCACGGGCTTGGGTGAGCCCCTCTCGCGAGCATTATGACTGAGCATTCCAAGCTGCCTGCTTCGACTCCCGCCGGCATGTACAGCACCCATCCGTATGAGACGGCCCCGTCCGCCGAGGGACGGAAGAAGCTGGAAGCGACGTTCGACTTCCTCTACCGGCAGCGGCTCCTCATCCTCCTCTGCACCGCCATCGTGCTGGGAGCCGCGGCCGCCTTCGCCTACACCCGGACGCCCGTCTACGAGTCCGCGAGCCTGGTGAAGGTCAACCTCGAAGACCGGTCCCGAGGCCGCGGCGACGAAGACCTCGCCGTGGGCGACGAGAACCTCTTCGCCACGAACGACCGCTCCATCCTCGCCGAGGTCTTCCTCCTGCAAACCTCCGCCCTCATCCGCGAGCGCGTGGCGCAGCGGATCGAGGAACTGAGCACAGACGAGGCCGGCGTTGCGGGCTTGGCGTCCGACGACGTCACCTTCGATGTGGCCGACCAGGCCGCCAGCACGATCCTCGTGACCGCCGCGAGCGAGGACCCCGAACACGCCGCGCTCCTGGCCGACCTCTACGCCGACGAGTACGTCCGGCTCACGGAGGAGGCCGCCCGCGGCCGCCTGACGGCGCAGCGCACGCTGCTGGAGGAGTGGGAGGCCGAGCAGCGCCAAGAGCTCGAACGGCTGGAGGATGAGCAGCGCGCCCGCGCGGCAGCGGGCTCGCGGTCGGACCCCGGCCAGGAGGCCAGCGTCCTCGCGATGCAGATCTCGAGCCTGGAGGCTCAGCGCGACCAGCTCCAGACCGAGCTCCAGACCCGGCGGGCCTCGCTCCGAACCGCGCGGGCCGACCTCGCCGACATCGAGCCCCGCCTGACGCAGCGCGTCGCTTCCGGCGACGAGCAGCGGCTCGAAGAGCTTCAGGCCCAGGTCGCGGCCCTCCGCTCGGAACGGACGAGGACCGAGCGGCGCTACCCCGACGCCTCCGAGCGCGACCCGCGCGTCACCGAGCGCCTCCGCCAGATCGACACCGACGTCCAGCGACTCGAGGCCGAAGCCGAAGAGATCTCCCAGGGCATCGTCGAGGCGGGGGGCTTGAGCGGCGGGACGGGCGGGGCGTCCAACCTCGCCTACGCCGCCCAACTGCGGCGCCAGGTGCAGGAGCACGAGGCCTACATCCAGGCGCTCGAGGCGCAGGCTGAGCGGGTCGACGCCCGCATCGCAGAGCACTATGCCGAGATGCGCCTGCTCCCGCAGCAGGCGATGGCGCAGGCCAGCCAGCAGATCGCGCAGGCCCAACTCGAACGCGAGCGGCGCTTCGCCGAGGAGACGTACCAGGACGCCGCCAGCCGCCTCCGCGACCTCCGCGCTGTGGAGGAGGGCACCCTGGGGTACGCCCAGGTCATCCAGCGCGCGGAGGTCCCCTTCGCCCCGTCCCAGATCCCGGCGTCGCGGCTCCTCCTCCTCGGGGCGTTCCTCGGGCTCTCGCTCGGGCTCGGGCTCTCCCTCGTGCGGGACAAGATCGACAACCGGATCTACAAGCCGGACCAGCTGCGCGAGTGGGGCTACCCGCTCCTCGCCACCATCCCCAATCTGGGGCCCTTGATCGACGAGGAGTTCGACGGCGACGACACGATCGAGGCCGGCGGCCGCCAGCTCGCCACGCGCCTCGTCACGCTCCTGAGCCCCCTCTCGCCGACGGCCGAGGCGTACCGTCACCTCCGCACCAACGTCCTCGCCTACCACGGCGCCACCTACCCCGTCAAGGTGGTGCTGGTGACGAGCCCCGGCCCCGAAGACGGGAAGTCGACCACCGCGTCCAACCTCGCCATCGCGCTGGCCCAGGGGGGGCACCGCACCCTCCTCCTCGACGCCGACCTCCGCCGGCCGAGCGTCCACAAGCTGTTCGGAATCCGGCGTAGCCCCGGTCTCATCCAGGGCCTCCTCTCGAGGCACAGCAACGGCGAGAAGGGCGAGCCACGCACGCAGGGCGCTGGGGGCGCCCCTCCCGAAAGCGCCCGGGTCGGGATCGACAACCTCGCCATCGTCCCCGCTGGCGAGCCCGCGGCCGCGGGCGACGGGGCCGGCCCGGACGTCGCGATGATGACGGCACTGGGGTCCGCGGCGATGACCGAGTACCTCCAGCGGCTCCGCGAGGCGTACGACGTGATCGTCATCGACACGCCACCCGTCCTCGCGACCACGGACGCGCTTCAGCTCGCCCGGCAGTGCGACGCCGTCGTGGTGACCGTCCGCGCGCGGCAGACGCGTGAGGGCGAGCTCACGCACGTCATCGAGGCGCTCGAGCAGGTCGGCGCCCCGGTCGTCGGCACCGTCCTCAACGGCTTCGACGTCACCATGGCCTACGGGTACAAGTACCGGTACCGGAACTACACCGCCTACGGGCCTTACCCTGCGTACGGCTTGGAGGAGACCCGGGGCCGGGCGCGTTCGCGAGAGGCCGAACGTGGGAAGGACCACGGCGAGCACCCCCAGCCTGCCTCAGAAACCGGCCCGTGACCTCTCCGCGCACCAGCGCCCGCGGCGGGTGCTCGCTGCTCCTCTCACCCCCTCGATGCTGCTCCCCCCGATGCGACGCCTGCTGTTCCCCCTCGTTGTTCTCGTGGCCTTCCCAGCCGCTGCCCAAGACGAGGCCCTGGCCACCGAGGTCGGCTCCACGAACGCCGCCTACTACTCCTTCCTGCGCACGGGTGAGGTCCCCATCGAGGTCTTCGTGCTCGGGGAGGTGAGCGACCCTGGCGTCTATGCCGTGGGGCTCGGCACGGACCTCGACCACCTCCTCGCGCTCGCAGGGGGCGTGGCCTACGGGGCGCAGGAGGAGCGCCTCGTGCAGGACGTCACCGTGCGACTCTACGACAACGCGGGTGGCAACCGCGTCCTCTCCTACGAGCAGTCGCTGGACCGCTTGCTCGCCGGGACCCCCCCGCTACCCCCCCTCGACCACGGCGACGTCGTCGTGGTCGATGTCCAGGCGCAGCAGAGCTGGTTCACGTTCAGCAACACGCTCAGCGTCTTGACTGCGCTCGCGTCGCTGATCCTCGTCGTCGAGCGGATCACGTCGAACTGACGGGGCGGGCCTGGCGGCAGGGGGATCCGGCGGGGGCTCGATCGGGCCCCACCCGTCCTCCGGATCGACGGCCCGCCTCCTTCAGTCCCGACCGGCGGACGTCATGATGAGCCCAGCCCCCTCGCCCTTGGCTCCGGCGGCCGCGCGACCGGTCGCCGCCGAGATCTGGGCGCGTGCGCTGGCCGCTGGCCGGCCGCGTGAGGTCGAGCTCTTCCTTCTGACGGCGCGCACCGCTCCGAGCGACGAGGCGATCGAGCGCATCCGAACGCTGGCAAGAGGGGGGGTGGACTGGGCGTACGTCGTCGGCTTGGTGGATGGCCACGGCGTGTGGCCTGTCGCCCACCGCACCCTCTCGGCCGTCGCGGGCATCCGCCTCCCCGGTGAGGTCGCCGCTGAGCTGCGGACAGGCGCCCACGCAACGGCCGCGCTGGTCCAGATCCGCATCGAGGAGGTCGCCGCGCTCGATCGGGCCCTGGCCGTGCAGGGCGTCGAGGCCCTCTTCTTCAAGGGGGTCGCGCTGGGCGGCTTCGCCTACGGCAACCCCGCTCGGCGGCGGCCCGGCGACATCGACGTGCTCGTCCGACACGAGGACTTCGGGCGCGCGCGCGAGGTGCTCGTCGAGCGGGGATACCGGTCTCGCGTGCCCGCAGACGCGGAGGGCCGGTACCTGCGGACGCACTCTGGGATCGCCTTCGAGCATCCCGAGGGGAACGTCGACCTCCACGCGACCCTCGAGCAGCGGGCCTTCGACAGCCTCCCGTTCTCGGTCAAGCTCGGGGAAGAGGTCTGGGCGCGGAGCGTGACGGTGGACCTCGGCGGAGCCGCCGTCCGCACCCTCTCTGGGGAGGACGCGCTCATCCACCTCTGCGCCCACGGCGCGCGGCACTCGTGGGTGGCGTTCTACGCCGTCTGCGATGTCGCGGAGGTGATCGGGGCTTCCCCCGCTCTTGACTGGGACTGCATCACCGAGAGGGTCCAGGAGCGCGGCTCCTCGCGTATCTTCCATCTGGGGCTTCTGCTGGCCTGCGGGCTCCTCGATGCGGACGTGCCGCCGGAGGTCTACGACCGTGCGGCGCGCGACGAGCCGGCTGCCGCGCTGGCCGCCGAGGTGAGCGAGTGGCTCTTCGACCCGGAGAGCACCGCCGGAGCGATTCGCCACGAGGACCTGGCCGGCAGCCTCCGCCATCACCAGTACCATATGAAGCTCTTGGAGCGGCCGGCCGACAAGGTGACCTACGTCGTCTTGCGCGGATTGAGGATGCTCAAGAAGAAGCTGCCCACATCGTCCGCGGCCCGTGAGCGGGCCGCCGGCTGAGGGCGCGCGGCCTGGACCGCCGGGCCGCGTGCATCCCCGCCGACGGGGAGTCTCGACTTGAGTCTCACCTGTTTAAGGGCTGCCTCGCGCGCCCGATACCGCAACGGGGCTCCCGTTCGGCGTTGGGTTGTGCGCCACGCGGGCCCCTCCCGTCCAAGAGCAGCATCCTACGAGGGCACGCCCATGCTTCGAGTCCCGACCGCGTCGTCGTTCACCGCCGCCGGAACGTCGCGGCACCGCGTCCCGTCCGTCGTGCTCCTCGTGGCCGTCCTCGTGGCCGCCGCCATCCCCGCACGGGCGCAGTCGTTCTCCGATCAACTGAACCCGACGGGGGACCCCATCGGCGGGGGGCCGGGATACAGCAGCACCGTGGACCCGGCCACGGCCGACTTCGTCGTCTCGAGCCGGGGCACGCTGCTGAGCGCGCTGGCTCAGGCCCGCGCGGGCGACGTCGTCTACGTCGACGACGCAGCGGAGATCGACCTCACCGGCGACCACGGCGTCGTGATCCCCGGTGGCGTCACGCTCGCCAGCGGGCGCGGGCGGCAGGGTTCGCAAGGGGGGCTCATCTTCTCCGACGCGACGTACCCCGAGCTGGACCTCATCTCGGTGTTCGTGACCGGCGGCCCGGGCGTGCGCGTCACCGGGCTGCGGTTCCGGGGGCCCTCGGCCGAGATCCACGACCACGACTACGACCTCACCGGGGTCGGCAACCTGCTCCGCGTCGAGGAGGGGCACGCGGACGTGGAGGTGGACAACTGCGAGTTCTGGGCCTGGGACAAGTGGGCGGTCTGGCTGAAGTACTCCGACGGTGCCCACGTCCACCACAACTACTTCCACCACAACCAGCGCTCGGGCTATGGCTACGGCGTCTGGTGCGGGGGCACCGGCACCGAGGAGGGCTCGGAGGCGCTCATCGAGGCCAACCTCTTCGACTACGGCCGCCACTTCATCGCCTCAAGCGGGCACCCGAACTCGTGGGAGGCCCGGTACAACATCCTGGGGCCCCACAACATCAGCCACAAGCTCGACCGCCACGGCGGCGGCGCTGGGCTCGACACCCACGTCCACCACAACCTCTTCTTCGGGGACTCCGGGAGCGACTTCGCCGTGGGCAGCGAGCCGTCTGGCGAGGTCACCTACCACAGCAACTGGTCGAGCCACCCGAATCTCGATGAGGCCGTCGAGTTTCGGGCGCCGGGCGGCCTCGACAACCCCCGCTTCAGCGCCTGGGACAACACCTTCGGCGGCGTGCCGGACACGTGGCTGCCACGCGCGGTGATCGCGGCCTCGGCCAGCTCCGGGCCGGCGCCCCTCACGGTCACCTTCGACGGCTCCGCGAGCACCTCGCCCAGCGGCGGGGCCGTCCGGCAGTACCACTGGGCCTTCGGCGACGGGCGGGACGCCATCGGCGCGACGGCGCGCGGCGAGCGCGTGCAGTACACCTTCACCACCCCCGGGCTCTACTACGTCGAGCTGATGGTGCTGGACCGAGACGGCCTCATCGACACCGAGTACCACCCGGTGCTCGTCGAGCCCTCGGCGCCCGGCTACCTCCTCAGCGCCTGGATCCTCGATTCGTACGTCGGCCCGCTCCAGGACTACTACAAGAAGCAGATCCTCATCGACGACGACGTGGTGTGGGAGGACGACGTGGCCGGCGACGAGGGCTGGCAGCACGTGGTGCTCGACGTGGCCGATGCGGTGGCTGGGAAGGACGAGGTGCGCCTGGCCTTCCGGCTCTTCGTCGAGACGTCGGTGACGGACCCGCAGTCCCAGATCGTCGAGATCACCATGTACATCGACGACGTCTACCTCTTCGGCGGCGACGTCGGCGACAACGGCATGGAGACGAAAGGGGTCTGGCGCACGGCGACCGGCCGCGTCGGGGGCGGCACCACCTCGGGGTGGGGCCACACCTACTACGCCGTGGGCCGGAGCGGGTACCAGTCGATCGAGACCAGCCGCAACCTGAACGTGACGTCGGAGGCGGGGACGTGGAGCGAGTGGTACCAGCCCGGGGTGGACGTCGCGGCATTCGCGGCACAGGCCCAGACGGTCTCGTTCGCGGCGGGATGGAACGTCGCCTCGCTCTCGGTCCGGCCGCTCGACGCCGACTTCGAAGCCCTCTTCGCCGGCTTGGAGTCGGAGATCCAGTTCGTCGAGGACGCCCAGGGCCGACGGTTCGTGCCGGGGGGGGAGAACGAAATCGGGTCGTGGGACACGAAGAAGGCCTACTACGTCTACGCCGACGCCCCCGCGTCGATGACCGTGCAGGGGGTGCCCGTCCTGCCGGAGCTGACGCCGCTGACGCTGGAGCCCGAATGGAACCTCGTGCCCTTCTATGGCGAGGAGCCCATGCCGGTCGCCGAGGCCCTGGCGTCTCTCGGAGGCGACCTCCTGGTGGCGAAGGACCACGAGGGCCGGTCGTACGTCCCCGCCATCGGCACGGACGACCTCGGCATCTTGCGACCGGGCGAAGGGTACCGCGTATACATGGAGCGGGGGGGCACCCTGCTCTACCCGACGGACTCCCCGTAGCCGGCCCACCCCGTGGGCGCCGGCCGGGCCGACCGGCCGGGCCGCAGCTGTAGGAGCGCAAGGAGAAGGGGAGGGGGGGGCAGCGTGTGCGCCATAGGCGTAGGGGGGGCGAGTCTATAAGCGTAGGCGGACGGATGGACGTTCCATAAACCCCGGCTTATCATCCCCGGCGGCTGTTGCGGCAGTCCCTGTGAGCAGCGCCCCCCCGCAGTCGCCCCCTTCGGGCACGTTCTCGCGGAGAGCGTGCGTCTGTCGAGAGGACGGTTCACGTGCAGCGTGCCTGAGCACCGTCGCGCCTGGGGGCGCGTGGGACTCACGTGGCGAAGCTGTGTCCTGACCTCTTGGTGCCGGCCCCGCGTCGCCGGAAGCCGGAGGGGTGCCTCCGCCAACCCTCAATGGCCTCACCGAGACCGAACACCATGGGCTCTTCAGCGTCCCCCTTCCTCGATCGTCCAGGCACTGTCCTCATCGGCTACGGCTACTGGGGCAAGAACATCGCTCGCAACCTCGATGACCTCGGGGGGCTCGTCGGGATCTGCGACGCCGACGCCGACGCCCGGGAGCGGGCCCGGGAGCGCTATCCCGAGACCCGGATCTACGAGGCCTACGCGGACGTGCTCGCCGACGACGCCGTTGAGGCCGTCGCCATCAGCACGCAGGCGCGCGCCCACGCCGACCTCGCCATCCGCGCCCTCGAGGCGGGTAAGGACGTCTACGTCGAGAAGCCGCTGGCGTTGAACTACCGGGACGGGGAACGCATGGTGACCGTGGCCGATCGGCTCGGGCGCATCCTCATGGTGGGGCACCTGCTGGAGTACCACCCGGCGGTCCTGGCGCTGGAGCGGCTCATCCGCCAGGGGGAGCTCGGCCGCCTGCAGTACGTGTACTCCAACCGGCTCAACCTCGGCCGCTTCCGGCGCGAGGAGAACGCGCTCTGGAGCTTCGCCCCCCACGACATCGCCGTCATCCTCCGGCTCGTCGGCGAGAGCCCCATCGAGGTCGTCGCCACGGGCGGTGCCTACCTCCAGCCCAACGTGGCCGACACCACCGTCACGAACATGCTGTTCGAGGACGGCCTCCGCGCCCACATCTTCGTCTCGTGGCTCCACCCCTACAAGGAGCAGCGGCTCGTCGTCGTCGGTTCCAAGAAGATGGCCGTCTTCGACGACCGGGCCGAGCCCGGCGAGAAGCTCGTCGTCTACGACCAGGGCGCGTCGTGGGTGGACAACCGGCCCATCCCGCGCAACGGCGAGGGGATGGCCGTGGACTACGGCGACGGCGAGCCGCTCCGGCTCGAGATGGAGCACTTCCTCAACTGCGTCCGCACGCGGCGGCGCCCCGTGACGGACGGCTGGAGCGGGCTCCGCGTCCTCCACGTGCTCCAGACGGCGCAGCGCTCCCTCCAGATGGGCGGCAGCCGCGTCCCCCTCGACCAGCCCACCCGCTCCATCGCCGTCCTCTGACGCCGCCCAGCGGCGCCCCGCCTCCCTCATCGTAGCACCGGCTCCATGACAGACACGCCCCCCACGTCCCACGTCGCGTCCTCCGCCCAGATCGGGGAGGGGACAACGATCGGTCACTTCTGCGTCATCGCCGACGACGTCGTCGTCGGGGAGGGGTGCGAGATCGGGCACCACGTCGTGCTCCACCCGGGCACGCGGGTGGGGAGTGGCGTGCGGATCGACGACCACGCCACCGTCGGGAAGCAGCCGATGCGCTCGCCCGCGTCGGCGACCACGGCGGCGGGCGAGCGCCCGCCCGCCCAGATCGGCGACCGCTGCCTCATCGGCACCGGGGCCGTCGTCTACGCCGGCTGCACCCTCGGCGAGCGTGTGCTCGTGGCCGACCTCGCGACGATCCGCGAGGAGGTCGAGATCGGGGACTACACCATCGTCGGCCGCGGCGCGGCCGTCGAGAACCAGTGCACGGTGGGGCGCCACTGCAAGCTGGAGACGAACGCCTACGTCACCGCGTACTCCGTCCTCGAAGACCGCGTCTTCGTGGCGCCCGGCGTGCTCATGAGCAACGACAACTTCATGGGCCGTACCGAGGAGCGCAAGAAGCACTTCAAGGGGGCCGTTGTCCGCAAGGGCGCCCGGCTCGGCGTCGGGGCCGTCCTCCTCCCGGGCAAGGAGGTGGGGCCGGACGCTGTCGTCGCGGCGGGCGCCGTGCTCACCCGCGACGCCGAAGGCGGGACGATCTACGCCGGCCTCCCCGCGCGCACCTTCCGCGAGGTCCCGGAGGAGCAGAAACTCGAGAACCAGGGCTGGGACGGTTGAGATGCCCCGCCCGGCCGGAACGTTGTGCGGCCGGGCCCCCGCCCCTCTCGCTTCCACTGTCACGTACTCCCTGAACCCACACGCATGTCTCTGACCAACGGAACCCCCGCCGCCACGGCCGACCTCCACGACGCGCCGCCGGCAGACCCGTCTCCCGTCCCCATCCTCGACCTCACGCCGGAGATCGAGATGCTCTGGGATGAGTTCAACCAGGCGTTCCAGGACGTCCTCCGCTCCGGCCAGTTCATCATGGGGCCGGCGGTCAAGGCGTTCGAGGCCGCCGTCGCGGACTACCTCGGCTGCAAGCACGCCATCGGCGTCAATTCGGGCACGGACGCCCTCGTCATCGGGCTCCGCGCGCTCGGCATCGGGCCGGGCGACGAGGTGATCACGACGCCGTTCTCCTTCTTCGCCACCGCGGAGTCCATCAGCAACGTCGGCGCGACGCCGGTCTTCGCCGACATCGACGAGGCGACGTTCAACCTCGACCCCGCCGCCGTCGAGGCGAAGATCACGCCGCGCACGAAGGCCATCATGCCCGTCCACCTCTTCGGCGATGCGGCCGACATGGGGGCCCTCCTCCAGATCGCGGAGGCGCACGGGCTGCGCGTGGTCGAGGACTGCGCCCAGTCCTTCGGCGCGCGGTACGTGGGCGACGGCGAGGCCAGCGGCGCCTTCACCGGCACGATGGGCGACGTGGGGGCCTTCTCGTTCTTCCCGTCGAAGAACCTCGGCGCGTTCGGCGACGGCGGCCTCATCGTCACCGACGACGACGCCGTGGCCGACGCGGCGGCGATGCTCCGCAAGCACGGCGCGCGGAAGAAGTACCACAACGAGACCCTCGGCTACAACTCGCGCCTCGACGCGCTGCAGGCCGCGCTGCTCCACGTGAAGCTCCCGCACATCGACCGCTTCAACGCCGGCCGCCGCCGCGTGGCGGCGCTCTACAACGAGCGGCTGGCCGACGTGCCGGGCGTCCAGACGCCCCGCATGACCGACGGCCACGTCTTCCACCAGTACACCGTCCGCGTCCTCGACGGCCGCCGCGACGCCCTCCGCGAGCACCTACAGCGCGAGGGCATCAGCACGATGGTGTACTATCCCATCCCGCAGGACCGGCTCCCGGTCTACGACGGCACCTACCCCGAGAACCCCGTGAGCGACCGGCTCAGCGCGGAGGTGTTGAGCCTCCCCATCTGGCCCTCGATGGAGGAGGCCGTCGTCGAGCGGGTCGTTGCGGCCATCCGGCGGGCCCTCGGCGCCTAGGCGCCCGGTGACCCGCAGCAACCCACGCACACGGCGACTGACATGAATGCACTCGTAACCGGGGGCGCCGGGTTCATCGGCTCCAACCTCGTCGACGAGTTGCTGGCACGCGGGCACACCGTCCGCGTGCTGGACAACTTCTCGACGGGGAAGCGCGAGAACCTCGGCTCCGTCCTCGACCGGATCGACCTCATTGAGGGCGACATCCGGAGCTACCACCTCGTGCAGCAGGCGGTCGAGGGCGTCGAGGTGGTGTTCCACCAGGCGGCGCTCCCCTCCGTGCCCCGCTCCATCAACGACCCCATCACCTCGAACGAGGTGAACGTCGGCGGCACGCTCAACGTGCTCGAAGCCTCGCGGATGGCCGGGGTCCAGCGCGTCGTCTACGCCTCGTCGTCGTCCGTCTACGGCGACCGTCCAGAGCTCCCGAAGCACGAGGGGATGGCGCCCAACCCGCTCTCGCCCTACGCCGTCTCCAAGCTGACGGGCGAGCATTACTGCCGCGTCTACGCCCGGATCTACGGGCTCACCACCGTCGCGCTCCGCTACTTCAACGTCTTCGGGCCGCGGCAGGACCCCAACTCGCAGTACTCCGCCGTCATCCCCCGCTTCGTCAGCCTCATCCGGCAGGGCCGCCCCCCGACGATCTTCGGCGACGGCGAGCAGAGCCGCGACTTCACGTACGTCACGAACGTCGTCCGCGCCAACCTGCTCGCGGCGACGGCGGACTGCGAGGGGGGGCTCGTGCTGAACTGCGCCTGCGGCGAGCGGACCACCCTCAACGAGATCGTGCGGCTGGTCGGGCGCTACGCGGAACGGTCGGTGGAGCCGATCTACGCCGAGCCTCGCGTCGGCGACGTCCGGCACTCGGTCGCGGCCGTCGAGCTCGCGCGGGAGAAGATCGGCTACGAGGCCACCGTCTCCCTCGAAGAGGGCCTCTCTCGGATCGTCTCGGGCGACGAGGCGTCTACGACGGTGCCGGAGCAGGTGCCACAGCGGGTGTAGCGGCTCGCGAGCGGAGGAGATGCCAGTGACGAGCCAACAGCGCGCCGATGAGGGGTCCGTTCAAAGGGTGGTACGACGCGATCGGACGCCGCCTGGACCCCCAGGACAAGCTGCTCATCCGGAACAGCTCGTGGATCCTCTCCTCGAACCTGTTCGTCGCGCTCCTCGCGTTCCTGAAGTCCATCGTCGTGGCGCGCGGGCTGGGGCCCGAGTTGTTCGGCACCTACGTCCTCATGGCGGCGCTGGCGCTCACCGTGATCGAGCTGCTCGACGTCAATGCGGGGGTGACGGTGATCAAGTTCGGGGCGGAGTACCACGGCGAGAACCGTCTCGACAAGATCGTCGCGCTCGTCAAGTGCATCGTCCTCACGAGTGCGGGGTTGGGGGTCGCCGCCGTCGGCGCCCTGGCGCTGGTCCTGGTCCTGTTTTACGACGCCCTGATCGGGGTGCCGGGGTACGAGGCGCTCATCGTGCTCTACGGCGCGGTCGCCGTCGTCGCCTACCTCGACAGCTTGTCGCTGGGGCTGCTCCGGTTGTTCTACAAGTTCAAGATCAACGCCGCCGTGAAGGGGATCGCCGGGCTCGTGGACCTCGCCGTCTCGGTCGCCGTGCTGGCCGCGTTTCCTCACCAGCTGAAGCCGTTCTTCATCGCCATGATCGCCACGAGGGGGGTGAGCAGCCTCGTGCTTAACGCCGCCGCGACGATCGAGCTCTGGCCGTTCTTCAGGCCGCACCTCGGGGCACCCGTGGCGGTGCTTCGGGGGGCGGGGCGGGGGATCCTGAGCTTCGCGCTGAGCACCTCCGGCTCCTCGACCCTGAATCGGCTCCGGAACCAGGGCGACAAGCTGCTGCTCGGTGCCGTGGCCGGCGCGCAGCAGGTGGCCTACTACGAGATCGCGAAGAAGCTGGCGCAGAGCTGCCTGCGCCTCACGGACCCCCTCCGCCTCACGATCTACCCGCAGCTGGCGAACTTGGTCGCGGCGCGGCGCTTCGACGAGGTCGCGCGCCTGGTCAAGCGCGTCTCGATCCTCTTCGCGATCCCTGCCCTGCTGGCCATCCTCACCGGCGTGTTCCTGGGGCACGCCGCCGTGTCCCTCCTGTACGGGCCGGCGTTCGTCCAGGCGGTGCCTGCGCTGATCGTCTACCTCGTCATCGTCGCGCTCGACCTCTCGCTGTTCTGGCTGGTGTCCTTGATGAACAGCGTCGGGAAGGCGAAGGAGCTGTTCTCCGTGAACCTCGTGACGCTGATCCTCTTGGTGCCGATCGCCTTTGTCGCGGTTCAAGCCTGGGGGGCGCTCGGGATGGCGCTGGCGATGCTCGTCACGAAGGTGGGCAGCAGCGGCGTGCTCCTGGCCCTCTGCCGGGGCGCCCTCACGCGCTCTGCGGCGCCGGAGGCGCCGGGGCGGGCCGTGAGCGCAGCCGAGAAGGTGTAGCATGGCGAGCGCGCTGTCCATATCGGCCATCGTGGTGACCCGGAACCGGGAGCGCTACCTCCGGGAGTCGGTCCGGAGCCTGATGGAGCAGAGCCTGCCTACGAGCGACTACGAGGTGATCGTGGTCAACAACGGGTCGACGGACGGGACGGCCGATGTCGTGGCGTCGATGAAGCGGTGCCACGACAACCTCCGCTACGTCTTCGCCGGCACCGAGGGGTCCTCGCGGGCGCGGAACGCCGGGCTCGCCGAGGCCCGGGCCCCCATCGTGGCCTACATCGACGACGACGCCGTCGCCTCGCACACGTGGCTCGAGGAGATGCTGAGGACCTTCGAGCGGTTCGACCCCCGGCCGGCCTGCGTCGGCGGGAGGATCCTCCCCCTCTGGGAGACGGCGCCGCCAGCGTGGTTCCCGAGGCGGTACCTCCCGTCCCTGTCCATGCTGGACCTCGGCGACGAGGCGCGCCAGCTGAAGGAGCTGGAGTTCATCGTGGGGGCGAACATGGCGTTCGTCAGGGACGAGCTCGTCGCGGCCGGCGGCTTCAACGACGAGATCTCGCTCTACGCCGACGAGATCTACGTCCAGGACCGGATCCGGGAGCGCGGCGGGGTCATCGTCTACGCCCCGGCGCCGTGGGTCCACCACCACGTGCCGGCCGGCCGTTTGACGCTGGAGTACATGCGGCGGCGGAAGTACCGGGGGGGCAAAGGGGAGATCTCCATCCTGACGGAGCGGCTCGGGACCGGCGGGGCCACCCGGCTCCTGCTCACGAACGTCGTGATGCGGCCGCTGCACCTGGCGAGGCTCGCCCTGGCGCTCGCCTTCAACACGGCGACCGGCCGCGAGGCGGCCGCCATCGAAAACAAGATCCAGCTGTCGAGGAGCCGCGGCATGATGGTGCAGGCCAGCGTCCTGCTCTCCCGGAGGATCCGGTCACGGCTGCGCCGGTAAGCCATCTGCGACATTGTGCCGGACTGTAGCCTCCCCCGCCAACGCATGGTGCACGTGATGTGTGCCGGGGCCGCCCCCCTCCCCTCCCACCAGGACCTCTCCCCCTCTCTCTCATGAACATCAGCGTTTTTGGCCTGGGCTACGTCGGTGCCGTCACGGCGGCCTGTCTTGCCAAGATCGGGCATCGGGTGACCGGCGTGGACATCGCCGGACGGAAGGTCGACCTCATCAACACGGGCCGCTCGCCGATCGCGGAGCCGGGGCTCGACGAGGTCGTCGCCGACGCCGTCGAGGCCGGGCGGCTGATCGCCACCACCTCCGCCGCCGAGGGGCTCCGGGACGCCGACGTCGCGATCGTGTGCGTCGGCACGCCCTCGCGCCACAACGGGGAGGTGGACACGTCGGCCCTGGAGGCCGTGACCCAGGAGATCGCCCGGCACGCCGCCGCGGCGTCCGACGGCCTCGCGGTCATCGTCCGGAGCACGGTGCCTCCCGGGACCATGGAGGAGACGGTGCTTCCGGCGTTCCGTCTCGTCCGGGACGGGGTGAGCACCCCGTCGCTGATCTACCACCCGGAGTTCCTCCGGGAGGGGGCCGCGCTGAACGACTTCCACGAGGCCCCTCAGGTCGTGGTGGCCTCGGTTGGGGGCAGCCTCCCGGAGGCCGCGTTGCGCGAGCTGATGACCGCGGTCTACGACGGCGTGCCGATCCGCCTGCACGTGGTGGAGCCGAAGACGGCCGAGATGATCAAGTACGTGAACAACACCTACCACGCGCTCAAGGTGAGCTTCGCCAACGAGGTGGGGCGCGTGTGCCGGGGCTACGGCGTCGACGTGCACGAGCTGTTCGACCTCTTCCTGGCCGACACCAAGCTCAACGTCTCGGCGGCCTACCTCCGCCCCGGCTTTGCCTACGGCGGCTCCTGCCTCCCCAAGGACCTCCGGGCCCTCGCCAAGATGGCCACGCGGGCCGACGTCGAGACCCCCGTCATCGCCAACATCGGGCGGAGCAACGAGATCCACGTGCAGACGGCGCTCGACCTCGTGATGGAGTCCGGCGCGGCGCGGGTCGCCTTCCTCGGCCTCAGCTTCAAACCCAACACCGACGACGTGCGGGAGAGCCCCCTCCTGAGCCTCGTGGAGCAGTGCATCGGCAAGGGCCTCGAGGTCAAGATCTTCGACCGGTGCATCTGCGGCGACACGCTGATGGGGCAGAACGAGGCCTACCTCCACGCCCACCTCGACCACGTGACGGAGCGGCTCGTCGGCTCCCCCGAAGACGCCGTGGCCGACGCGGACCTCGTCGTGCTCGGCCACGCCGTGCCCGCCTACCTCGCCGCGGTCGACGGCGCGGGCAAGCGCGTGCTCGACCTCACGGGCCGGTTCCAGCGCTCGGAGCTCACGCCCGGGATGCTCTCGGTCGTGCTCTCGGAACTGCCGGGCGCCGACCCCGTCCGCCGGGGAGTCCTGAGGCGAGTGGGATGAACTTCCGCAGCATCGCTCAGCTCAGCGATCAGCTCCTCGCGTGGACGAGGCGCCTCCCCGCCGACATCGACCTCGTCGTCGGCATCCCGCGCAGCGGCATGCTCGTGGCCAGCATCGTCTCCTGCTACCGGAGCATCCCGCTCGCCGACGTCGACGGCCTCCTCGAAGGGCGGTGCTACCGAACGGGGCGGACGAAGGCCGGGAGCCTGGGGGACGGGCCCGAGGCGGAGGCCCACCTCCGGTTCCTCGACCAGCCCCGCCGCGTGCTCGTCCTCGACGACACCGTCTGGTCCGGCGCCAGCATCCGGCGGACGCGCGAGCGCATCGAGGCCGCCGGGTTGCCGCACCGGGTGGAGTACGGCGCCGTCTACGTCCGGCCCGAAAAGACCGACGCCGTGGACCACTACTGCGAAGCGCTCAACGGCCCACGCCTGTTCGAGTGGAACCTCTTCCAGCACAAGGAAATCCTCGCCGACGCCTGCGTCGACATCGACGGCGTGCTGTGCTACGACCCCCGCGCCGCCGACAACGACGACGGCGAGCGCTACCGGCAGTTTCTCCAAAACGCCCGCCCGCTCTTCCGGCCGGAGCGGGAGGTCGGCTGGCTCGTCACGAGCCGGCTGGAGCGCTACCGGCCCGAGACCGAGGCGTGGCTGCGTGAGCACGGGATCGCGTACCGCGAGCTGGTCATGCTCGACTGCCCCGACGGGACCACGCGCCGACAGCTGAAGCTGCACGGGGCGCACAAGGCGAGCGTCTACCGCGAGACCGGCGCCTCCCTCTTCTTCGAGAGCGACGTCCGGCAGGCCGTCGAGATCGCCAACCTGGCCCAGCGGCCGGTCCTCTGCACCGACACCATGCAGCTCATCCAGCCGGGGATGCTCCCGCTGGGGCGCCCGCCCGCGGCCCTCGCCGACGCCAGCGTGCCGAGCCTCCCGCGGCGGGTGGCCCGCCGGGTCGCGCCGCTCATCCCGCGGCCCGTCCTCGGCCTCCTCCTCCGGTCCAACGGGAGCCGCCGCTGAGGCGACCCCCACCCAAGGCTCGCCCCTCCTTCCCCCGTCCCCCATGCATCGCGTAGAGGCAGCTCAGAACGGCACCGTCAGTGCGAGCGGGCGCCCCCTCCGGGTGAACCTGCTCGGGCGGCGCAAGGGGTTCGGCATGCAGCGGAGCATGGCGCTGCTGGGAAGCGCCCTCGCAGCCGCGGGGTGCCGGATCTCCTTCAACGGGCTGAGCGCGTCGGTCGAGAGCCGGGTGCTGCACAACGACCGCAGGCCGATCCGCGTGGCCCGGCGGCACGTGGCGAAGGCCCTGTCGGCGGTCCGCGGCCCGCTCTTCGACGTGTGCGTCCACATGGAGCGCGTCGACGACGGCTGGATGGGTGTGGCGCCGGTGCACTGCGTCGTCCCGAACCCCGAGCACTTCGGGGAGGAGAGCGTCGCCTGGCTCTCGGAGATGGACCACGTGCTGTGCAAGACCCTCCACACCCAGGAGGTGTTCAGCGGGCGCGGCGTCGACACCCACTACATCGGGTTCACGAGCCACGACCTGTACCGCCCCGGCATCCGGAAGACCTACGACACCTTCTTCCACCTCGCGGGCAAGAGCCCCGCGAAGGGGACTGAGGCGCTCGTGGCCGTCTGGGCTCGCCACCCCGAGTGGCCCACCCTCACGATTGTGCAGGACCCCCGCCGCGCTCCTGCCATCGACCTCCCCAACGTCGAGCACCGGACGGAGTACCTCGAGAACGAGGCGCTCATCGCGCTCCAGAACCGCCACGGCGTCCACCTCTGCCCCTCCCGCGTCGAGGGGTTCGGGCACTACATCAACGAGGCGATGGGGTGCGGCGCCGTCGTCCTGACGACGGCGGCCCCGCCCATGAACGAGCTCGTCGGGGAAGACCGGGGGGTCCTCGTGGACTACGCCCACGCCCGGCCCATCCAGCAGGGGACGAGCTACGAGGTGGACCACGCCGACCTGGAGGCGAAGATCGAGGGGCTCATCCAGACCAGCGCCGAGGAGAAGCAGCGCCTGGGCGAGCGGGCGCGGGCGTGGTTCCTGGAGAACGACGCCGCCTTCCGGCGCCGCGTTGCCGCCGTCGTCCGGGACGTCCTCGCCCGGCCCATGACCGTCCCCGCGTCGCCGCGCCCGTAGCGCGGGCCCCGTCGGTCCTCCCGCCATGCCCCGGACATGCGCTTCCTCGACCCCCTGCTCCGCCCGCTCCGCCGACGGCTCGACGGCGAGCTCCGGGTCCTCGCGAAGAACAGCTCGTGGGTCTTCCTCGCCAACGCGTTCCGCACCCTCCTCGCGTTCGCGAAGTCGGTCGTCATCGCGCGCGGCCTCGGCGTCGAGCTCTACGGCACCTTCGTGCTCGTCCTCGCCTTCGTCATGACGACGCAGGAGTTCTTCAACCTCAACCTCGGGACGGCCGTGATCAAGTTCGGGGCGGACTACCGCGGCGAGAACCGGCTCGACAAGCTCGTCGCCCTCGCGAAGGCGAGCGTCGTCGCCTGTGCCGGGCTCGCCGTCCTGTCCGTGCTCGCCGTCGCCGCCGTCACCGCCGTCGCCTACGACACCCTGGTCGGCGCCCCGGGCCTGGAGCGCTACGTCCTGCTCTTCGCCGCCGTCGGCAGCCTCACCTTCTTCGACTCCGTGAGCACGGGGCTGCTCCGGCTCTTCTACCGGTTCCGCCTGAACTCGCTCGTGCAGATGACGACGGCCGTCATCGACTTCGTGTTCGTGGCGGCCGTCTTGCTCCTCTTTCCGCACCAGCTCGAGCCGTTCCTCCTCGCGATGATCGTCGCCAAGCTCCTCGACAGCGGCGTGGTCAACGGCGCGGCGCTCTGGGAGATGTGGGGGGAGCTGAAGGGGAGCCGCCGGGCCCCCGTCCGGCTCCTCCGCGAGGACCGGCGGACGATCACCACCTTCGTGCTGAGCAACTCCGGGAGCCGGACGCTCAAGACGCTGATGGACCGGGGCGACGTCCTCCTCCTCGGCGCGCTCTCGTCCTCGCAGCAGGTCGGCCTCTACGACATCGCGAAGAAGCTCGCGGCCGTCGTGCTCCGCTTCACCGACCCCCTCGTGAGCTCCATCTTCCCCCAGATCTCGCGGCTCCTGGCGGAGCGGCGGATCGGCGAGGTGCGGCAGATGCTCAAGAAGCTCACGGTGGGCGTGGGGAGCGCGGCCCTGCCGGTGCTGGTGGCGGCCTACTTCCTCGGCGAGCGGGCGATGGTGACCCTCTACGGCCGCGAGTTCGCGCCGGGCGGCGACGTGTTCGTCGTGCACCTCGCCTCGATGCTCTTCGCCGCGACCATCTTCTGGGGGCTCCCGCTCATCCACAGCCTCAACCTCATCACCGAGCGGCTCCGGATCACCGCCCTCATGATGGTGGTCGGGGCGGTCGTGGGCTACGCGGTGGCGCCGGCCTACGGCGCGGTCGGCATGGCGGCGACGCTGCTGTTCGTCAAGGTCACGATCTCGGGCGACATGCTGCTGCGGGCCCACCGCAAGATGGGCCGGATGCAGGCGGCGCCCGTGCCAGAAATCGCCGTCGCCGGCGGGGGGGAGCGATGAGGATCCTCTACCTGACGCACTTCGACCCGCTGCGCCCGACGACGA
>JAWWCA010000021.1:0-24440 GCA_033720695.1 Rubricoccaceae bacterium
CGCGGCGTCTTCTCCATCAACGCCCTTTGGAAGAACAAGGTGGCCGTCCTCTTCGGGGACTTCCTCCTCTCCCGGGGGCTCCTCCTCGCCCTCGATCACGGCGACTACCGCCTCCTCCACATCGTCTCCGACGCCGTGCGGCGGATGAGCGAGGGCGAGCTGCTCCAGATCGAGAAGGCCCGCCGCCTCGACATCGACGAGCCCACCTACTTCCGGATCATCTCGGACAAGACGGCCTCGCTGATCGCCGCCTGCACGACGGCCGGGGCCGCGAGCGCCGGCGCGGACGATGCCACCCAGGCGCGGGTCCGCGAGATCGGCGAGAAGCTCGGCCTCGCCTTCCAGATCCGCGACGACCTCTTCGACTACGGCGGCGTGGACGTCGGCAAGCCGCTCGGCCTCGACCTCCAAGAGAAGAAGCTGACGCTCCCCCTCATCGCCGCCCTCGACCGTGCCCCGCAGGCCGAGCGGAAGCCGATCCGGGCCATCATCAAGAAGCGGAAGAAGAAGCGGGCCGATGTCGAGGCCGTTCTCGCTTTCGTCAAGCGCAACGGCGGGCTCGACCACGCCCGGGGCGTCATGGAGGCGCTGACGCAGGAGGCGGTCGAGTCCCTCCAGACGTTCCCGCCCTCGGACGCCCGCGACGCCCTCATCGGCCTCGCCGGCTTCATGGTGGCTCGCGAGGTCTGACGCCGCCCGGCGGAGGGGCACGTCCGGGCGTACCTTCCGACGCCCCGCACCACGAGACCCCATGACCCTCCACCTCCTCGGCACGGGAGCCGCCGTGAGCGACCCCCACCGCACCACGACGATGCTGGCCGTGGAGGAGGCGGGCCGCCTGGTGCTCGTCGACTGCGGCGGCGACGCCGTGCAGCGCCTGCTCGCGCTCGGGATCGACCCCACGGGCCTCCACGCCGTCATCCTGACGCACGAGCACCCCGACCACGTCAGCGGCTTTCCGCTCCTCATCGAAAAGCTCTGGCTGCTCGGCCGGCGTGCGCCGATCCCGGTCTACGGCCCCGCTCCGACGCTCCGCATCGTCGAGCAGGGCTTCGACCTGTTCTCGACGGAGAAGTGGGACGGCCTCCCCGAACGGGCGTGGCACGACGTGCCCATGGAGCCCGGGGCTCTCGTGTTCTCGGACGAGGTCTTCCACGTGACCGCCGCGCCCGTGGATCACCCGGTCCCGACCATCGGGCTCCGCTTCGAAGGGGCCAGCGGAAGCATCCTCGGGTATTCCTGCGACACCGCGAAGTGCGCCAACGTCGTCCGGCTGGCCCGGGGGGCCGACGTGCTGGTCCACGAGGCGACGGGGTCGCAGCCGGGCGTCCACGCCTCTGCCGAGGAGGCGGCCGAGACGGCCGCCGAGGCCGGCGCCGGCCGGCTCATCCTGGTCCACCTCCCCCCCGGCGTCTCCGACGATACCCTCACCGAGGCCCGCCACCGCTTCTCGCTCACCGAGATCGGCGAAGAGCTCGGGAGCTACCCGTTGTCGGTCCCCGCCTCGCCCCCGGTGGGGCCGTAGAACAGCACCCAGACCACGAGGTCGTCGCTGAAGTCCTCGAAGAGGTGCTCGATCCCGGCAGGGACGAAGAGGAAGTCGCCCGGCCCGAACGAGGTCCGATGCCCGTCGCAGAAGAAGGTCCCCCTCCCCCCGCCGACGACGTAGACCTCGTCGCGATCGTGGGGCTGCTGCGGGTCCACGCCGCGCGGGGCATAGACCTCGACCTGCAACGTCCCGTGTTCGAACCGCGTGGTGAAGCGGTCCCCGCCCGGGGTCGGAAGCTGGGAGAGCCCGGCGGCGAGGGTGGCGCGGTACCCGCGCCCGAGGGCTTCGTCGCGCTCGCGCACGCTCACAGGTTATCGACCCGGTAGTTCTCGGGGAAGGTGTAGTCGAGGTCGACGGGAGGCGGGTCGCCCCCCTCCCCCATGAGGTAGTGATCGAACCACCGGAGGGCCCGGAGGCTGTAGTCGTAGCGGGCCGTCGCGCGGCGGTTGCCGTGCCCTTCGCCCGGGTAGAGCACGAGGCGGACGGGCGCTTCGCTGCGGAGGCGGAGGTGCCGGTAGAGCTCCTTGGATTGGCCCGGGTCCACGCGCGGGTCGTCCTCCCCGTGGAGGATGAGGAGCGGCGTCTCACTCTGGCCGGCGTAGTAGATCGGGCTCCGCTCGAGGAAGAACAGCCAGTCGTCCCACGGGCGCTTCCGAGCGTGGACGTGGAACTCTTCGTTCGGGATGTCGGTGGTGCCCACCTTCGAAATCTTGTTCGAGATCCCGACGAACATCACGCCTGCCGCGATGCGATCCGAGTACCGCGTGGCGAGCCACCCCGTGGCGTAGCCCCCGTACGAGCCCCCGGTCACGCCGACGCGGTCGGCGTCGGCGACGCCTTCGGCGATGAGGTGGTCGATGCCGTCGATGATATCGTCGAACTCGGCCCCGGCCGGGTCCCCCTGGCTCAGCAGCGTGAAGTCGACCCCGCGCCCCGTCGAGCCGCGGTAGTTCGGGTAGAAGACGGCGTAGCCGCGCGCCGCAGCCATCTGGCCCGGCAGGCTGTAGCCCGTGAGCCACCCGTCGGAGTAGTGCGATTCGGGGCCGCCGTGCACGACGACGATGGTCGGGGCCGGGAGCGCCCCGTCGAGGGGTCGAATCAGCATCCCCTCGACCTGCAGGCCGTCGCGCGCGGAGTAGGTGATGACTTCCTGCTGCGCGAGCTGGACGGCATCGAGCCAGGGATTCGAGTTCGTGATCCGCGTTGGCAGGCGCTCGTCCTGGGTCCAGAGGTAGACCTCCGGCGGGTGCTCCGGCGTGTCCCCAACGAGGGCGACGATGTCCCCGCCGGCGTTGGCGGAGGCCGCCTCGTAGATCACCGCCCCGGCCGGGATGACCACCCGGTCGAGGGCTCCGCTGGCCTCCACGGCGCCGTAGACGGTCTCGACGCCGTGGGAGGCCACGTAGCTGATGGTGTCGCCGTCGAGCCACTCGAGGGCGGACACGTGGCCGAGGAGGTCGGGGAGAACGTCGGTCGGCTCCCCCCCCGCCTCGGCGACCACGTAGAGGCGGCCTTCTTTGGGATCGTTGATCGAGGCGGAGCCGATGAAGGCGAGGAGCTCGCCGTCCGGGCTCCAGGCCATCGCGCCCAGCTTCCCCTCGTGGACGACGGCGCCCGTCTCCTCTCCCGAACGGGTGTCGTAGAAGACGATGCGCTGGCGCATGTACCGGTCGTCTACGAGCGGGGTGGGCGCAACGGCGACGGCGATGTGATCCCCGGGGTGCCAGGCGATCCCGTAGGCGGTCCCACCGATGTCCAGCGGTCGGGGCTCATCGGCGCTGTAGGCCTCGGCGAGATAGACGGAGCGGTGCACGCCGTCCTCTTCGTAGACCACCGGCCGGTAGGGGACGTCCTCGCGCACCTCCCGCGGCTCATCCGCGATGAAGGCGACGCGCTCGCCGTCCGAGTGCCAGGAGTAGTCGGCGATGGACGTCTCGAAGCGCATCGCCTGCCGCACGACGCCGGTACGGGCCTCGACGGTGTAGAGCGCGGTGCCCTCGTCGCCCTCCCCCCGAGCGAGGTAAGAAATCTCGTGATCGGCGTCGGGCACCCAGCGGATCTCCGCCGGATTGACGTCGGCCGTGAGGAGGGCGCGCTCGGAGCCGTCGCTGACGTCGTAGAGGTGAAGCGCCCGGCGGGCGAGCTCGTTGCTCGCGAGGGGGTCGGCCGGCTCCGAGACCGTGTACGCGACGTAGTCGCCGTCGGGGGAGACGATGGCGTCGGCGACGGAGCGGAGCTGCGCGACGTGGTAGGGCGTGAGCCCCTCTTGGGCCGGAGCTGCGACGGCGACGAGGAACAGCAGCGCGGCGTGTGAGCGGAGGAAGAGGCGCATGGGCAGGATCGGGAGATCGAGGGCAGGGGATCAACGCCTCAAGCGGCGGGGAGTTTGAACAGGGCCCGCGCCGCCTGGGTCGTGACGCGGGCGACCTCCCCCACCGGGAGGTCCTGGAGCGCCGCGAGGCGCTCGGCGACGAGGCGGACGTAGGCGGGCTCGTTCCGCTTGCCCCGGTGCGGCACCGGGGCGAGAAACGGCGCATCGGTTTCCAGGACGATCCGGTCGAGCGGAACCCCCTCGATGGCCTCGGGCACGCCCCCGTTCTTGAACGTGAGCGTGCCGCCGATGCCGAGGTGGAAGCCCAGATCCAGCACGGCCCGTGCGAAGTCCGGTGTCCCCCCGAAGCAGTGGAAGACCCCGTAGAGCCGTTTACCGGCTGGCGCACTCGCCGCTTCTTCGCGCAGGATCCGCAGAAGGTCATCGGAAGAGGCCGAGCTATCCGTCTGGTCGCGGTTGTGGAGGACGAGCGGGAGGTCCCGGTCGATGGCGAGGCGGGCGTGCCAACGCAGGACATCCTGTTGCTTGGGGATGTAAGTGCGGTCCCAGTAGTAGTCCAGGCCGCTCTCGCCCACGGCCACGACCTCCGGCCGGGCGCACAGTGCCGCGACCGCGTCCAGTTCGTTTTCTCCGGCGTCCTTCGTCTCGGTTGGGTGCAGGGCGGCCATGGCGTGGAGGCCCGGCACGCGCTCGCAGAGGGCGATCGCCGCGTGGATGGACGGCACGTCGATGGCGGGCTGCAGGATCGCGGTCACCCCGGCCTCGCGCGCGCGCCGGATGACAGCCTCGCGGTCGGCGTTGAATCGGTCGAGGTAGAGGTGGCAGTGGGTGTCGACGAGCACGGCAGCGTCCGGAGGGGGCCTGAAAGCTACGGTCTTCCAGCAGCTCTTCGGGTCGGGGGTCGGCCCCCGGCTGAGGGATCGGCCCGTCGAGTTGCCTCCCGGGCCGGTCCGGGCCTACCTTCTCGCGACGCTGCTCTGCTCCTCATGGCGCTCCGCAACAAGACGACGTGGCTCCTCCGCTTCGCCGTTGTCTTCACCATCCTCCTCGCCCTCGCTCCCTTCGGCCGCCTCGTCGCCGACTGGGTCGAGTACGCCCGTGTGGTGCAGGTGCCACTGGAGCCGCTCCCGCCGCGGGGGTTCGACTGGGTGCGCTGGGAGGATCGCGACGGCGAAATCGTCGCCATCTACGTCCACGCGGGCGGGACTGCCCACGCCGAGGGGCGCCGCGGGGGCGGTGCCTTGTTCCAGCTCGAATTCCAGCAGTTCTTCAGCGCCGACGACGTGAAACGGGTCGTCGAGCGCTCGCCCGGCATGACGCTCACCTACGAGGTGCTCCAGGGCGGAGAGCTGCGCACGCTCGACATCCCCGTCACCCGCTACCCCACGTTCCTCTACCCGCTGAGCGCGACGCTCTGGGTCTCGTCAGCGTGGGCCTTCGGGCTCGCGACGTTCATCCACCTGCTGGCCGCGCTCATCGTGGTGCCCCTCGCGCTTCGGAGTCGTCGCGCGCTACGGTCGTCCCTCCTGATTGCTGCTGCCCTGTTGTGGGTGGGGGGCAACCTCGCACGGATCGTGATGATCATGGTCGCCGGACCCTCCGCGCTGGCCGCCGGCGGGCTTTCGGAATCGTTCGAGGTCCTGACGCTCGTGAGCCTGACCGGGTGGACGCTGTTCCCGGCCCTCTTGCTCTGGCACGTGCTGCTGGACGCCCGCCCCGTCCGCGACGCGACACGCCCCGTGTTGCCGCTGGTGTTCCTGCCCCCGGTCGTGCTCGGCGGGGTCGCGGCGGTCGCGACGGTGAAAGGCAGCCTCGGGCCCCTCCCCCCCGACGCCCTCCTCGCGCCCATCCTGTTCTACGTGTGCTGCTACCTCGCCGCGTCCACCGTCCTGATCGTGGGAGGGCCGTGGCTGCAGGAGGCCCACGAGGAGGGCCACCCCGCGCCGGGGTGGAGCCGGATTGGGAGCCTGGCGGTGCTCGCCCTCGCCGTTGCCGGCGGGCTGTTCGTCGTCGGGGCCCTGCCCGTGGTGGCGGGCGAGAGCGACGCCCGCGCGGGCGCCTTCATCGTCCTGCTTCAGCTCCTGTCCCTCGCCCCCGTCGTCCTGGTCTCACTCGCCACGCTCCGCTATGGCCGGTTCGACGCCGTCTTGACGCGGGCCCTGGCGTACACCTCCGTGCTGGGGCTCGTGTTCTTCGCCTTCGTGGGGGGGCTGTGGCTGATCGGCCTCTTCGGTCCGGAAGGGCTGGACGCCAACCCCGTGGTGGCCGGGCTGCTGGTGGTGCTCCTGCTGGTCGTAGCCGAGCGACTGGCCCGGCCCCTCCGGCGGGTCTTCGCCGACCTCGTCGCCACGGACCGCCAGCGGGCGCGGCAGCAACTCAACCGGCTGGGCGACCGCGTCCGCTACCTCCTCGACGCCGAGCGGCTCGCCCACGAGGCGGTGACGACGGTGGGGACCGCGCTCGGGGCTCGCTCGGCAGTGCTGTTCCTCTGTGCCGAGATGGGAACGCCCCGTGAGCGCTGGGTGCAGGCGACGTTCCGACCCGAGCGGCCGTACTTCACGCGCGCCGAGCTCGCCCGCGTGTGGACGCGGCTCCAGGAGGAAGGCCAGGTGTGGGCGCGGAACCCGGAGCTCAACGAGAGCTCGATCCCCCAGGCCGACGCTGTCCGGCTACGGCAGTTCGGCGTGGCCCTCGCGGTGCCCGTCACGAGCGGCCGCGGCGAGCCCGCCGGCGTCCTCGTGCTGGGCCGGAAAGCACGGCGCCGCGCGGTCTACAACCTCGAAGACGTCGAGATGCTGAAGGCGCTGTGCGGGCAGCTCGCCCTGGCGACGGAGCGGCTGGGGCTCATCGAGCGTGAGAAGGCGCTCGTCCGGGAGAGCGCCGAGGCCCAGCTCGCCGCCCTCCGCGCCCAGATCAACCCCCACTTCCTCTTCAACGCCCTCAACACGATTGCGGCGTTGATCGCCGAGAAGCCGGCCGAGGCCGAGGCGACCGTGCAGCAGCTCGCCGGGCTGTTCCGCTACGTGCTCCAGGCCGGCAGCCGCCTGTTCGTCCCGCTCGGCGAGGAGCTCCGCCTCGTGCGCCAGTACCTCGCCGTCGAGCAGGCCCGCTTCGGTGACGCGCTCATCGTCTCCGAGGCATGGGACGACGGGGTGGAGTCGGTCCAGATTCCGGCCTTCGCGCTCCAGACCCTCGTCGAGAACGGCGTCAAGCACGGGATCGAGCGGAAGCGCGGGGGCGGGACCGTCCGCCTCGAAGGCCGGCGCCGCTCCGACGGCACCGTGGAGGTGACGGTGACCGACTCCGGCGTGGGCATCCCCGCCCTCTTCGCTGCCGGTGATGGGGCGACCCCGGAAGCCCCTCCCGACTTCTACGGGATCGGGCTCCGCAACGTCGCCGACCGGCTGGAACAGCTCTATGGGCGTGATGACCTCCTCACGATGGAAAGCGCCCCGGGCGACGGCACCGTCGTCCGGCTCCTCCTCCCTGCGCCGAGCGCCCCGTCCGACGCGGGCGCCGACGGTGACGCCGCATCGAGGGCGGGCGGCTTCTAGCGTGTACCTCCTCTGACTCGAACCCGCACCCAGTCCATGCTCCGCACGCTCATCGTCGACGACGAAGCCCCGGCGCGACAGCGCCTCCGCCGTCTCCTCGACCCCTTCGTTGAGGGCGGGCGCCTCGACGTCCGGGGAGAGGCCACCGACGGGGTCGAGGCGCTCGACCTCCTCCGCGAGGAGCCCGTCGACCTCCTCTTCCTCGACGTCAAGATGCCGGAGCTCGGCGGGTTCGACGTCCTCGACCGGCTCCCGCCGCTCAACCGCCCCTCCGTCGTGTTCACGACGGCCTACGACCAGTACGCCCTCCGCGCGTTCGAGGCCAACGCCGTCGACTACCTCCTCAAGCCCATCGAGTCGGATCGGTTGGAGGAGGCCGTCCGCCGCGTCGAGGCCCGCCGGGCGGGGGACGGCGCCGGGCGTCAGGCGATGCAGGAGCGGCTGGCCGAGCTTCTCGAGTACCTCGACCAGCAGAGCTTCTCGGACGGCGCAGCGCCCCCCCGCCCCGACGGCGTGGCCCGCGTTGAGTACCTCCGGCAGCTCTCCGTGCCCGGCAAGGACCGGCTCATCGTCGTCAACGTCGACGACCTCCTGGCGGCCGAGGTGCAGGAGGGCATCACCCGTCTCTTCGTGCTCGCGCAGGCGCCCGGGACGGCGCCCTCCGTGGCTCGCCACCTCGTCTCCTACACCCTCGACGCGCTGGAGCACCGCCTCGACCCGGAGGCCTTCATGCGCGTACACCGGTCGTCCATCGTGCAGCTCTCGCACATCCGGGAGATGATCTCGTGGTTCTCCGGCCGGTACAAGCTTGTCCTCACAGGAGGGCACGAGGTCGTCGCCAGCCGCGCCCGCTCGAAAGAGCTCAAGGACCGCCTGAGCCTTTGAGGCCGTCGGGCCGCGCAGGCGGCTCGGTTATGCGGTATGCTTGCGCTGCCGATACAGACCGTCGTCCCCCCCGACCATGTCCGCCCGCCTCCCCCTCCTTGCGCTCGCCGTCCTGTGCGCCGCCGGGCTCCTCGCACCTGCTGCGCACGCGCAGCCACGGGAGCCCATCGTGCGCGTCCACCTCCTCGCCAGCGCGGCCCCCCAATCCGTCACGGTGACCGCCGAGAGCGGCCCGCTCACCATCTACGCCGACCGGTCCGACCGGCCGACCACCACCCTGTCGATGGGAGAAACGGCACGTGTGGAGCACGTCAGCGGACGCCTCCGCCTCCGTGCTCCGTCGGTGACGCTACAAGGTGACGTGTTCGAGGTTGTCCCGTCCCGAGATGCCCCGCTCGCCCTGCGCGTCAACGGGCCCTGGAAGCGCTACCGTGGCGCGCTGTCCATCGAACGGAACGGGGCGCGAGGGGCGCTCCGGCTCATCAACTACGTGCCCCTTGAAGCCTACGTGTCCAGCGTGGTCGCGAGCGAGTACCCGTTCCAGGAGATGGAGGGGATCAAGGCGCAGGCGGTCCTCGCCCGGACGTACGGCCTGCGCGCCCGCGATCGCTCAGAGCCGTTCGACGTCACCGACGACACCGGCTCCCAGGTCTACCGAGGCGCGGACGCTGAGACGGCTCGCAGTCGGGCCGCAGCCGGGGCCACCCGCGGCGAGGTGCTCCAGCATCGGGGGGCCCTTGCGGAAGCGACCTACTACTCCTGCTCAGGCGGGCACACGGCCAACAACGAGGACGTCTGGAACGGCGCTCCTCTCTCCTATCTGCGAGGGCGCCCCGATCCCTACGACCGCGACTGCCCGGACTACCGGTGGACCACGACGGCCCCGGTCTCGGGCGTCCTCCGCACGCTCTCCAGCCGCTACGGCGGCGTGAGTGGCATCGAGGTCGCCAGCCGGGCCACAGACGGCCGCGTCGCGACGGTGCACCTCCTCGGCGCGGGGCGGCGGATCAGCGGCAACGAGTTCCGCGCCGTCGTCAACGGGGCCTATGGCGCGCGGACGGTGCGGAGCACGCACTTCACCGTCCAGCGAGACGGCGGCCAGTACGTGTTCACCGGCCGCGGCTTCGGGCACGGCGTCGGCATGAGCCAGTACGGGGCGCGAGGGCAGGCACTCCAGGGCCGCTCCTACCGCGACATCCTCGCCTTCTACTTCCCCGGGACCGACGTGCAGCGGCACGCGGATGGACCCCGAGCAGTGGACTACGCCGCAGGGGGGGCGTCGGGCTTGGGCGGGCTCGTCCCGTACGTGCCGCGCACGGCAGGCGCCCTCCAGCGGGCCGCCGACATGACGCCGGGAACCGAGCGCGAAGCGCAGCCCCGCCGTGTGGCCTGGTGACCCGTCCCCTGGCGTCCGCGTGGACCATCGCGGCTACAGCGAGAACGGATCGGTCTGGACCGAAACCGCGACGCCGCTGCCGGAGCGGTCCCCGAGCACGATGTGGCGGGGACGCTTCTCAGAGAAAGTAGCCGAAGGCGTTCTCAAAGTGCTCGATCTCCGGCTCTCCGTCGCCGAGCAGCACGGCTACGACGTCGAAGCGGCAGAGCGCGGCGACGAGGCGTCGCTCGTGGAGGTACGCCTCGGCCACGCGCAGGATGGCCCGCTGCTTGGCCTCGTCGACGGCCTCCTCGGGCCGGCCGAACCCGAGGCCGCGCCGGGTCTTCACCTCCACGAACACGATCCAGCCCCCGTCGCCTGGCCGGTCGGCAGGCGCGAAGCAGACGAGGTCGACCTCTTCGCGCTCGAACCGGTAGTTCCGGTCGAGGATGGTATACCCCTTGGCCTCGAGGAACTCGGCGGCCAGGCGTTCCCCGCGCGGGCCCGTGCGTTCGGCCTCAGGCATCGGCAGGCTCGCGCCGGTCGCGGAGGCGGAGCGCGAACTCGATCATCCGCTTCACCTTGTCGCCGCTGCGGCTGCGGAGGAACGGGAGGAAGGCGCGCGTGAACCCCTCGAACACCTCCAGGAAGCCCACGAGGTTGTCGATGCGGGCGGCGAACTGCGCCTCATCCGGGCTCAGAGGAGGCCCTTCGCGCAGCGTCTCTGAACACCGGGCCAGCGCCTCCTGCACCGGCAAGATCTCCTGCTTCCTCCGCTCCTCGATGATCGTGGTCGTGATGGTCCAGACGTCCTTCTCGGCCGCGTAGTAGTCCTTCCGGGAGCCCGGCTGCTGGGACTTCGAGATCAGGCTCCAGTCGAGGAGGGCGCGGAGGTTCATGTTGGCGTTGCCCCGGCTGATGTCGAGGCGCGCCATGATCTCGTCGGTGTCGAGAGGGCGCTCCGAGGCGTACAGGAGGGCGTGGATCTGCGCCATCGTCCGGTTGATCCCCCAGTGCGTCGCCATCTCCCCCCAGAAGCGGACGAACGCATCGAGCGCCTGCTGGTGGCGGGGGGTGAGAGCGGGGCGCGGCTTGGACGGTGTGGATGACATAGGGGGGAGGGGCGGGGCCTGGAAGATAATGGGGACGGGGGACCGATGACTCCGGGGCATCCGCCCTCGCGCCCCGCACCCTAGCGCTCGATCCGTGGGCCTCTCCGTCCCGCGTATCTTTCGGCCCGTTGCCACCGCCCTCGTGCTTCCCCCCGTAACGCTCACCACTGATTTCGGCTCGCAGGACGCCTACGTCGCGGCCATGAAGGGGGCGATGCTCGGGATCGCGCCGGGCCTCCGCTTCGTCGACGTGACGCACGAGGTGGCGCCGCAGGACGTCATGGCGGCGGCGTTCGTGCTCCGCCAAGCCCTCCCCTATTTCCCGGACGGCACGGTGCACCTCGTCGTCGTGGATCCCGGGGTAGGGACGGACCGCCGGGCGATCGCTGCTGCGTTCGGGGGGCACCGCTTCGTCGGCCCCGACAACGGCCTCCTCCCCCTCCTCCTCGACGACGCCCCCCCGGACGCGGTCGTCGTGCTGGACCAGCCCGCGGCGTGGCGCACCCCGACGCCCAGCCCCACCTTCCACGGGCGCGACGTCTTCGGGCCCGTGGCTGCCCACCTCGCGAACGGACGCGCCCTCGATGAGGTGGGGACGCCCACCGAGGCCTACGAGCGCCTCCACTGGGCGCTCCCCATCGCCGACGGCGAGGGGATCCAGGGATGGGTCGTCCACGTCGACCGCTTCGGCAACTGCATCACGAACGTGCCCGGCTCTCTCCTGGAGGGGCAGCGGCAGCGGCTCAAATGCTACGCCGGCTCCACCATCCTCACCGGGATCCACGCCACCTACGCCGACGTCCCGCCGGGCGAGCCCGTCGCCCTCGTCGGCTCGGCCGGCCACCTCGAAATCGGCGTCCGCAACGGGGACGCCGCCGCGCTGCTCGACCTCCGAAAAGGCAGCCGCGTCAGCCTCGTCTACGCCGACTGACCTTCCGGCGCCTCCATGCTCCTCGCCTTCCTCCTCGCCCTCGTCCCGCCCGACGACCCACGGGCCCCCCAGCGCCCCGCCGAGCCGGACCCGGAGGCCGTGCCCCCCGGCGTGCCCTTCCAGGAGCCGCCCGAGCCCGACGTCCCTGAGGGCCCCGGGGTCTCTGACCCCGACCTCGCCCCGGGGGCACCGCCCGCTCCGTCGGAGCGCCCCCCGGCGCGCCGCCGGGTGCTCCCCGACGACCGCATGGATCACGAGGAGGACCCCGACGCCCCCTTCGACACCGCGGCGCTCCCACCCGACCACCCAGCGTACGACCGGATCCAGACGAGAGGCGAGCGGCCGCCCACCGCTGGCCCGCGCCCGGTCACGGTCCTGACGGCCGTCGCCCTCTTGGCAGCCGGACTCCTCGTGGCCTACGCCCTCGTCCGCCCGGATCCCGTCGAGAGCAGCGTGCCGGACCTCCTCACCCTCGTCGCTGCCCACACCGGGACCGCGCGACTCGACGTTCAGACGAGCGACCTCGACGAGGCCGAGGCGTTCATCATCGGCGAATTTGGATGGCCCATCCGAGTCCCGGTCTTCCCCGACGCCCGCCTCGAAGGGGTCGGAGTCGCGGCGCTGTCTGAGGGCGTGGAGGTGCCGGTCCTACGGTACCGCACCGACGACGCGGGCGCCCCCATCGTCGTTTACGCCTACGACTACGCCTTCCTCGACGCCGCGTCCGACCGGCTCCGCCTCGCGCCGCCCGTCTACGCCCGCCTCGCCGACGATCCGCCCGTGGACGTCCGGCGCGTGGGCGACCAGTACCTCGTCCTCTGGCGACGCCGGGCGGCCATCTACACCGCCGTCACCGACGACGACCCCGGCGCCCTTGCCGAGTACCTGCGGCGGCGCTGACCGGCACGACGGCCTCCGAACGGCGCGGGGCGGACGCGAGCGAAGACGGCGGCGCGTCGACGGCCTGGAGCGTGATGAGGAACGTGGTGCCGACGCCTGGGGTGGACTCGACGAGGGCGAGGCTGCCCCCGTGGTACTCCTCGACGATCCGCCGGGCGAGGCTGAGCCCCAGCCCCCACCCCCGCTTCTTGGTCGAGAAGCCGGGGCGGAAGATGTGGCGCGCCGTGGCGCGGTCCATGCCCTTGCCGGTGTCGCGCACCTCGATCCTCGCCTCCCCCCCTCGCTCAGAGGCCTCGACCACGAGCTGCCCGTCGCCGTCCATGGCGTCGAGGGCGTTCTTGAGGAGGTTCTCCACGACCCATTCGAAGAGGTCGGGGTTGAGGTCGGCGGCGAGGTCGCGGGGGCAGTAGACGTCGAGCGAGACGCACGGCCCCTCCCGGGGGATGCGGCGCCGGATGTAGTCGGCGACGCCGTCGAGGACGGGGAGGAGCGGGGTCGGCCGCAACTCGGGGACGGAGCCGATCTTCTCGAACCGGTCGGCCACGCGGCGGAGGCGGGCCACGTCGCGCTCGAGCTCCGAGGCCACCATCTCGGCCTCGTCGTCGCCCTCCCGCTGGAGCCGGAGCAGCTCGATCCACCCCATCATCGAGGAGAGCGGGGTGCCGAGCTGGTGGGCGGCCTCCTTCGCCATGCCCACCCAGAGGTTGCTCTGCTCGCTCCGGCGGATGTAGGAGAAGCCGAGGTAACCGACGAGGATGAACAGCGCGACGAAGAGGAGCTGGATGGGCGGGAACCACCGGATGAGCCGCTCCAGCTCCGAGGCCCCGTAGTGAACGAGCTGCACCTGCCCGGCCAGGACGAGGGGGATCGGCTCGTTGTCCTCGTCCATTTCCCGCGCGAGGGCGAGGAGGCGGGCCTCGTCCTCCGGCGTGAGCAGCTGCTCGGCGCCGCCGACGGCCACGTTCCGCGAAGCCGCGACGAACGTCATGGCCGAGTCGGTGATGACGGCGGGGACGCTGAACCGGCCAGGCTCGATGATCTCGTTGAACACGAAGTCGAGCTCCTCGCTGGTCGGCTGCGCCCGGGCCCACCGGACCGCCTCCCGCAGCCGCGCCAGGCCCGCGTCGGCCGCGACCCCCGCGGCGTCGGCCTGGAGGAGGCTGTCGAGGCGGCCGAATTCGACGGCGTAGGGGTTCTCCGCCGCCGTCCCGGCCTGGTACTCGATGGCGCGGACCCACAACCGGACGGCCTCCTGCTCCTGCCGCGCGACGCGGTCGGCGAGCCGGTTGGTGTAGAGCAGCGACGCGACGGCGATGACGACGGCCGCGGCGATGAGCCCCAGCTTGATCTTCGTCCCGGTGCGGTAGGCCTTCATCCGAGGTCGGCGTTGGAGGCACGGCGAGCGTCATGGGGACGGCCGGCCCCCGCGCCGCGATCCCTCCGCCAAACTTAGACCACCAGGGTCTCCTCCCGCCGCGGCCCTGTCGAGACCATCGAGACCGGGACGCCGATGAGGTCGGCCATCGCGTCGAGATAGTCGCGGGCGTCGCCGGGGAGGTCGTCGAGGGAGCGGGCCGTGCCGAGTTCGCCCGCGAAGCCGGGGAGGGTCTCGTACACCGGCTCGGCCCGCTCAAGCGTCGGGAGATCGTTCGGGAAGCGGTCCGTGGTCTTCCCGTCGACGCGGTAGGCAGTGCAGACCTGGATCTCGTCGAGGCCGGCGAGGACGTCGAGCTTGGTGACGGCGAGGTCGGTGAAGCCGTTGAGGCGGGCGGTGTAGCGGAGCGCGACGGCGTCGAGCCAGCCGCACCGCCGGGGCCGCCCTGTCGTCGCGCCGAACTCGCGGCCCTCCGCGCGGAGGCGCTCGCCTATGGCGTCGGTCAGCTCGGTCGGAAAGGGCCCGTTGCCGACCCGGGTGGTGTAGGCCTTGACGATGCCGATGACGCGGTCGACGGCGGTGGGCGGGATCCCGAGGCCGGTGCAGCACCCGCCGGCCGTGGGGTGGCTGCTGGTGACATACGGGTACGTGCCGTGGTCCACGTCGAGCAGGGCGCCTTGCGCCCCCTCGGCCAGAATCCGCTGGCCGTCGGCCAGCGCCTCGCCGAGCAGCCGCGTGGTATCGGTCACGAACGGGTCGATGCGGCGGTCGAAGGCGACGTACTCCTCGACGATCGCGTCCACGTCGAGCCCCTCGTCGGCGTAGACGGCGCGGAGGATGGTGTTCTTCTCCTCGAGCGCGGCCGTGAGCTTCTTGCGCAGGACGTCCCGGTCGAGGAGGTCCACGACGCGGATGCCCGTGCGGGCGAACTTGTCCACGTAGGCCGGCCCGATCCCCCGGCCCGTCGTCCCGATCGCCTCGGCGTCGCGGTAGCGCTCCTTGGCCTGGTCGAGCCGCTTGTGGTACGGCATGATCAGGTGGGCGTTGTGGGAGATGAAGAGGCGGCCCTCGACCGAGAACCCGAGGGCCTCGACCTGGGCGATCTCCTCCATCAGCGCCACGGGGTCCACGACGACGCCGTTCCCGATGACGCACGTGACGCCGTCGTGGAAGATGCCGCTGGGGATGAGGTGGAGCACAAACTGGCGGCGCGCCTCGCCCTCGCCCCACGCGATCGTGTGGCCGGCGTTGGCGCCCCCCTGGTACCGCGCGACCACGTCCATCGCGGGCGCGAGGAGGTCCACGATCTTCCCCTTCCCTTCGTCGCCCCACTGGGCGCCGATGACGATGGTGGCTGGCATCGGATGCTCGGTTGGTCGGCCGGCCGGACGCCGCGGAGCCTCCGCGGGCGCTCCGGGCCCAGCCTCATTGGAACGACGCTACGGCCTCGTCGACGCTGTCGTAGCACTGGAAGACGGCGGCGAGCTTCGTGATGACGAGGAGCGACTGGACCCGCTGCCCGACGCGCGCGAGCCGGAGGTCGCCGCCCCCGTTGCGCATGGTCGTGAGGGCGCCGATGAGCATGCCGAGCCCCGACGAGTTCATGAACCGGACGCCGTCGAGGTCCACGACCACGTTGCGTCGGCCCTCGGTCTTCAGCCGCTGGAGGTGGTCGTGGAGGGCCGCGCCGTCGGGCCCGCCCATCACGTCGCCGGAGAGGGCGAGGGTCGCGACGCCGCCGCGCTCGTCCACATCGAACTGCATCATGGGGGTGAGAGGCTAGGGGACCGGGAGGACGCGGGCAAGGTAGCACCCGCGCCCTCCCGAGACCGGCCGTCGCGCCGCGCGGCCACGGGCGAGGCGCCGGTCTACATCAGCCCGGCGCGCTCGCGGAGCGCGAGCACGACCGGCGAGGCCACGAAGATCGAGGAGTACGTCCCGATCGCGACGCCGACGAGGAGCGCGAAGGCGAACCCCTTCAACACCTCGCCGCCGAAGAGGAACAGCACGAACACCACCAGGAGCGTCGTGCCGCTCGTCAGGATCGTGCGCGAGAGCGTCGCGTTGATCGAGCGGTTCATGACCTTGTCGAACCGCTCGGTCTTGAAGAGGTTGGCGTACTCGCGGATCCGGTCGAACACGACGACGGTGTCGTTGATGGAGTACCCGACGATCGTGAGGAAGGCCGCGATGATGGCCTGGTCGATCTGGAGCGAGAACGGCACCACTCCCTGAAGGAGGGAGAACAACCCGAGCGTGAAGAGGACGTCGTGTGTGAGGCAAACGACGGCGCCTACGGAGTAGCGCCACTCGAACCGGACGGCGATGTAGGCAAAGATGACGAGGAGCGCCGCGAGGACCGACCAGATGGCGCCGCGCTTGAGGTCCTCGGCGAAGCGCGGACCGACCGAGTCCAGCTTGAGCACGGTCGGGTTCGAGCCCGCGAACTCGTCGTTGATCGCGCCCACGACGAGGGACTGGAGCGAGTCGGGGTCGCCGCCGGCCACGGTGCGGATGAGGAGCTGGTCCTCGCCGCCGTACAGCTTGACCTCGGGCGTCGTGCCGAGGGCAGCCTCGAGCGCGCCGCGGACCTCGACGGCCGGGATCGGCTCGGCGGTTTCCACCACGATCTCGGTGCCGCCGAGGAAGTCGATCCCGGTCTCAATCCCCCGCGTGACGAGCGAGACGAGGCCGAGGACGATGATGATGCTGGAGAAGATGAAGCCGAACTTCCGCTTCGCGACGAAGTCGACGTTCGTGTTTTCGAAGATGCGCATGGCAACAGGGGGTCGAGGTCAGGGGTCCAGAGTCTTGAGGGAGCGCGGGCGCTGCGGTCGCGCCTCGGCCCCGGGACCCCTACCCGATGGCGAGAGAGGCGCGGCGGCCGGAGACGAGCCAGTCGAACACGATGCGGGTGACGACGATGGCGGAGAACAGCGACGACAGGATGCCCGCCATCAGCGTGACGGCGAAGCCCTGGATGGGCCCGATCCCGAACGAGTACAGGATCACCCCGACGAAGAACGTCGTGATGTTGCCGTCAGCGATGGCGCTGAGCGCCTTCGAGTAGCCGCCCTCGATGGCGGCCTTGAGGGTCTTGCCCGTCGCCAGCTCCTCCCGGATGCGCTCGAAGATGAGCACGTTGGCGTCGACGGCCATGCCGATCGTGAGCACGATGCCGGCGATGCCGGGGAGCGTGAGCACGGCGCCGAAGGCGGCGAGGATGCCGAAGATGAACAGCACGTTCAGCACCAGGGCGAGGTTGGCCACGAGCCCGGCCGTGCGGTACCACAGCACCATGAAGACGAACACGAAGAGGAAGCCGACGAGGAGCGAGAACGTGCCCGCCCGGATCGACGCGGCGCCGAGGCTCGGCCCGACCGTCCGCTCCTCGATGATGTCGACGGGCGCGGGCAGCGCGCCCGACTTCAGCACCGTCACGATGTCGTCGACCTCGGCGCGGGACATGCTGCCCGAGATCTCGGTGCGCCCTCCGGGGATGCGCTCACGGATCACGGGGTAGCTGTAGACCACGTTGTCGAGGACGATGGCGACGTGCTTACCGACGTTGGCGCCGGTGAGCTGGCTCCAGCGCTGCGCCCCCTGAGAGTTCATGGTCAGGGAGACCTTGGCCTCGTTCGTGAACTGGTCGAACGACGGGCGGGCGTCGGTGAGCACCTCGCCGGTGAGCTCGGCCCGCTCCCGGATGCCGAGGAGGTAGTAGACCGGCTCCCCCGTCTCGGTCTGGCTCTCCGCCTTCGCCGTGTAGAGGAGCTGGGTCCCCGGGGGCAGCATCGCCTGCACCTCGGGCCGGTCGAGGTAGCCGCGCACCTCGCCGGTGTCGGAGACCGCGACGGCCCCGAAGACCGGCTGTTCCGTCGCCTGGTAGAGACGGAAGATTTCGGTGAAGCGCGCGTCGCCCTCCGTGCCGCCCCCGGTCTCGTCGGGCGTCTCGTCGCCGAAGAGGGCCTGGAGGTCCGTCGTGACGGTGTCGGCATCGGTGGTCGCGGTCGTGTCCGCGGGCGCGTCGGTAGAGTCCACCGGAGCCACGTCAGCGTCCGGCTCCTCCCCTTCGAAGTACTGGTAGACACGGAGGGCGGCCGCCTGGAGCTCCGAGGGCTCAGCCATCAGGCGGAACTCGAGGCGGGCGGTGCCCTTGAGGAGGTCCCGCACGCGCTCGGGGTCGTCGACGCCCGGGAGCTCGACGATGACGCGGCTGTTGCCCTGCTTCTGGATGGAGGGCTCGGAGACGCCGAACCGGTCGACGCGCTTGCGGATGATCTCGACGGCGCGGTTGAGGGCGTCCTCGGCCTCGGCGTCGAGGTACGCGACGACGTCGTCGTTCTCCGAGCGGGCGGTGATGCCGGCGTCGGGGGACCGGAAGTAGCGTGAGAGCCGGGTGCCGGGCTGAAGCCTCTCGATGGCCGTCACGAAAAGGCCCACGAAGGACTCGCGGCTCGTGAGCGCCTCCTGCCGTGCGGCGGCGAGCGCGCTGTTGAACACCTCGTCGCGGCGGCCATCTGCGAGCTCGGCCAGAAGGGCGTCCATCCCCACCTCAAGGGTGACGTGCATGCCGCCCTGGAGGTCGAGGCCGAGCTTGAGGGCTGCCTCACGGTCGGCCTGGAGGTCGTCGTAGTGGTCGTTTTGGTAGAGCTCGCGCTCGGTCTCCTCCATCGCCGCCAGCTCCCGCTCGTTCAGGTAGTTCTGAAGCGTCGGGAAGAGGTAGTAGAGCGAGAGGATGACGAACGCGGCGAGGGCGAAGATCTTGAATCCGTTGCCTTGCATGGTGCTGCGGTGCGTGCGGGGGACCGGCGCGGCCGGAGCCCTGTGGGCCCGGCGAAGCCGGCGGAAAAGCGAGAACGACCGACCCGAACGGCCGGCCAGGACGAAGAGGGCCGGGCCGCCACGAGAGGCGGCCCTGCGCGGCTAGGGCCCGAGAGGCTGGAGCGCGGGGCGGAGCGCTCGGGGGGCCGGCTGGGGCGCCTGAGGACTCGAGGCGAGAGCCGCCGCCGGGGGCGCGGGGGCCGCGTCACTCCCCGGTGCGACCTCGCCGCTGAACGGGGCGAGGAGGGTCCCGCCAGCGCTCGCCGCGAGGAGAACCGCGTGGTCGCCGACCTCCTCCTGGAGCACCCGGAACAGCTGTCCGTAGAGGGCCCCGAGGAGCACGTCGGCGGGGGGGGCTGCCTCGCCGAGCCGGACGCGGAGGACCTCCGCGAGGGCAACGGCGAGGGCCTCCGGGGTGTCGGCGCGTACGTCGTCGAGCGCCACGTCGAGCACGGCCTGCGGGATCTCGTGGAGCCCCAAGCGCTCCACGGCACGGTCGGCATGCCCGGCCGCCGCGACGGGGGCCGCGACTCCCGCGCCGAGGCTCACGAGGAGCCCGACGGCACAGAAGCGCAAAGCGATAGAGCGACGGAAGCCGCGCATGGGACCGGATCCAGGCAGTCGAGAGGGCCAAGCTACGGAACGTGCCGGAGGGGCGGCAACGTGCCCCAGTCTCTTCCCAGGGCCTTCTCGCACCGACCGGCTTGGATTCCAGACTGCGTGCGCCTCAAGCGGTCCCCGTTTCGGTCACGCTGCTCCGAACCGCAGGGCCACCCATTCGTACCAACGACCCCTTCACCACTCCATCCTCTCATGCCTCTCTGCAGCACCTGCGGCAACGACTACGACCGCGCCTTCACTGTGATCACCCACGACGACCAGCGGTTCACGTTCGACTCCTTCGAGTGTGCGGTCCAGGCCCTCGCCCCGACGTGCGCTCACTGCGGCGTTCGCATCATCGGGCATGGGATGCAGAAGGGCGACACGTTCTTCTGCTGTGACCACTGCGCCAAGGCGCAGGGCGTCGAGGGGCTCAACGACCGCGTCGAGGCCTGACGCTCCGCTTCCCGGGCTCACCGGACATGTGGCGGAGGGCCTGAGCCGAGGCGACCTTCAACACGTCGAGCGCGGGCGCCACGGGCGGATTGTAGACGAGGTCGAGGTCCTCTGCCAGCGTTTTCGCCGTCGCGCCCGCGGCAACGAGGGGCACGAGGACGTCGGCCCGCAGCGCAGCCCCCTCACTCCCGACGAGCTCGCCGCCGAGGATGCGCCCCCCACGCCGCTCCACGACGAGACGAGCCCAGAGCGGACGCGACCCCGGGTAGACGCGCGTCCGGCTCCAGTACTGCACGTCTGCCGCGAGGGCGTCGAACCCAGCCGCGTTGGCCTCGTCGAGGGTCAGGCCCACCCGGGCCGCCTCCACCCCGAAGGCTCGGACGGCGATGGCACCGGTGATGCCGGTGAAGCGATCAGGAGGCCGAGCCCCCGACGCGTTTCGGGCTGCAACGCGGGCCGTCCGCCGCCCCACGGGAGCGAGTGGCCAGTGCACGGGCACACCGTCGATGATCCGGGGGACGGCTACGACGTCCCCGCAGGCCCAGACGGTGCGAGCACTCGTGCGCATCTCGTCGTCCACCGCCACCGCACCAGAGGGGTGGCACCGGATGCCTGCCGACGCAGCGAGGTCGCTCCGAGGCGTGACGCCGATGCAGACCAGGACGGCCCCGCACCCGATGATCTCCCCGCGGTCGGTGCGCACGGCCCGAACACGTCCTGCCGAGTCGGCCTCGATCCGGGTCACCCGCTCGGCTCGGACCCGGACCCCGGCTTCCCAGACGGCGTGCTCCAAGGGTGCGGAGAGGGGCTTGGAGAGGGACGCCGGGAGGACCCGCCCCTCGGGTTCCAGGAGGGTCGTCCGGAGCCCTCGGTCGCGCGTCGCCTCGGCCATCTCCAGGCCCACGAACCCGCCACCGACGATAACGACGTGGCGGACGGGCTCGGTGTCCAGCCACCGCTTGATGGCGAGGGCGTCGGGGTAGGTGCGGACGGTGAACACCCCGGCGGCCTCCTCGCCCTCCACCCCCAATCGGTGGGCCCGCGCACCCGTCGCGAGGATGAACCGGTCGAAGGGGATCTCATGCCGACTCCCGAATCGGAGCGCTTCCACGACCAGTCGTTTCTGAGCCGGCTGGATCGCGTGGACGCGGTGCCGAAGCTGCACCGTGGCGCCTCGCGTCCGCTCGAAGGCCTCGGCCGTGAGCACCTGGAGATCCTGCTCCCCCTCCAACCGCCCGGCGACGAAGTAGGGGATCTCGCACGCGCCCACGCTGATGTGGTCTCCTTCCTCGAACAGCACCACCTCGGCGCTGGGGTTCGTGCGAACGGCCTCGGCAGCTGCGGCCGGGCCGGATGCGGTACCTCCGATGACGGCGATCTTCATGATGGTCGGGAGAGGGAGCGGACATTTCCTTTGTGTAAACGTTCCGCCCGGAGAGGGGCGCGCCCTTTGACCACCAAGGCTAACGATGCGCCCGGGGTGGCGGCCACCCGTGCCCACCTCTTGGCCGCAGAGCCTCAGACCCGCACCCTCCTCCCGTCCGGTGCCTCCGCGGCACTGGATGCCCCCTCCCTCCGAGTGCCTGAAACCGATTGAGATGACGCCTTGCTTCTAAGCCAGCAACCGTTATATTTGCTAGCTCAGCTGTCGGGAGCACCTCACAACCACCTGTCCCATGTCCCTTCCCCTGGCCCTCGCGGTGATCGCTGTACTCGGCTACGTGTACTATTTGGGCCAAATTGCGATCCACAACTGCGTCCACTATACGCTCTTCAAAAAGCGAGAGCTTAACCGGCGCGTCGGCTTGGTCCTCTGCTCCATCCAGCTCACCCACTTTGACGGTTGGCGAGCGGCTCATATGATGCACCATCGGTTCGCCCAGAGCGAACGGGATCCCCACCGCGTCGACCGCCACCTCCTGCCGTACATCCTGACCCACTACTACCGGATCGCGAAGTACACCTGGGAGCCGAAGCGGTACTTCATGGCCGTCGCCCCGCCGATCCTCGTCGCCCTGGCGGTCATCGCGTGGCAGGCGTCCGTGGGCGAGCCCCTGCGCGGCGTCGTGTGGGTGGCCGTGTTCTGGCTGATCCCCATCATGATCAGCCACGCCCTCGTGGCGCACTTCAACTTCATCACGCACGCCGAGCTGCCCTACGGCCGCGGCCACGACACCCGCAGCTTCAACGAGGGCATCTGGCGCGTCATCAACAAGCTGACCTTCAACTTCTACCTGCACGCCGAGCACCACTTCAGCCCGCACGTGCCCGTCCCCCAGCCGGACCCCAAGCTCTACGACCCCGAGACCGCTCCGCCCTCCATCAAGGAGGCCGCGCGCGCGCGCGCCGCAGCGGAGACGGTCGCCGGCTGAGCCGCCACCTCCTGAGCCCCCTCCTCCTTCTCACTCCTTCCCCAAGACCCAGAGGTACCCGTGGAAACCACCCATACCCCCACGATTCGATCGCACTACGACACCATCGTCATCGGCGGCGGCCCGGCAGGGTCCACCTTTGCGACGGTGGTCGCGGACGCGGACCGGTCGGTGCTCGTCCTGGAGGCTGCCAAGTTCCCCCGTCTCGCCGTGGGCGAGATCGTCGCGCCGACGGCGCTGTGGCGGGTCTGGCACCGGCTCGGCATCACCGCCGAGGACCTCGACGAGCGGTTCATCCAGAAGTACAACGGGGCCTGGCAGTCCGAGGACGGCACGGTCTTCCAGTTCGAGCAGGACGTCTTCCCTGAGGACGAGCAGTGCCGCGCGTGGGTCTACTCCTTCGAGCGCTCGGTCTACGACGAGTACCTCCTCAACAACGCGCGGGACCACGGCGCCACGGCGCTCGAGGAGGCCTTCGTCCAGGACATCCTCTACAGCGACGACGGCCGCGTCAACGGCGTCCGGTTCATGCACGGCGGCCTGACCCACGAGGTCCGCTGCGACCTCCTGATCGACGCCAGCGGGCGCGGCAACTTCCTCGCGCGCAAGCTGGACCTCCGCATGGAGATGGCCGAGCTCAAGAGCTTCGCCTGCTTCGCCCACTTCGAGGGCGTGAAGCGGAACCCCGGCACGGCCGAGGGTGACGTCCGGCTGATCTTCGGCAAGGACATGTGGTTCTGGTGGGCCCCGCTGAAGGCCCCGAAGGCCTCCGTCGGCATCGTCGCCAACCGCGAGGTGTTCCTGGAGGAGTACCTCGAGGACCCCGCGGCGTTCTACGACAAGTACGTCCAGACCTGCGACTACATCTGGGACCGCATCAAGGACGCCGAGCGGGTCACCGAGTTCAAGCCGCTCAAGCGCGACAGCAACGGCGAGGTGATGTTCTCCGACTACCACGCCTACGCCAAGGAGCTCGTCGGCGACGGGTGGGCCATCATCGGGGACGCCGCCGCCTTCGTCGATCCGATCTTCTCGGCCGGCCTCTACGTCGCGCAGTCCAGCGCCGTCGCCCTTGCCGACGAGGTGATCGCGGCGATGGACGAGAACGACCTCCGGAAGGAGCGGCTCCAGGCTTACAACGAGCGGTACTGGTCCGACTACGTCGACGTCTTCTCCTACATCCAGCGCTTCGCCACGGACTACTTCGAGCCGAAGTTCGTCAACTTCTACCTGCGGCTCGGCAACCGCCACGAGCGGATCCGACAGCTGTACATCGACACCTTCGTCACCTACGACCCGACGGCGATCAAGGAGTACGGGGAGCTGGTCCGGAAGTACTTCAAGGACTCCGACGCGCCCCAGGAGATGCAGGCCATGCGGAAGTCGTACGCCTGACGCCTCGCCCCTCAACCGCCCCGGCACCCGTGACTTCGACCGACGTCATCGCCAACCCGGACAACGCGTTCCGTCACCGGGGGCAGCCCCGTTGGTTCGACTTCTACAACTGTCGGGTGATGCTGCCCGAGGAGGGGCGGTTCTTCTTCCTCATGCCGTACATGCTCTCGGGGGAGGCGGTCTCCCCCGAGCGCACCGGCCTCTACGTCCTCGACGGCGGCAACGGCGGCCCGACCCGCCGCATCCAGACCGGCATCGAGCGGGTGGGGCCGGACGGGTGGTCGGCGGCTGAGGAAGGCTGTGGCCTGTCGTGGGCCAGCAAGGGCATGCAGAGCGTGGTCACCGAGACGGCGATCCAGGCCGTCAGCCCCCACGGCCGATGGGACGTCCTGATCGAGCCGTTCATCTCGGATCGGGCCGAGCCCGTCGGAGATCTCCGGCGGTTCGAGCTCGAAGAGCGCCTGATCCTGCGGCGCGTCCCGTTCATCCACCGTGTCCCTGTCATGAAGGGCTACGCGTCAGGCAGGATCGAATGGGACGGCGAGGAGTACCGCTTCGACCGCGCCCTCGTGTACCAGGCCAAGAACCACGGGCCCACCCTCCCCGAGCGGTGGACGTGGATCCACGCCAACGCGTTCGCGGAGGACGAGGAGTTGACGTTCGAGGTCGCCTCGAACCCCACCTCCGACGGCGCCGCCGCAATGGTCCGGATCGTCCGTCCCGACGCCCACCAGAGCCTGACGACCTGGGAAGGGGCGACGATCCACCTCGACCGGACCG
>JAWWCA010000022.1:0-23801 GCA_033720695.1 Rubricoccaceae bacterium
CCCCCACGCCCGTTCTCCCTCTCGAACGGAAGGCGCGCTCGCTCGACCTCAACTCCTTGATCGGCCCGAAGTCGGCCCGTCCGAGCGCCGACCCGGCCCCTCCTCCGGCGGCCTCCCCGGAGGCCCGCGGCACGAGCGCCTCCCCGCTCGGGGCTTCGCCCGAGCCCTCAGCCTCTCCCATCCCCGAATCGGCCCCCACTCCGCAGCCCTCGTCCCTCCCCGTCCCCTCCTCGCCGCTGACGGCGCGGCCGGAGCCCGCCCCGGTCCTCCCGGATGGGGTCGCCTCGGACGCCCTCGACGCCGAGGCCCACGCGGTCCACACGCACCTCCTGGAGCTCACCGGCGTCGAGGACCTGGGGTTCGTGGAGGAGGTGCTCTCGAGCTACCTGCGGGCCGACCTCGTGCTCGTCCGCCAGATCCAGGAGGCGTACGCCGCCGCCGATGCCCTAGGGGTCGCGAAGGCCGTCCACAAGCTGAAGTCCTCGAGCGGCATCCTAGGAGCGGGTGAGCTCGCCGCCCTGTGCGCCGACCTCGAGCGCCGAGCCCGGCTCGGCCAGCTCGTCGGTACGCGGAGCCATGTCGAGGCGGTCACGCAAGCCGTCGGGGCGTTCCACAGGGTCGCCGAGCGCGCGCTCACGCTGGTGCGGGAGCAGCGCGAGCCCGCAGCCTCGACGGCTCCTGCCACCCCTTGAGGCGAGCCGGTCCGGCCCGCCCTTGCGCCCAACTCGAGCCGCTCGCCATGCGCCAGCTCATCATGAGACCCCCGTTGGACAGCGCTGTCTCATGTCAGCGATCGTCCGTGTTTCCGGTGGCCTTCCGGCGCGCGCGCGTGCCAATCCGCAGCAACGGAGCCGCCTGTCGCATCTCGGCGGGGCACTTGCCGATGTACTGCGCAACTGTCTCTCCCTCGCCTCTACCGATGACTCCCTCCTCCACTGTCTGCATCTCATCCGCTCCTCTGACGGTGTACCACCGCGGCTTCTCCGTCTCGCTCCTGACGATGGCCGGGGGGACCGGGACCTACGGATTCGTCATCCGCCACCTCGACCTCGTGCTCCACTCCTCCGGTGGGGCCTATGCCTCGGTTGCTCGAGCGGAGACCGAGGCCCGACGCTTCATCGACGACGCCCTCGGCGCGTTCGACCACGCCTGTGCCGCCCTCGACGTGGCCGACTGATCCGGCCGTCGCCTACTCGTCCTCGTAGTAGAAGTCCTCGTTGGCCGTCGGGAAATCGGGCCAGACCTCCTCGATGTTCTCGTACGGCTCGCCGTCGTCCTCGATCTCGCGGAGGTTTTGGATCACCTCCGCCGGAGCGCCGGTGCGGTCGGCGTAGTCGATGAGTTCGTCCTTGGTGGCGGGCCAGGGAGCATCTTCGAGGTACGCGGCGAGCTCCAGCGTCCAATACATGAGCGTGTTGTACGGGGTGAGGGGGATCCCGGTGGGTGCGGGCGGCCACGGCCCAGCGGGCGCTGCGGGACCGCACGATATCGCGTGGCGGGCTCAAATGCAACCGCGAAGCGCGTGCGTCGTGGGGACCCCTCCGCTTCCATCGGGTTCCGGAGCGGCGAAAAAAGAGGGGCGGCCGCCCAGTGCGGCCGCCCCCCGAAATCGGTCCGGGGCGCTCAGTCGAACGAGGCCGTCTCGAGCTGTGCCGCCTCCAGGAGCTCCTGGTACTCCCGCGCGCTCACGCCCGGCACGAACGTGGCCACGGGGTTGAGCGGCTCGTCGTCGGCGAGGCGGCGAACCTCGTAGTGGAGGTGGGGGGCCGTCGAGAGGCCGGTGTTGCCGCTGTAACCGATGAGCTGGCCGCGGCTCACGGGCTCGCCCGGCGCGACGAGCGGCCGCGAGAGGTGCGCGTAGCGCGTCATCCGGTTGGAGAGCGGGTGCCGGACCTCCACCACGTTGCCGTAGCCGCCGCGCGTGCCGACGAAGCCGACCTCGCCGTCGGCCGTGGCGTAGATCGGCGTGCCGATGGGGGTCGGGAAGTCCACGCCGTTGTGCATCCGGACGGTGCGGAGGATGGGGTGGCGCCGCATCCCGAACCCGGAGGTGAGGCGGGCCCCGCGCAACGGGAGGATGGCGGGCTGCTGGCGGATCTCAGCGCTGCGCGCACGCGCGAGCCGCTCCAGCTCCTCGAACGACCGGGACTGCAGCCGGAGCTGACGGCCCAGCCGGTCGAACGTCTCGCTCGTGTTGCGAAGGAGGGTGGCCGTGGGCGCGCTGTACCGGTCGTACTCGTCGGTGCGCGCGCCGCCGACGCCGAGGGCGAACTCGTCCTCCGAGATGGGGTCGGCCTCGAAGACCGTCCGGTAGAGCTCGCGGTCGTGATCGGCGAGGTCCTGGAGCTGGTCCGAGAAGGAGGTGAGATGGGCGTTGGCCGAGGCGAGCTGGTCGCGGAGCACCTCGATCTCCTGGCGCTGCGCGATCTCCTCGGGCGACACGCTCGTCGAGGAGACGGCCCACACGCCGGCGGCGGCGAAGACGAGGGCGAGGGCGACGACGAGACCTCCTCGGACGAGCCAGCGGGCGCGGTCGGGCTCCACCTCGACGAAGGTGCAGGCCTCGTGGTCGTAGTAGTAGTAGCTGTTCTTAGGCATTGGCGGCGGGCGGCTTGGCGGGGCGTCGGCCGGGCGTCGCCGCTTCACCTGTGGGGCCTGCCGTCGGCGCCGGGTCGGCGCCCCGCGGCGGGCTCAACAGGTAAAGAGGCTTCCCGTAGGGGACTCGGCGCCTGCAGAACAGCGGGTGAGGGCCGCGTCGCGCCTCGGCGCTCGGCGACCTGCTCGCACAGGCGTCACGGCGGCGCCCCCATGCGCCGCCGGCCGGCAAGGATCAGGCCGGGACGACTCCGAAGCGCGTGCGACGCCGGGGTCCGGCGGCCGCAGGAGTGGTGGGAGCGCTTCAGCCGACGCGAAAATAGGGGCTCCCCCTATGAGTGTCAACTGCGGTGTCACATTCCCGCCGGCACCGGCGCCCGAGGGAGTCCTCTGGCGCGGCTCGGTGCACGGGCGTCCCCGAAACGCGCAGGAATTGCACGAAGCGCCCGCTTCGGGCCCCTCCCTCCTACTCGAAGTCGTGCTCGAACCACTCGATGCCGCGGCGCGGCCGGGCCGGTCCCTCGCCGCGCTGGATGCGCTCGGTGAGCCGGCGCGCGAACACCTCGGCCGGGTCGTAGCCGTAGTGCCGGAGGAGGTGGTTCATCGAAATCACCTCGCAGATGACCGTCACGTTTTTACCCGGCACGATGGGGAGCTTGACCACGGGCAGCTCTACGTCGAGCACCGACTCGCTCTCGTCGACCATCGCGATGCGGGTGTACTCCTCGGCCTCGTCCCAGTGGTGCATCCGCACGATGACCTCGATGCGCTTCTGGAACCGGATCGCGCGGACGCCGAACATGGCCCGGACGTCCACGATGCCGAGCCCCCGCACCTCCATGAAGTGCTGCGCCAGCTCGGTGCCGGACCCCATCAGCACCCCCTCCGCCTTCTTCGTCGCCACCACGACGTCGTCGGCGACGAGGCGGTGCCCGCGCTCGACGAGGTCGAGGGCCACCTCGCTCTTCCCGATGCCGGAGGCGCCGGTGAGGAGGAGCCCGATGCCATAGACGTCCACGAGCGAGCCGTGGAGCGTGAGCTGCGGGGCGAACTGGTCCTCGAGGAAGTCGCGCAGCCGATACATGAACGCCACGGTCGAGACGGGCGTGCGGTAGACGGGAACACCGGCCCGCTCGGCGGCGGCGAGGAGGGGCGCGGAGAGCTCGTTGTCGTCGGTGAGGACGATGCAGGGCAGGGTGAAGGCGAGGAGGCGCTCGAGGGCGACGAGCCGCTCGGACTCGCCGAGGTGCATCAGGAACCGGCACTCCGTGTTGCCGAGGATCTGGACGCGCTGGTGGGTAAAGAGCTCGGTGTAGCCGGCCAGCGCGATCCCGGGCCGGTGGAGGTTCGCGTCCGTGACCAGGCGGCCCTCCTCGTCGGCCTCGTTGCACAACGCCATCGGGACGCCCACGCGCGAGCGCATCTGCTCGATCATGTAGGCCACCGTGATCGACTCCTTCTGGAACGGCTCGGGCTTTCTCATGGAGCTATGGGCTAGGAGCGAGAGGGGATGAGCTTGGACCGTTCGCCGCCCATCGCTCAGAGCCCGGAGCCCTCACGGGACTTCCACCTTCTCCAGGATGCGGCCGACGATCTGCTCCGGGGCCACCTCCTCGGCCTCGGCCTCGTACGTGACCGTGACCCGGTGGCGGAGCACTTCCGGGGCGAGGGCACGGACGTCCTCGGGCGTGACGTAGGCGCGGCCGTCGAGGAAGGCGTGGGCGCGGGCGGCGAGGTTGAGGTGGATCGAAGCCCGCGGGCTGGCGCCGTAGGCGACGAGCCCGTCGAGGCTCTGGAGCCCGTAGCGGTGGGGCTCGCGCGTGGCGAAGACGAGGTCCACCACGTAGCCCTCGACGCGCTCGTCCACGTAGAGGTCGTTGAGCACGGCGCGGGCGGCGAGCACCTCCTCCGGCCCCACGACGGGCGACACGGGCGGCGGCCTCTCGGTGCGCGCCATCCGCCGCATGATGACCAGCTCCTCGTCGCGGGTGGGGTAGCCGACGACCACCTTCAGCATGAACCGGTCCACCTGCGCCTCCGGCAGCGGGTACGTCCCCTCCTGCTCGATGGGGTTCTGGGTGGCGAGGACGAGGAAGGGGTGCGGGAGCGGGTGCGTCGTCTCGCCGATCGTCACTTGGTGCTCTTGCATCGCCTCGAGGAGCGCGCTCTGCACCTTGGCCGGGGCGCGGTTGATCTCGTCTGCGAGGATGACGTTGGCGAAGACGGGCCCCTTCTTGACGGCGAAGCGGGCCTCGGCCTGGTTGTAGACGAGCGTGCCGACGAGGTCGGCCGGGAGGAGGTCGGGCGTGAACTGGATGCGCTGGAACGACGCGCGGACGGCGGCGGCCAGCGTCGAGACCGTGAGCGTCTTGGCGAGGCCGGGGACCCCTTCGAGGAGGACGTGCCCGCCCGCGAGGAGGCCGATCAGCAAGCGCTCCACCATCGGCCCCTGCCCCACCACCACCTGCCCCACGGCGTCGAGGAGCGGCCGGACGAACTGGCTCTGCACGGCCACTCGCTCGGTCACGGCGTTGAGGTCGAAGGCGGGGCGGGGCGACGCGTCTATGGAGGTTGGCAGCTCGGACATGGGGCGGGGGGATCGGCAGCCGGGATGATACGCATGCGGCAGAGGCGCTATTGCCTCCCACCGACCCTCAGGCCCCAGACGACGAACGGCGTTCCGGTTCAGGCCTCCGGGGTCCGCGGTCCCCCGTCGCCGCCCAGCTTCGCGCCAGCCGCCACGGGGTAGCCGTTGAGGAAGTCGCGGGCGTCCATGCGGCGCTTGCCCTGGCGCTGGAGCTCCAGGACCTCCACGGCCCCCTCACCGCAGGCCACGACGATCCGCTCGCCCGCCTCCGTCACCTCGCCGGGCGTGCCGTGCTGCCCCTCGTCCTCCACGACGGCCGTTCGCAAGAGCTTGAGCTGGCGGCCGTCGGGCAGCGTCGTCCAGGCGGCGGGGTAGGGCGAGAGGGCGCGGACGTGGTCGTGGACGCGGCGGGCGGGCTGCGCCCAGTCGACCGCCATGTCCTCTTTGAACAGCTTGGGCGCGGGACTCGCGAGGGCGTCGTCTTGGGGCGTCGCCACGGCCTCTCCCCGCTCGATGCGCCGGACGGTCTCGACGACTGCCTCCGCGCCGACCGCGGCGAGGCGGTCGTGCAGCTCGCCCGCCGTCTCGTCCGGACCGACGGGAACGCGGCGCTGGAGGATCATCTCGCCGGTGTCCACCTTCGGCTGGAGGAAGAACGTGGTCACGCCCGTCTCCGAGACGCCGGCCATGAGCGCGCGGTTGATGGGGGCGGCGCCACGGAAGGCGGGGAGGAGCGAGGCGTGGAGGTTGAAGGCGCCCCGCTTCGCGAGCCCGTACACCTCGGGCGGGAGGATGCGGAAGGCAACGACCACGATCACGTCCGGGTCGAGCGCCGCCAGCGCGGCCTGGAAGGCCTCGTCCTTGAGCGACTCGGGCTGGAGCACGGGCACCTCCGCCGCCTCGGCCACCCGCTTGACGGCCGAGGCTCGCACGTGCTGGCCCCGCCCCACGGGCCGGTCCGGCACCGTCACCACGGCGACAGGCCGGTAGCCGGCGTCGAGGAGGGCACGGAGGGAAGGCACGGCGAAGTCGGGCGTGCCCATGAAGACGAGTCGCATGAAACGCGGGTGCGAGCGGGGGGGACGACGGAAGATCGCCACACGCCGGGGGCCCCCGCCCGGCGAATCCCTTCCTGCATCGGCGTAGGAGACCCCCTGATGCTCCCGTCCGCCGGATCAGTCACGCCCCGCTCGTGTACGTCTGGCGGATCCTCTTCCCTCCTGTACGCATGGTGTCCGTCCTCCCAATCCTCCTCCTCACCGTCGCCCTCGTCGTCCTCGCTCTCTACGCGATCAACCGGAGAAACCGAGGAGAGTGACCGCGCACAAAACGCCCCGTCCCAGCAAGGCGGGACGGGGCGCGGGAGAAGACGGCCCAACAGGGCCACGATCTCCAGGCAAGTCGTGAGTCCTCACATCCGCGTGCGGTCGTCCCAGACGGGGATGAGCAGGCGGTAGTCGCCGAGGCCAGTGTCGTCGACGAAGATGAAGCGGCGGCCGTGGCGGTTGTAGTACCAGATCTCGTAGGGCTTCGTCCCGTAGTTGAACGGGTGGCGCTCCACGATGTCGGGCTCGCCGAAGCGGATGAAGACCTCGCCGCGGTCGGTGTTCCAGCCGGCGTCGCGGAAGCGGCCGTACTGCTCGTTGGCGTAGGCCACGCGGTAGTAGTACTCCTCCATCCGCTCGTTGCGCCGCGTGCCGGGCGAGGGGTCGCGGCGGTCCCAGAAGGCGCGGAAGAGGCGGGCCTTCTCGTCGTCGGTCTGCGCGCTGCGCATGGCGCGGAGCTCGCTCTCGCGCGCGACGTAGCGGAGCTGCGAGATGGCTTGGTCGATGTCGCGGATCTGCCCTTCGAGCCCCATCCACCGGACCGAGAACGGCTTCGCCGTCTCGGCGACGAGCTGGCCGTCGGGGGTCTCGAGGCGGAGTGAAAGCACGTAGTCCCCGACGCCGAACTGCTCGGTCTCGAGGCGGAGCGTGGCGGGGTTGCGCCCGGCCTGGACCGAGAGCGGCTCGGAGAGGACGAGCGGCGTGCCCAGCTCGGTCTGCTCGCGCTCGCTCAGCCCGAGGAGGGCGCGGAAGCTCGGGCGCTCCCGGTAGCGCCCCTCCTCCGTCGCCACGTATGTCACGCGGAGATCGGCCGGCTCCTGGGCGTAGATCTCGTAGTAGACCGTAAACACCTCCTGGTCGGTCCGGACGACGCCGCCGACGTTGGGGAAGAGGCGCCCCCCCTCGTCGTAGCGGTCGAGGAGGAGCAGGTCGCCGAGGGCGACGCCCCGGGTGTAGCCGTCGACGCGGACGCCGGCCTCGCGCACGAACGAGCGGCGGCTGGCCGCGTCTTCGAGCTGGACCTCGACGCCGTAGCGGCCGGGGTCGATCGCGAGCGCCTGCGTGGCGCGGTCGTAGGTCTCCCCGTCCTGCGTCGCGTCGTAGGTCGGCACCGTCACCTCGCGCTCCCACGAGCGCGTGGCGACGAGCCCCTGCCGCTGCCCCTCGGCGGCGAGGCGGTGGACCTCGACGGAGACGGTGTAGCGGGCCTCGAACCCCTCCGTGCGCGAGAGGAAGCGGAGGTTCGAGTACGGGATCGACGTGTAGATCTCGAGCTGCGGCGCGCCGCCGTCGGCGCGGCTCCCGACGACGTCGAGGGCGAACTCGGGCTGGTAGGCCACCTGCGCGGAGGCACCCCCCGTGGGTCCGACGAGGGCGGCGGCGAGGAGGAACGCGAGGAGGAGTCGGGGCGCCACGAAGGGCCGCGGGGCGGCGGGACGGACGAGACAGGCGTAGCGGACGCTCATAGGCCCAGGGCCGGGGCTAACGGGAGCGGTGGAACGGTGGCGGTGCGCCGCCCGGTTCCCACATGGGCGGCCCGAGTCGGGCCAGACCGAGGCGCGGCAGCACAGCCTAAAGAACGCGAGCGAGGGCGCCATCCCCAGCCCCACCCGCCCGAACCGCTGCTGCGACCGGCCGAGCCGCCGAAACGGGGGGCCGAACCGTCGCGCCCGCGACTCAGTCGAAGAGGGCCTGGACGAAGGCGGCGCGGTCGAACACCTGGAGGTCCCCGATCCCCTCGCCGACGCCGATGTACTTTACAGGGATCTGGAACTCGTTCGAAATGCCAATCACGATGCCCCCCTTCGCGGTGCCGTCGAGCTTGGTGAGCACGAGCCCGGTCACGTCCACGTGCTGCGTGAACGCCTCGGCCTGGCGGAGGGCGTTCTGACCCGTGGAGGCGTCGAGGACGAGGAGCACCTCGTGGGGGGCGCCCGCCACCTGCCGGTCCATCACCCGCTTCACCTTCGCCAGCTCCTCCATCAGCCCGATCTGGTTGTGGAGGCGCCCGGCCGTGTCGATGAGGACGACGTCGGCCTCGCGGCTCTTGGCCGCGGCGAGGGTGTCGAAGGCGACGGCCGCGGGGTCGGCGCCCTGGTACTGCTTGATGAGGGGGACGTCGGCGCGCTCGGCCCAGATCTCGAGCTGCTCGATGGCGGCGGCGCGGAAGGTGTCGGCCGCGCCGAGGAGCACCTTCTTCCCTGCCCCCTTGTAGCGCGCCGCGATCTTCCCAATGGAGGTCGTCTTGCCGACGCCGTTGACGCCGACCACCATGATGACGTGCGGCCGGCTCGGGAGCGGCGCGCCGAAGTCGGCCGGGCGGTGCTCCTCCGTCCCGAGGAGGAGGTCGGCGATCTCGTCGCGGATGAGCGCGTGGAGCTCCTTCGTCGAGACGTACTTGTCCTGGGCGACGCGGGCCTCGATCCGCCGGATGATCTCGACCGTCGTCGTGACGCCGACGTCGGAGGTGACGAGGACCTCCTCGAGGTCGTCGAGCACCTCGTCGTCGACGGTGTCCTTCCCCGCGACGGCGCGGCTGAGCTTGCCGAAGAAGGAGGTCTTGGTCTTCTCGAGGCCTTCCTGGAGGCGCTCCTGCTCGGAGGCCGGGGCCTCCGCTTCTTTCTTGCCGAAGCCGAACAGGGCCATGGGATCGGGGAGTAGCGGGACGGGCGGTCAGACGGTTGTGCGCGGGCGGGAGACCCGGTCCCCCGATGATCCGATCCCCCGGCGCCCCGGTCCACCTAATCTTCGGGGAAGACGACGTTGCCGTGGGCGTCCACGCGGGCGCGGGAGCCGGGCCGCATGATGCGGGTGAAGCGGACGGCGTAGTCCGCGACCGAGACCAGCATGACGGCCGTCGTGGCCCCGACGCACGCCTGCATCAGCCGGCCCGGCGCGCCGAGGAGCGCGGCCACGACCGTCAGCGAGAGCAGCGTCACGGCGAGCTTCCCGGACCACAGGCTCGTAGTGAACCGCCCGAGCCGCCGCGTCTGCATCAGCCCGCCCGCCGAGAGGAGGGCGTCTCGGGCGACGGCGAGGGCGACGAACCACAGAGGGAGGTTGGGCTCGACCGGCCGCACGAGGAGGGCGATCGTCACGGCCGCCGCGGCGAGCTTGTCGGCCGACGCGTCGAGCACCTTCCCCCACTCCGAGACGGTGTCGCTCCACCGCGCCAGCTTCCCGTCGAAGAAGTCCGTCGCGATGGCGAGACCGATGAGACCGAACATCGGGCCGACCGGCCCCCCGCGGTAGACGAGGACGGTGATGGGCGCGACGAGGACGACGCGGGCGAGGCTGAGCGCGTTCGCCGCCGTCCAGAACCGGCCCATCGCGGGGAATCCTGGGCGGGGGGATATGGGCGCAGCGCTCGGCATCGGGCGGTGGAAATTAGAGGATGCCGGGTGAGGAAGGGGTGGAGAGTGCAGCGGACCCCCCGCGGGGTCGGCCCGTCCGCCCTTCGCACCGTACCCTCCGTGCTCCCGATCCTCGCGCCCATGCTCGTCGCCCTCTTCGCTGCTGCGCTCGCCGTGCAGGTGCTCTTCTGGAGCCTCCTCGGCTTGGGGTTTTCGCGCGTCCGGCGGCGCCAGCGGGAGAGCGACGGCCCGGCGCCCGCCCTCCCGCTCTCGGTCGTCGTCGCGGCGCGCGACGAGGCGGAGCACCTCCCCCTCCTCCTCGACGCGCTGGAACGGCAGACCCTCCCCCCCGCTGAGGTCGTCGTCGCCGACGACGGGTCGACGGACGAGACGGCAGCGCTCGTGGAAAGACGGGACGCCGCGTGGGCGAGGACCGGAGGCCCCCCGCTCCGGCTCGTGCGTGTCCCCAAAGGCGAGGCGGAGGCGGCAGGGCTCCCGCGCAAGAAGCACGCGCTCACGCGCGCCATCGAGGCGGCCTCGCACGACCGCCTCCTCTTCACCGACGCCGACGGCGTGCCACCGCCGACTTGGACGGCCGCCGTCGCGCGCGCGGCCGCCGAGGAGGAGGGCGCCGTGCTGGTCGGGTACGGGCCGCTCCTTCCGGCGCCGGGGCTCCTCAACGCCTACGCCCGCTACGAGACGCTCGTGACGGCGTTGATGACGGCGGCGGCCATCGGCTGGGATCGGCCCTACATGGCCGTGGGGCGGAACCTCTCCTACCCCCGCTCGCTCTTCGAGCGCCTCGGCGGCTTCGCCCACTCCGCCCGCTCGCTCTCGGGCGACGACGACCTCCTCGTGCAGGAGGTGGATCGCACGGGCGCCGCGCCCGTCCGCTACCTCCTCGACCCCGGCTCGTTCGTCCCCAGCGCCGCGCCCGCCACGCTCGGCGGCTGGCTGCGGCAGAAGCGGCGGCACGCCTCGGCGGGGCGCCACTACCGACCAGCCGTGCAGGCTCGCCTCTTGCTCTTCCACGCGTCCAACGTGCTGGTCTGGCTCGGCGCCCCCGTGTTGTGGCTCGCCGCAGGCACACCGTGGGGCGCGGGCTTCCTCGCCGTGCGCTTCCTCGTCCAGCGCGCCGCGCTCAAACCGGCCGAGGAGGCCTTCGGCGCACGGGACCTCACGCTCGCCCAGCCCGTCCTCGACCTCCTCTACCTCCTCCACAACGCGGTCGTCGCGCCGCTCGGCGTGCTCCTCAAGCCGGCGCGGTGGTGAGCGGCAGCGGTCACCGCACGACGGTCGCGGTGACGAAGTCGAAGACGTTGGGGGCGCGGTCGTCCACCTTCCCGCCGCCGCGCATCTCGCCGGCCTCCGCCTCGACCGAGGCAAAGCGGCCCACGCCGCGGCCCGGGTCGTGCGCGCCGACGAGGAGCGTGACGCTGGCGCCGCGCGGGACGTCCGGGAGGACGAAGCGGGGGAGCGCGAACGAGAGCGCGCCCGCCGGCGGGTTGAACGCCGTGCCCTCGCCCGGTGCCACCTCGCCGAGGACGCGGCCGCTGGCGTCCTCCACCACGAGGCCGTCGCCGACGAAGATGACGTACTCGTAGCCCTCGCCCTGCGGGAAGTCGTAGCGCGCGTTCCGCTCGACGGTCCGCTTCCCGCCCGGCTCGGTGTCGATGGCGAGGGCGGCGAACGTGGGTTGGAGGCCCGTGCCTTCGGCCGCGGCGAGGTTGACGAACTCGGCTCGGAAGTAGGTCGTGGAGTCGTCCTCGGTGACCTCGAGGTAGGTGGCGTCGAGGACGCCGTCGGGGAAGGCCGTGGGGTAGGTGTAGGTGTTGGTGGCCCCCCAGTCGTCGCCGTCGGGGTCGACCTGGGTGAGGATGGGGACGGCCGTGGGGTTCTCGCGGAGGATGTCGTTGTCGACGAGGCGGGTCTGCGCCTCGGCCCGCCGCATGACGGCGTACCGCTCTTGGCGCCGCGGCTGGGCCCACGCAAAGCCCTCCCACCACGCCGGGTCCGGGCGCTCGTAGCGCCGGTCGGCCGCGACGCGCTCCCCGTCCACCTCGACGCCGTCGGGCGTGATTGCCACCGCAACGGGGGGGGCTGCGACGGCGAGGGTGTCGCCCTGCATCACGGCGACGGGCACGGCCGCCTCCAGCCCGAAGGCACGCACCTGCACGACGGCGCCCTCGGGGAGCGCGCCCTCCGGCGACAGCTGGACCGACAGCTCGCGCTCCGACTGCTCCATCGCCAGGTTCACCCAGCCGTCGCCGAGACGGACGCGCGTCGCCGTCTCGCCCCAGGCGTCGGGGAGGTGCGGGGCCAGCACGACCGTCGTCGGGGTCGCGTAGCGGATCCCGGCGAGGTCTCGGTAGGCGTTGGCGAGGAACTGGCCCAGGCTCCACGGCTGCACGGGCGCCCCAGCCACAGCCGGCGGCGCGTCCTCGGTGCGCGGGTGCGCGTCCAGCATGTCCGGGATGGCGCCGACGACGCCGCGCTCGACGATGAGCGCCGCCTCGTTCGCGAGGAGCTCGTAGGCCCGATCGGCCGCGCCGGTCTGGGCCATGAGCTCGATGAGCGGGCCGCTGAGCCACGTCCAGACGGGCCCGTTGAAGCGGGCGTCGTCGGCGCTGTAGTACTCGGCCGCTTCCGCGAAGGGGTGGAAGAGGGAGTCGGTCTGCGGCCGCGTGGCGACGCCGTGCGGGTAGGCAAGGCGCTCGGCCAGGGCGCGCGTGAGGCGCGCCTTCTGCTCGGCGGGGAGGTCGAGCCGGGCGAGGGCGAGGAGGGCGTTCGGGCGGGTCACGTCGCTCGGGGCCCCGCGGCGGTCGTAGCCGTCCACGACGCGGTCGCCGGAGACGTAGCGCTGCGGCACGCGCCTGAGGAGGACGTCGGCGCTGTCGGCGTACCACGCGGCCGTCTCGCGGCCCGCGACCCCCATGATGGTGGCGAAGTCGGTGAGGGTGCGGAGGGCCCGGTAGAGAGCGCCCTGCCCCTCGATGGGCACGCCGCCGCGCGGCGTGGCGACGCCCTCCCGGTTCGCCGGGCTCTGCATCCACGTCTCGCCGTCGCCGGCGAGGAGGAAGCCCTCGGGCGAGACCTGCGGGCCGTGGCGGCGGCTCTCGCCGTAGAGGCCGCGCATGGCGAAGACGCTCTTGAACCAGAAGTTCGGCTCGCCCTGGACGAGCGAGCGGTCGCCGGTGGCGCGGACGTAGTCGCCGGCGGCGGCGAGGTAGAGCGGCGTGGCGTCGGCCGTCGCGAACTCGGCGCGCCCGCCGGGGCGGACGAGGGTGGGGGCGCGCCCCAGCACGTCGATCCGCTCGTCGAAGCGCTGCGCGCGGCCGTAGGGGGTGAGGAGGCCGCGCGCGGCCTCCCAGTCGCCCGTCGCGAGGAGGGCGCCGAGGACGTCGAGCCCGCTCCGGCCGGGCGGCGGCTCGGCGCCGGGCACCCCGGGGAGCACGTAGGTGCCGCTGGAGTCCACCGCCATGAGGGCGTCGAGCGTGAGGCGGGCCCACTGGAAGGCGTGGTCGAACGACTCGTCGCCGGTCGCGAAGGGGGTCCGGTCGAGGAGGGCGGCCATCCGAGCGCTCCGCCGCTCCATCAGCGCCTCGGCGTCGCGGAGGGCGAGGGCGGCGAGGGAGTCGGCCGCCTCGGGCGTGTCCGCCGTCGCCACGACGACGCGGCCGGGCGTGGGGAAGGCGACCTCGCCCAGCGTGAGGGCGATCCGCCGCCCGCCCTCGGGCGTCTCTTCGGCGGCGGCCGTCCGAGCGGTGCCGCCGGTGGCGCGGACGGCCAGCCAGACGGGCCGCGGGTCGTCGCCGCGCGGCGCGAGGTAGTTGCCCCGCGCGATGAGGAGGGTCCCGTCGCGCGCCTCCACCTGGTAGTCGCTCGCCCCGCTGCGGTCGCTCACGACCGGCCGGAAGCCGAGGACGCCCGAGGAGTCCGGGATCTCGACGAGGAGGGCGCCGCGCCCGTCGAGGAGCGCCACCTGCTCTGTCAGGCTCGGCTCCTCGATGCCGCGGACCTTGTTGAAGAGGCGGGCGACGAAGCCGGAGGTGTCCTCCTCGACGTACGCGCGCACGGCGAAGTCGGGCCGGGCGAGGCCACGGACGCGGTCCTCGGGCCCGATCAGGGTCGAGTCGTCCTCGCTCCACCAGCGCCAGCCGTCGAGCATCCGGTAGCCGCCGGCCACGAACCCCATCGCCGCGTCGTCCTGCGGCGCGACGAGGGCGTCGTAGAGGAAGGTCCCGGCGCCGTCGGAGAAGAAGAAGGCGCGGCGGGCGTCGAGGGTGTCGTCCTCGGCTGGGGCCTCGGCGAAGACGGCGAGGTCGGCGAGGGCCTCGGGCCCTTCTGCGGCGATCCGCTTGTCCGCCTCCTCGATGCACCCGCTGCAGCCCGCGACGAGGCCGAGGACGAGGAGGACGAGGACGTGCGGTCGCGTCATGGACGGGGCGGCAGGAGAGAGAAGCACCAAAAGAGGATACCGCCCCCGTCGGTTCCATCGCACACGCATTTCAAGGGCGACCCGAGGGCCTCCCCTCTGCTCATTCCTCCACCCCGCTGGGCCGAACGTCGGCCTGCGCTGCCGGGCGGAAGACGACGGCGGTGCGCGGCGGGACCTCGTTGCTGTACGCGGTGCCCCCCGCGTCGAAGAGCGTGACGAGCAGCGAGGGCACGGTCGCCACGTCGCCCCGCGTGGCGAAGACGGGCACGAGCGGCTCGACCGGAGGGGTCCGGGCGACCCGCTGCGGCACGCCGCCCCCGTTCACCATCACCACGAGCCGTCGCTCGCCCGCGCCGCAGGCGAAGGCCAGGAGGGCCGCGGCTTCGTCGGCCGCGAGGATGTCGACGGGACCGGCGGCGAGACACGCAGAGACCCGCTGAGCCCACCGCCCGTGCGGGCCGTCGGGAGACAGCGTGCCGGTGCCGGCGAGGAGGCTGTACAGGATCAGCAGCAGGTGCATCGGGCGGACGGGGGAGGGCGCGTCTCGCTCAACGCGGTCCTCGCGGGGTTATTCCTCGCCCGCGGGCTCCTCCCAGCTCTCGATGAGCCCGATCACGGCGTCGGCGATCTCGTCCTGCTCGACGGTGCCGACGATCTCGCCGCGCTTGAAGAGGTGCGCCCGGCCGCGCCCGAGGCTCACGCCGAGGTCGGCGCCGGCGGCCTCGCCGGGGCCGTTGACGGCGCAGCCCATCAGCGCCACGTTGAGGTCCTTCGTGAACTTCCGCGCGTCCACGGCTGCCTCCACCTCCTCGACGACGGAGAACAGGTCGCCCGCGAGGCGCCCGCACGTGGGGCAGGCGATGACGTTGACGCCGGGGCGCCCCAGCCGCAGGCTCTTGAGGATGGCGTGGCCCACCTCGACCTCGTGGACGGAGTCGGCCGCGAGCGAGACGCGGATCGTGTCGCCGATGCCGTCGGCGAGGAGGCTGCCGATGCCGATGGCGCTCTTGACCGTCCCCGTCTTGACCGAGCCCGACTCGGTGACGCCGAGGTGGAGCGGGTAGTCGGTCCGCTCGGCGAGGAGGCGGTAGGCCTGGATCATGAAGAAGACGTCGGAGTGCTTCACCGAGATCACGACGTCCTCGAACCCCTCGCGCTCGCACACCTCGACGTGGCGCATGGCGCTCTCGAAGAGGGCCTCGGGCTGGGGGTAGCCGTACTTGTCGAGGAGGTCCTTCTCGAGCGAGCCCGAGTTGACGCCGATGCGGATGGGCACGCCCTTGTCTTTGGCCGCGAGGAGCACCTCGCGCTCCCACTCCGGCTTCCCGATGTTGCCAGGGTTGATGCGCACCTTCGCCACGCCCGCCTCCAGCGCCTTCAGGGCGTACTGGTAGTTGAAATGGATGTCGGCCACGATCGGCACGGGGCTCCCAGCCACGACCTCGGCGAGGGCGTCGGCGTCCTCGGGGCGCGGGACGGCCACGCGCACGATATCGGCACCGGCCTCCGCCAGCCGGGTGACCTCGGCCACACAGCCCTCGACGTCGTGGGTCTTCCCGGTCGTCATGGACTGGACCGAGACGGGCGCGCCGCCGCCGACGAGGACGCCGCCGACGTTGACCTGGCGGCTCTTGCGGCGCGGGCGCTCGACGGCCTGGACGGCGGTGGCGGTGGACTGCTGCTCCATCGGGATCGGGGTACGGGTGCGCGCGCTCATACCCGGCGCGGGCCGGACGGTTGAGAAGCCGGGGTGGATTCAGGCGCCGGCTGCGCGGCGGCGGTCGAACATCCGCTGCTGCGCCGTGCCCGGCGGCACGCTCCACGGGTCCTCCGGGAGCTCGACCCGGTTGAGGACGGGCCCGCTCGGGGTGTGCCGGAACAGCTCCGCCGGCCCGCCGACGGGCTCCTCGCCGTCGCCGAGGACGAGGACCGTCGTGCCCTGCTCCAAGATGCGGCCGTCGGCCGAGCGGAGGCCGAGCGCGCCGCTGCCGACCGTCGTCCGCCACGGGTCGGCCCAGTCGTAGATCCACTGCGCGTCGGCGAGGATGAGGCGGACGCAGCCGTGGCTAGCGGGCTCCCCCGTCGGCATCTGGTACTGGTGCACGTGGATGCCACGGCGGTGGTGGAAGTTGAACACGTAGCGCATCAGCCACGTCTCGCCCGGCGGGCTGAGCGTCGAGACGCGGCGCTCCTCCTTCCAGTTGAAGTTGAACCGGCCGGCCGGCGTGCGGTAGCCCGGCGCGCCGGTGTTGACGAGGCCCCACCGCCGCAGCCGCCCGTGCTCGTACGCCGCCCACGCCTGCGCGCCCTTGTGGATGACGAACAGCTTGTCGAAGCCGGCCGCACCGTCGTAGTAGCGCGGGAACGGTGAGTACGCCCGGTGGTCGAGGTCGAGCGGCTCCGGCAGGATGAGCGTGTCGCCAACGGCGAGGTCACCGATGCGCACGCGGTTGAAGAACTCGGCCATGCTCAGCTTCGCCTTCCCGGCGCGGACGTCGCCGCCGCCGACCTCGCGGTAGAGGTCGTGGCGGGCCCAGACCGAGTTGCCGCTCGGGTGCTCTAGCACGTAGTAGCGGTACGTCACCTCGGGGAGGGCCTCCAGGCTGTCGGTACGCCCGTAGAGCAGCGCTTCGAGGGCGTCCTGGTTGTAGAGCCGTCGGTCCTGGGCGTCGGTGCCGGCGGCCAGGAGGAGGAGGGCGGTGGCGAGCAGGAAGCGCATGGCGTCAGGAGCGGCGGCGGTCCCAGGCACGCTGCTGGTCCGAGCCCGGCGGCACGCTCCACGGGTCGGCCGGGAGGTCCACGACGCGGAGGCGGGGGCCGTCCGGGGTGTAGAGGAAGCGCTGCGGCGGGCCGTCTTTCGGCTCCTCGCCCTCGCCGAGGACGAGCACCATCGTGCCCTGCTGGCGGATCTGGCCGCCCTTGGCGCCGCGCCCGTTCGTCGTCACCCAGGGATCGGCCCAGTCGTAGATCCAGCGGGCATCGGCGAGGATGAGGCGGACGCAGCCGTGGCTGGCGGGCTCCCCCGTCGGCATCTGGTACTGGTGGATGTGGATGCCGCGCTCGTTGTGGAAGTTGAACACGTAGCGCATCAGCCACTCCTCCCCCGGCGGGCTCTCGCTCGAGATCCGCTCCAGCTCCTTCCAGTTGAAGTTGAACCGTCCGGCCGGCGTCGGCGTGCTCTCCTTGCCGGTGTTGACGAGGCCCCACCGCAGGAGCCGGCCCTCCTCGTAGGCGGCCCACGCCTGGACGCCCTTATGGATGACGAACAGCTTGCCGAGGTCCGCCGCGCCGGGGTAGACGCGCGGGAACGGGGCGTAGGCGCGGTGGTCGAGGCCGAGGTGGCTCGGCATCACGAGCGTGTCGCCGATGGCGAGGTCGCCGACGCGGACGCGGTTGAAGAACTCCACCATGTCCAGCCGGTCCTTCCCCACCTCGACGTCGCCGCCGCCGGCCTCCCGGTAGAGGCGGGTGCGGGCGAAGACGGAGTTGCCGGTGGGGTGGTCGAGGACGTAGTAGCGGTACGTCACCTCGGGCAGCCGGTCGAGGTCGTCCTGCTGGCCGTAGAGCAGCTCGGCGAGCTCGTCCTGGTTGTAGAGCCGGCGGTCCTGCGCCTCGGCGCCCGGCGCGACGGCGAGGGCGAGGAGGAGCGCGACGAGCGGCGTCAGGAAGCGGGAAACGCGCATGGGGGAGTCGGTGCGAGGGGGGACACGGGCGCCCATCGGGGGGCCGAAGCTACGAACGGCTCGGGCCCGCCCCTTCGTTCCTCCGTTTCGGCCCCCTCGCGGGGCTACCCGGCGATCACCCACCACAGGTAAACGACGTAGACGACGAGGAGCAGCGCCCCCTCCCACCGCCGCGCCCGGTACCCGGACCACAGCAGCAGCAGCGTGAGGAGCGAGACGCCGAGCATGACGAGGAGGGCGCCATCGCCCACCCCGTCGCGGCTCATCGGGGCCACGAGGGCGGCGGGGCCGAGGACGCCGAGGGTGTTGAAGATGTTGGACCCGATGGCGTTGCCGAGCGCGACCTCGCCCTGCTTCCGCACCGCCGCCACGACGGTCGTCGCCAGCTCGGGCAGGCTCGTCCCGAAGGCCACGAGCGTGAGCCCGATGACGGCCTCACTCACGCCCATCCGCGTCGCCAGCCCCACGGCACCGGCCAGCAGCCACTCCGCCCCCAGCACCAGCAGCCCCAGCCCGGCGCCGACGAAGAGGAGCGAGCGCCAGAGCGGCCGCTCGGTCTGGGCCATCTCTTCCCTCACCTCCTCCGGCAGCTCTACCGTCCGCGCCGCCTGACGCGACGCCCGGACGCTGATCACGACGTAGGCCACGATGCCCAGCGCCAGCACGGCCCCCTCCCACCGCGCCAGGGCCCCGTCCAGGAGGAAGAGCACGAGCGCGACGGCGGACCCCAGCAGCACCGGGAGGTCCCACGACACCAGCTTCGTCTCGATGGCGAGCGGCCGCAGCAGGGCGCTGAGGCCGACGATCAGCGCGAGGTTGGCCACGTTCGACCCGACGACGTTCCCCACCGCGAAGCCGCCGTTCCCCTTCAGCGCGGCGTCCACGCTCACCACCAGCTCCGGGCTCGACGTCCCGAACGCCACGACGGTCAGGCCCACGACGAGCGGCGTCAGCCCGAACCGGAGCGCCAGGGCCACGGCCCCGCGCACGAGGCCCTCGGCCCCGACCAGCAACACCACCAGGCCGACGCCGATGAGGGCGAGGCTCTCGAACGGGCTCATGGAAACGAGGGTGAGGGAGTCAGAGCGGCGCCGGCGAGGCCCACGGCCCGGCGCAGTGGCGGAGGATAAGGCGAAGAGACGGGGCCGTGCGCCCTAGCCGGCGCCCTCCGCCCGGAACAGCGGCGCACTCGCGGCGAACTCGTCGGCGAGGCCGATGAGCACGAGGCGGTCGCCGGGCTCGACGCGGAAGTCCCCGGCGGGGCTGGCGAGCGTCTGCCGCCCGCGGCGGACGGCCACGACCGTCAGGCCGTGGCGCTGGCGGAGGGCCAGCTCGGACAGGGTTTTGCCGGCGGCCGGGGCGCCCTCGCGCACGGCCACGGCGCGGGTGTGGAGCCCCTCCTCGTCCAGGCCCTGGAGCACCATGAGGTGGGCCTCGTGGATGCTCCCTCGGAGGACGCGGTAGTCGTCGGCGCGGATGAGCGACACCTGGCGCTGCACCTCCTCGGGCGGGATGAGGTAGGCCTGGAGCACGTGCGTGAACAGGCGCACGGCCGCCTCCAGCTCCTCAGGCACCACGACGTCGGCGCCGGCCCGTTCGAGGGGCCCGATCTCGGCGAGGTAGCGCGCCCGGACCACGACCGTCAGCGTCGGGTTCATCGTCCGCGCGATCCGCGCGATCCGCTCGACGGCCGCCGGATCGTTGATGGCGACGACGAGGAGCTTGGCCCGCAAGAGCGCCACCTCCTCCAGGAGATGCTGCCGGGCGGCGTCGCCGTAGAGGGCGTGGAAGCCCTCCGCCTGCGCCTCCTCGATGGCCCGGGGGTTGAGGTCGACGACGACGAACGGGATGCCGGTGTTCTGGAGCACCTGCGCCAGCCGCCGGCCCGCCGGCCCGTAGCCGACGACGACGACGTGGTCCTCGAGGGCGAGCACCTCGGGCGCGGGCTCCTCCCGCTCACGCGTGGGCAACCGCCCCTCCAGCCACCCACCCAAGCGCGGGCCCGCCGACATCAGGAGCGGCGTCGCGAGCATGAGGAGGACCGTCACGGCGATGAACGCCTGCTCGCCGGCCTCGCCCAGCCCGCCCGGCGTCAGGCCGAGCGCCGCCCCGGCCACGGCCAGCACGAACGAGAACTCGCCGATCTGGGCCAGCGCGAGGCCCGCCTGCGTTGCCGTCCGCGCCGGGTAGCCGAGGGCGGCCGCGCTCCCCGCGGTCACGACGAGCTTGAGGAGGAGGACGACCCCCGCCGCGCCCAGCACCAGCGGGAGGTTGTCCACCAGGAACCCCACGTCGAGCAGCATCCCGACCGAGACGAAGAAGACGGCGGCGAAGACGGTCTGCAGCGGGAGCACCTCGCTGAGGGCGTGGTGGCTGTAGGGGCTCTCGGAGACGAGGAGGCCGGCGAGGAAAGCGCCGAGCGCGAGGCTCACGCCCGCGAGGCTCGTGAGCCACGCCGTCCCCAGGCAGAGCGCGACGACGGTGAGAAGGAAGAGCTCCTGCCGGCGCGTCTGCGCGATCGCCTCCAGCACGGGCGGCACCACGCGTCGCGCGCCCACGAGCACGGCCACCACGATCAGCCCCGCCTTGCCCAGCGCCCACACGATCTCGGCCGGCGTGCCCGCCTGCCCCGCCACGATCGGCAGCATCATCACCATCACGACGATCGCGAGGTCCTGGAAGATGAGGATGCCGAGGGCCACCTGCCCCGGCGGCGTGTCGGTCTCCCCGCGGTCGGCCAGCAGCCCGAGGACGACGGCCGTAGACGAGAGGGCCACGAGACCGCCGGTGAAGAGGGCGTCCTGGAGCCCCACCCCCAGCGCCAGCAGCCCGCCCGCCACGGCCGCGATCGTGACGCCCATCTGGAGGCCACCGCCGCCGAGGATCAGCCGCCGGATCCGCAGCAGCTTCGCGAGCGAGAACTCGACGCCGATCGTGAACAGCAGGAGGATCACGCCCACCTCGGCCGCCTGCCGGACGAGCTCGAGGTCGTCCACGGCCCCCAGCACGCTCGGCCCGATGAGCACGCCCGCGAGGAGGAAGCCCGCGATGGGCACCAGGCGCACGCGGTAGGCGAGGTAGGCCACGGCCACGGCCGCCGCGAAGAGGGCGGCCAGCTCACCCAGGAACGGCAGGGTCGCGGCGAGGGGAGGCGGGGGCATGAGAGACGGGCAAGGACGAGAGGCGACGGAGCCCGCTTACGCCGCGGCGCTCGCGGCTCTCCCGCCGTCCTGAGAAAACGGCGCGGACTCAGGCGGCGGCCTCCGCCGACACCGCGCGCACCGGCGCGGGCCGCGGCGCCGACCGGCGGAGGAGCACGTACCCCGCCACGCCCGCCAGCACCGAGGCCACCAGGACGCCCAGCTTCGCGCTGTCGAGCAGCACCGGGTCGTCGAAGGCGAGCGTCGCGATGAACACGCCCATGGCGAACCCGATGCCGGTGAGCAGGCTCACCCCGAAGAGCTGGCGCCACGAGACGCCGGCGGGCCGCTGCGCCCACCCGACCCGCACCGCCAGCCACGCCGCCCCGAACACACCGAGCGGCTTGCCCACGACGAGGCCGACCATGATGCCCAGCGCGGCCGCGTCGGTGAGGCTGCCGCCGCCGCCGAGGGCCACGCCCGCGTTCGCGAGCGCGAAGAGGGGCATCACGAAGAGGGCGACGACGCGGTGGAGCCGCCGCTCCACGCGTTGCAGCGGGGTCTCGGCCCGCTCACACGCCCGCTCCAGCGCGTAGATGGCGTCCTGCTGCGCGGCGCTCGGCGCCGCCCGCCCCGCCCGCACGCCGTCGGCGACGCGGGCGAGGTGGGCCCGAGCCTCGTCCAGGAAGCGCGGCGTGTCGATCCGGCGCGTCGCCGGGATCGTCATCGCCGCCAACACGCCCGCGATCGTCGCGTGCACGCCCGAGTCCAACATCGCCGCCCACAGCCCCAGCCCGAGGAGGGCGTAGAGCGGCACCCACTGCACGCCCATCCGGTTGAGCACGACGAGGGCGACGAAGAACGCCGCGGCCCAGCCGAGCGCGCCCCACGCGAGCGCGTCGGTGTAGAAGAGGGCGATGACGAGGACCACGCCGAGGTCGTCCACGATGGCGAGCGCGGTGAGGAACACCTTGAGCGCGAGCGGCACGCGCGGGCCGAGGAGCGCGACGACGCCGAGCGCGAACGCGATGCCCGTCGCCATGGGGATGCCCCACCCCCCCACCCGGGCGGGGTCGCCGAGGGTGAGTGCGAGGTAGAGCCCGGCCGGCCCCACCATGCCGCCCACGGCGCCTGCCATCGCGAGCGCCGCCTTCTTCGGGCTCGCGAGCTCGCCGCCGAGCACCTCCCGCTTGATCTCGAGCCCGAGGATGAAGAAGAAGAGCACCATGAGGCCGTCGTTGATCCACCGCAGCAGCGGCTGCGCGATCACGAGCGGCCCGCCCCCCACCGTCACCTCCGTCCGCCACAGCGCGAAGTAGGCGTCGGCGGAGGGGCTGTTCGCCCACACGAGCGCGACGGCCGCGCAGGCGAAGAGGAGCACGCCGCCGGCCACCTCGGTGCGGAAGAAGTCGACGAACGCGCGGACCGGGCGCGGCGCTCGAGCGCGCCGGGGGCCCGGCGCGTCGGCCAGGAACAGGTTCGTCAGGACGTGGATCACGGGCGGGGGGCAGGACGGGGGTGCGCTCCGCTACGGAGGTTAGCGACGAAACGCCGCCCGGGGAAATCGCGGCCCTACCCGCCGAACCGCGCCGCGACCTCGAGCAGGCTGTCGGGCTCCCCGACGAGCGTGACCTCGTCACCGAGGCGGAGCGCGGTGTGGCCGTGGGGGACGACGGCGCCGCGGTCCCGCGCGATGTCGAGGAGGAGGACGTCGCCGGGAAGGCGGAGGTCGCGGACGAGGAGGCCGTCGAGGTCCGGGGCCTCGACGCGGAGCTGGGCGACCTCCCGGCGTGGGTCCTGGTGGAGGAACAGCGCCACCGACTGCGGCGCCTCGACGGCGCGCTCCAGGAGGTTGACGAGCGCGGACGTCGCGTCGACGACGAGCACGCCCAGCTCGGCGAAGCGGGGGGCGAGCGAGAGGTCGGACACGCGGGCGACGAGGCGGGCCACGCCGGCCTCGTCCCGGGCGATCCGGCACGCCTCCAGGTTGAGCGCGTCGTCGCCGAAGAGGGCCACGACGGCGAGCGTGCCCTCTGGAACGACGGCGCGCAACGAGGCCTCGTCCACGGCATCGAGGTGGTGGGCGTCGAGGCCCTCGTCGGTCGCGGCCTCGGCGCGCGCGCGGTTCAGCCCGGCCAAGCGCACCGGCCGCCCCTCGGCCCCCAGCCGGCGCGCCAGCGCCACCGACGGCCCCTCGATCCCCAGGATCACGACCGGCGCCGTCGTGGCCGCCGTCTCGGGCTCGTGCGCCTCGCCCACCCGCCGCAGCGCCGCCTTGAGGAAGAGCGGCCCGAACACCTCGTTCAGGACCACGACGGATACGACGAGCGTGGCGAACTCGCCCCCGAGCATGGGGAACTGCACGGCCACCTCGCGCGCCAGGCCCAGCGCGATGCCGGCCTGCGTGATGAAGGCCATCCATGAGAGCCGGCGCACGCGCGGCGGCTCGCCCGCCAGCCGCGCCCCCGCGTAGGCGCCGACGCCGATCCCCACGAGGCGCGTCCCGAAGAGCGCGAGCGCCACCGGCAGCGTCGCCCACAGGAGGTCCAGCTTGAGCGTGAGGCCCGTCAGCGTGAAGAACGCCACGTAGACGGCCGGCCCGACGTCGTGGAGGATGGCCTCGAACTCGTCGCGGTGCCGCGTGAAGTTGGCCACGACGAAGCCGGCGATCATGGCGATC
>JAWWCA010000023.1:0-23398 GCA_033720695.1 Rubricoccaceae bacterium
GCCGCGGCGCTCGATGCGGGCTGCCGTCGTGCCCATGCTCTGCGGCGTGCGCGACCGGGGCGCTGGGAGGATGGCGACGAGGCGGGCGGCCTGGTTGCGCGTGAGCCGCGCGGCCGAGACGCCGTAGTGGTGCCGCGCTCCGGCCTCGATGCCGAAGACGCCCGGCCCCATCTCGGCGATGTTGAGGTAGAGCGTGAGGATGCGCTCTTTCGGGAGGATGAGCTCGGCCAGGAGCGTGAGCGGCACCTCCAGCCCCTTCCGGAGGTACGACCGATGCGTCGTGAGGAAGAGGTTCTTGACGGTCTGCTGCGTGATGGTGGAGGCCCCGCGCATCGGCCGGCCGCGCCGCGCGGCGGCGTCGCGCGCCTGGCGCAGCTCCTCCCAGTCGAACCCCCCGTGGGTGTAGAAGCGGGCGTCCTCGCTGGCCACGGCGGCGTGGCGGACGACTGGCGCCATCGCCTCGGCCTCGATGGGCGCGTAGTGGACATCGGCCCCCGGCGCCCCCCACGACTCCACCCACCGTTGGACCTGCACCGTCGTCACGGGCGGCTGCACGAACCGGTAGGCCGCCAGCAGCAGCGCGCAGCCGACGAGGTACCCGACGACGAGGAGAGCCGCGAAGCGGACGACCCGGAGCAGCCAGCCGAGCGGACCGCGGCGCCGGCGCCGCGTCTCCCCCGGGGTGGTCGTCGGAGCCGCCATCGGCCTCCCCGTCGGGGCGTCTAGCGTGAGATTTCGAGGATCTCCAGCTTCACCTTCCCGGCGGGCACCTTGATCTCGATCACGTCGCCCTCCTCCTTCCCGAGGAGCCCCTTCCCGATGGGGCTGCTCACCGAGATCTTGCCCGCGGCGAAGTCGGCCTCCTCGGCCGAGACGAGGATGTAGGTCTGCTCCTTGCCCGCCTTGTGGTTCTTCACGCGGACGGTGGAGAGGATGCGCGCGCGGGAGGCATCGACGGCGTCCTCGTCCACGACGCGGGCGTTGGCGAGGGTCTCCTCCAGCTTGGCGATGCGGGCCTCGAGGTGGCCCTGGGCCTCCTTGGCGGCGTCGTACTCGGCGTTCTCCGAGAGGTCGCCCTGCGCCCGCGCTTCGGCGATGGCGTCGGCGATCTCCTGGCGCTCCACGGTGCGGGCGCGCTGGAGCTCGTCCTTGAGCTTCTGGAGGCCTTCGGCGGTGAGGTAGGTGGTCTGGGTGCTCATGTCGAACGGCGTCGGGGAGGGCCCATGCGACAAAAAAACGCCACGTCCCGACGGGTCGGGATGCGCGGCGAGCGGCGTGGACCAAATATACGCACGGGCACGGCCGTCTGCACCGCGCCCACACAGGCGGGGGCGCTCGCCTACCAGCTCGCGTCGGCGCGAGGGGGGGGCGGGGGCAGCGCCGCCGGCCGCACGCTCCGCGGCTCGTCGCTCCGCCGGGGCGGGGAGAGCCCCGCCGTCAAGGCGCCGGGCGGGACGAACCGCCGGGGGTCGTCGAGGACGCGCCGCGCCGTCCAGTAGTGCCGCTCGTAGTACCCCTCGTCGAGGCGGGAGACGATGACGCCGTTGGACGAGGAGGCATGGATGAAAGCGCCGTCGCCGAGGTAGACGCCGACGTGGCGGGTGCCGCGGCGGCGGAAGAAGACGAGGTCGCCCGGCAGGAGCGCCTCCTTCTCGACGGGGCGGCCCTCCGCGACCTGCGTGGCCGTCGAGCGCGTGAGCTCAAGGCCGAGCGCCTCGCGGAGGAGGGCGCGGGTGAACCCCGAGCAGTCGATCCCACGCTCGCTTTCGCCTCCGTATCGGTAGGGCGTCCCCAGCCAGTCGGTGCCGGCTGTGCGGAGGTGGCGGCTGAGCGCTGCAGCTCCGGCAAGAATGGGCGCCTCGACGCGGACCTCCGGGGATCCCTCGGCGTCGCGTCGGACGGGCCCGGCCTCGTCGCGCGGGACGGGCGCGGCGGCAGGAGCCGGGAGCGCGGCGGCAGGGGTGGGTTGGGCCGGTGGGCTGCTCCAGGCCGGCGCCGGGCCGGGGACGACGTCTTGGAGGGGGTTGAGGGCGCCGCAGCCGCTCAGGAGCGCGGCGGCCACGAGGAGCGGGAAGACGGGACGAGGGGCGTGCGCAACGGGGGCCAGGCGCATGAGGGACGGGGGGTGGTGGACGCTGAAAGATACCGGCGGCCTCCGAAAACGCCAGGAAATCCCTGATGAACGGCCGTATTGGGTGGCGCGGAGAGCGATCGGGGGAGAAGGGAGGGGAACTCTGCCGGGGGTGGACGATACTGCGCGGGCGTTCGGAACCGGCCCACGCGCGCCGTCCGAGTGCCCCCGTGCGTTCATTCACCCCCCGATCTCATGCCGTACCCCGAACCCCTGGTCGCGCCGATGCGCGAAGAGCTCGTCCGCCTCGGCGTCGAGGAGCTCAAAACGGCTGAGGCCGTCGATCACGCCCTGGAGGCCGCGGCCGAGGGCACGACGCTCGCCATCGTCAACTCGGTGTGCGGGTGCGCCGCCGCGAACGCCCGCCCGGCCGTCGCGCTCGTCCGCCACACAGAGCCCCAGCCCGACCGCTACGTCACCGTCTTCGCGGGCCAGGACCTCGAGGCGACGGCTCGTCTCCGCGAGCACCTCGCGGGCATCCCGCCGTCGTCGCCGTTCATGGCCCTGCTCAAGGACGGGGATCCGGTGTTCATCCTCGAGCGCCGCCACATCGAGGGCCGGAGCGCGAGTGCGATCGCGCAAGTCCTCACCGCGGCCTTCGCGACGTACTGCGGCACCGACGCCGCCGAGCCGGCCGATGGCCCCGAGCGCCCCGAGACGGGCGCCCGACCCGAGGCCCGCGCCGACCTCCCGCCGTCCTTCCGCTCGATCCTCTGACGAACCGGCCGGACCGTGACCGCCGACCGTGGCCGCGCGCTACGGTCGGCGGTGTTGCGTAGTCGTGGCCCGGCGGTCGGCCCAGGCGGCGGCGGCGAGGTAGGCGAGGGCGCCCGCGCCGAGGGCGGCCACGAGCGGGAGCGGCTCGCGCGTCAGGGCGAGCGTCCCCAGGGCCGGGCCGAGGGCCGGGAGCGCGTAGAGGAGGTGCCGCCCGAGGTCGGCCGCCGCGGCGCGAACGGAGGCGCCGGCGAGGCGGAGCATCCAGCCGATCTGCACGAGGCGGGTCAGCGTCCCGGCCGCGCCCACGGCGCCGACGGCGAGCCGGGCGTCGCCGCCCCCGGCCGCGACGGCGAGGGCGGCCACGAGCGCGAGGAGCTGCACGACGCTGAACCCGAACGCGGCGCCGAGGCGCTCGGTGATGTCGAAGACGCGGGTGAGCGGCGAGGCCACGGCCGAGACGAACAGCCACGGGGCCAGGAGACGGGCGTAGACGCCGGCCTCCTCCCACGCCGCGCCGAACACGAACGCGAAGAGGGAGGGCCCGGCCAGGGCCGCCGCCGCCATCGGGAAGAGCGAGACGGCCACGAGACGGCGGTGCACCTGACGCGTCAGCGGGCCGAGGCCGCCCTGCCGGCGGGCCTCGGCCGCCCGCACCATGAACACGCGGCCGACGGCCCCCGTCACCACGCCCACGGGCATGGCCAGCGTGCCGAAGGCGATGCCGAAGAAGCCCACCGTCGCGTCGCCGAAGAAGGCGGCGAGCAGGAAGACGGGCGCCCGCGCCGAGAGCAGGTTGAAAAAGACGGCGGGGGCGGAGAAGAGGGGGAACCGCCGGTAGCGCCGGGCCAGCGGGCGCACCACCGATCGCCTCGCCGACGACCGCAGGACGGCTCCGTCGCGGAGCACCAGCGGGACGGCGACGACCAGGAGGAACGCGCCGAACCCGACGGCCGCCCCCTCCACGAGCCCCAGCGCGCCCGCGCCGAGGAGGCCGGCCCCCACCTGGAATCCGACGACGGCCAGGCTCTGCACCACGCGCCCGGCCGCCGCCAGCCGGAACCGGTCGAACCGCGTGTGCCACGACTCGATGGACTGGCCCCACGCCAGCGTGAGCACGCCCGCCGGGACGAGGAGCAGGGCGGGGGCCAGGTTCGGGCTCTTGAGGAGCGCCGCCCACCCATCGCGCCAGATGACGAGGCCCAGCGTCAGGAGCGTGACCGCCGTCGCGGCGCCGAGGGCGAGCAGGAGGAGGCCCGCGGCGTCGCGACGGGCGGCGGGCAGCATCTGCGCGTCGTCGTAGCGGCCTGTGGCAAGGAGGCCGAGGAGCGAGACGATCGTGATGAACAGCGTCAGGACGCCGAACTCCTCGGGCGTGTAGAGCCGGGTGAGGAGGGGGCGCGCGGCAAACGTGAACGCCTGCGCCACCACGACCCCGCTGACGAGCGTCAGCACCGGCCGGAAGAAGCCGCCGCTGAGGCGGGCGCCGACCCAGCGGCGGGCACGGCGCATCCGGGCGCGGGCGGTGAGGAGGGGGCCGGGCATCAGCGGAGACGGTAGACCGCCCAGTCCCCGGAGCGGACAGCGGGCGCGCCCAGCGGCGGCGAAGCGGTCGCACGGAGATCGACGAGCGCGTAATCCGCGGCGAACCGGTCGGCCAGCGCCTGCCAGCCGGTGGCGTCGTGGGCGGCGTAGGCGCGGTCGAGCGCCTCCTGGAACCCCCGCCCGGCCTCCGGGACCTCCAGGGGGGCCACGGCCAGCATCCGCGCCAGCCACACCTCGATCCCTCGCGGTTGAAACGGCGTGGGCTTGAAGTTGACGACGACGCTGCGCCGGGCCCTCGTCCGAAACGTCGTGTTCGTCGGGGGGATCAGGAAGAGGGCGTCGCGGGGCGTGTGGTGGCGCGCCCACGCCTCGACGCGTCCGAGGTCGGTGGCGGCGTGCTGCACCGGCTCGTAGCGGTCGGCAGCGGGGCCGAGGCCGGCGGCGACGGCGGCCCCCGTGAGCAGGAGCGCCGAGAGGACCCCGCCGAGCGTCCACCGCGACCCCAGCATGGCTGCGCCCACTCGCCGCCATCGCTCGGGCAGCGCCATCGCCGCCCATGCTCCCAGCAGGAGGGCGAAGAGCGTCGTGGCCCAGACCGTCAGCTTGAAGAACTGCAGCTGGGCCACGAACAACACAGGCATGACCTCGGTGAAGACGACGGCGATCCCGCACAGACCCGCCACAACGGCCAGGGCGCGGACGAGGAAACGGTCGTGCCGGAGGCGCCCGGACCGCCGCAGGGCCCACAACGCGCCCAGCCCCGCGACGGTGAGAACGCCGAACCGGGCATAGTGCGAGAGGGCGAACGCACTCGGGAGGAGGTGGTGGGGGACGCGGAGGCGGGCCACGGCGTGGAAGCCCGAGACGCCCGGGACGGTCGGACCCGCCAGCGGGGCGGCGAGGACGGCGGGCAGGGCGAGAGGCGCAGCCACGACGGCGGCCACGACGCCGAAGAGGACGGCCCGACCGGCTGCGGCCCGAGAGCGCGACCGCGCCGCCTGCCACAGCCCTACAACCCCGAGGAGCGCCGCGGCGTGCGCGGCGGCCAGCAGGTGGAACCACGCCGCCGCGCCGAGGAGGAGCGCTGGGACGACGCGCTCGCCCTCGATGAACCGGCGGGCCGCCGGCAGCGCCAGGGCCCACGCGAGGCTCTCGGGCAAGAGCCGGGTATAGACGAGGGCGTTCCCGCCCAGCGTCCACCCCGGTAGCCCCACCACCGCGAGGAAGGCGCCAAGCGCCGCCCCCAGCCGGTCTGGGACGAGCGAATACGCGAGGCGATACGCCCCCCAGGCCACGGCGAACAGCACGAGCACGTGCCCCGCCGTCGCCGCGGCCTCCAGCGGCACCACGCGGGCCGCCGCGGCGAGCCCCTCCACGAACGCCGTCCGCACCGTCACCGCCCCGGCCTGGCTCTCGATGAACCAGTCCCGCGCATACAGGGCTGGGTCCAGGCGGTGCAGCACCTGGGGGAGCATCTCGTCCTGGTCGCTGCTGCCGTAGCCGAGGCCTCGGACCCAGAAGTGAGCCACGACGAGAGCGAGGGGAACGGCGAGCGGCGGCCGGCCCCCGTCTGCGACGACGGCGGGGGGTGCCGTACGGCTCATCCGCCTTCTCGGTCGAACCGGTAGTCGAACCGGTAGTGAGCGTAGAGGAAGTCGTCGGGCTGGGAGAGCGGGGTCCCTCGCAGGCCCAGCCCGCGCCCCAGGCGGTCGAGCTCACGTCGGCTCCAGAACTTGCCCATGGGGTTGGTGCCGCGGAGGGTGGCGAGGCGGGCGCGGAGGCGGGACCGGGGTGTGGTGTAGAAAGCGCCCCAGCGGGCGCGGTCCGGGACGTCGCCGAGGAGGAGCACGCCGCCGGGGGCGAGGCGGTTGGCCATCTCGCGCAGGGCCTGCTCGCCCTTCCGGTAGGTGTCGAAGTACTGGAACGAGAAGTAGCACACGACGCGGTCGAACGGCTCGTCCACGGTGTCGCCGAGGCGGAGGGCGTCGGCCACGACGAACGTGGCGTTGGGGACGTCGCGCTTCCGGGCCTCGGCGATCTGGACGGGCGAGAAGTCGGCGCCAGTGACGCGGGCGCAGCGGGCGGCGAGGCGCTCGGTCAGGAGCCCGTTGCCGCAGCACACGTCGAGGAGCGTGTGCTCGGCGCGGAGGTCGAGCTTCGCCGCCACGTCGTCGGCGATGCGGTCGAGGAGCTCGTCGGAGACGGGGGCGTCGGCGCGGCGGCCCACCTGCTGGTGGGCGTCCGGCGTCTCGCCGAGGCGGTCCCAGAACGTCTGCCAGTCCATGACGGGGTCAGGTGCCGCGGAGGGCGTGGAGGAGGCGGAGGGCTGGGCGCCGGTGGACGGCGCGGGGGGCGAGCACGAGCCGGGGGCCGAACCGCCGCTTGAACTCGGCGATCGACGGCGTATTCGCCCCGACGAAGTCGAAGGAGAGGAAGCCGTCGGCGCGGAGGCGGGGGAGGAGCGCGGCCAGGAGGACGGTCATGGCTGGGCCCGGCCGGCTCCCGGCGATCCAGTAGTGGGCCGTCCGCCCGTCGTGGGCGAGGACGACGGCGGCCTCGACCGCGCCGGTCTCGCTCGACCGTGCGGCCATCGTCCGCGCGAGGCCGTCGATGCAGAACCGGCGGGCGAGGCGGCGGACGGCGTCGCCGTCCAGGCCGAGGGCCTCGCCGTGGCGCGCGTAGCTCTGCTCCATCAGCGCGACGGCCGCCTCCGCGAGCCGGTCGTCCTCCTCGATCCGGTAGTCGTCGCCCGACCCCCGGGCCCGCCGCCGCGCCGAGGCCGACCACCCGGCGAGACCGTCGGTCGCGGCGAGGTCGAGGAGGTAGGTGTAGCGCGGGGTCACGGTCCAGCCGCCCCACACGAGCGGGCGGAGGTCGCCGAGCGACGGGTGGAGGAGGAGGGAGGCCTGCGCGTAGCGCTCGGCGAGGAAGAGGAGGAGGGCGTCGAGCGGCGAGCGGCGGGCGTGGACGAGGGGCTCGGCGAGTGGCTCGGCCAGGAGTGGCGAGACGACGGGCGCGAGGGGCGGGAGAGCCGCCACCCGAACCGGCCCCCGCGTCTTCTCGAAGACGGGCACGGCCGCCGCGAGGTCGTCGCCCTCCCCGACGGCGGCGACGCAGGCCGTCAGCCCGAAGGCGTCGGCGAGGGCGCGGACGGCGGCGGGGTGCGCGAAGACGGTCCGCTGCGGGCTGGCCGTCCACAGCCGGGCGTAGGCGGGGTCGTCGGGGGCGAGGAGGCGGGGGGACAGGGGCGGCGGCGCTAGCTTGCGGCGGAAGGTAACCCCGGCCCCGCCTCGCCCCGATGCCCCCCGATCCGCCCCCGTTCTGCCTCATCGGAGGTAGCGGCCGCAGCGGCACCACGATCCTCTACGACGTGTTCGCGCGGCACCCCGCCGTGGCGGCCTTCCCCGAGCTCCGCTTCCCCACCGACCCCGACGGTCTCGCCGACGTCCTCCGCGACGCCGACAGCGGGTGGACGCCCTTCGCCTACGACCTCCGCGTCCGCCGCCTCCTCGACCTCCTCCGACGCGCCGCTGCCGACCCGCCCGTGCGGAAGGCGTGGCGGCTGCTCGCCCGCCTCGCGCCCCGCGCGCCCCGGAAGCTGGAGCGCCGCTACCTCGGCCTCCGCGCCTGCGATGTCTGCCCCCCCTTCCTCGACCACGTCGCGGCGCTGGAGGCGCGGCTGACCGGCTTCGCCTACGACGGGACGTGGGTCGGGCTTCCGGCCGGGTCGGCCGCGCGGATGCGCTACCACGCGCCCTGGGGGCCCGACGCCCTCGCCGACGCCCTCGGCACCTTTTGGCAGGCCGTCGCCGCCGACACGTGCCGGCACGCCGGGCGGCCGGTCTTCCTCGAAAAGGAGACGTGGAGCATCCTCCACCTCGACACCCTCCGTCGCCTCGTGCCCCACGCCCGCCTCGTCCACATCGTCCGCGACCCGCGCGACGTCGTGGCCTCGTACACCCGGCAGCGGTGGGCGCCGAGCGACCCCGTCCACGCCGCCGAGATCTACCGCGACGTGATGGCGCGGTGGGAAGCCGTGCGGGCGCGCGTGCCGGCCGAGGCCGTCCACGACGTGCGCCTCGAAGACCTCGTGGCCGACCCGCGCGGGGTGCTGGAGGGGATCTGCGAGTTCTGGGGGATCGACTGGGACGACGCCCTCCTCGCCACCGACCTCGGCCGATCCCACGCCCGCCGCTGGCGCCGCGACCTCCCCGTCGCGTCTCACGCCGCCGTCGAGGCCCTCGTGGCGCCGGTTCTGCACGCCTACGGGTACGAGGCGTAGCGCTGGAGGAAGTTGCGGAGGAGGCCGGTGAACACGCGGTCCACGCCTAGCCCGGAGGCGCTGTGGATGGCGCCGGTCGCGAGGACGGCATGGCGGTCCGAGCGTGGCGTGAGGGCGATGGCGCCGCCGGCCGTCCCGTCCCACGCCGGGTCGCCGGATTGCCACACGGTGTAGTCGCCGTCCACGGCCGCGGCGCGGTTGAGGCCGCGGGCGACGACCTCGGCGCCGAGCCCCGAGAGGGCCGTCGGCGCGTCGGTCTCGTCGCCGCAGAGGGGGAACGGCGTGACGCCCGTGTGCCCGAAGAGGTCGCCCTCGGCCACGTCCAGGCCGTCGTAGAGCCAGTGCCCGGCGTCGGCGACGCGGTAAGGCGCGTAGGTGCCCGTGCCGGGGTCGGTGAAGCGGACGCCGAGGAGGCGGTCCTCGGGATGGGCCGTATGGCGCCACAGCCCGCCCCGCCCCGGCCCCGTCGCGAACGCCGTCGCGTCCTTCCGGCACTCGATGCCGGCCCGGTCGTCGAGCCACCGGATGCGCCAATACACCTGGTTGCCGCCGAGGGCGAGGAGCGAGCGTCCGCGGTCCACAAGCTGGCGGAGGCTGCGGTGCATGGCATCGGAGACGTACTCCGCGTGGTAAAGGAGGACGAGGAGGCGGTAGGGCGCGAGGACGTCGGGCGTCTCCAGCGCCCAGTCCGGGTAGAGGTCGGCGCCGACCTCGCCGTCGAGCCAGTTGAAGCCATGGGCCTCGACGCGGATGGCGTGGATGTGGCGGTCGGGCGCCCAGCCGAGGGCCGGGTTGGGCCGGGCCGCCGAGGCGAAGTAGGTCGTCTCGGTGGCCTGCTCGTTGTGGTAGAGCGACCGCCCGCCCCAGGGGTTGTAGGCCAGCCATGTCGCCGTCGGCGCGATCACCGCCACGCGGCTTCGGGGCCGCACAGGACCCACGAGGAAGGAGATGGCCGAGCCCTCGATGGCGTCCGCGCTCGCCTCGTCGGACGCGACGACGGCGCGGTGGTAGCCGGTGCGGAAGCGCTCGTCGAGGGGGAGGCGGAGCGTGGGCGCCCAGCCGCAGCCGGTCGCGGGGGCGCCGGGCGGGAGCGGCTGCTCCGTCCGCCCGAAGGGCAGGGAGGCGACAGGCTCGTACGTCCCGGGCCCCGTCACGCGCTGGACGACGAGGCGGTTCTCGGCGTAGGGCGACCGGAGGTGGAACGTGACCGTCGCACCCTCGGGCGCCCAGAGGCGGTCCGGGTAGCCTTCGAGCGGGCGGGGCTGCGCCTCCGGCATCGGCGCGTAGCGCACGACCGGCGCGCCCCGGTAGCGCCGCCGCCGCAGCGCCAGCGCGGGCGCCGCCGCGCGCAGCGTCAGCGCCCGCGCGTCGTAGAGCCGCTCGACCAGCCGGCGGTGCATCGGGGGCGCCGCCTCAGAGGATGTACTGGCTGAGGTCGCGGTTCTGCGCGATCGTGCCGAGGCGCTCGCGGACGTACTCGCCGTCCACCGTCACCCGGTCGGCGTCGAGGCCGTCGGGGAGGTCGAAGAGGGTCTCTTCGAGGAGCGTCGTCAGGATCGTGTGGAGGCGGCGGGCGCCGATGTTCTCGACCTCGCCGTTGACCTCGGCCGCGATCCGCGCGATCTCTCGCACGGCCTCGTCGGTGAACGCGACGGCGACGCCCTCCGACTGGAACAGCGCCTGGTACTGCTTGAGGAGCGCGTTCTTCGGCTGCGTCAGGATCGCGACGAAGTCGTCCTCGGTGAGCGACCGGAGCTCGACGCGGATGGGGAAGCGGCCCTGGAGCTCGGGGATGAGGTCGGACGGCTTCGAGACGTGGAACGCGCCGGAGGCGATGAACAGGACGTGGTCGGTCTTGACGGCGCCGTACTTCGTCATCACGGTCGAGCCCTCGACGATGGGGAGGAGGTCGCGCTGGACGCCCTCGCGCGAGACGTCGGGACCGCCGCCGGCATTCCCGCTGTGGCGCCCGGCCACCTTGTCGATCTCGTCGATGAACACGATGCCCGACTGCTCGACGCGGCGGACGGCCTCGGCGCGGGCGGCCTCGGTGTCGATCAGCTTCTGGGCCTCCTCCTCGGTGAGCAGCTCCAGCGCCTCCTTCACCGGGACGCGGCGCTTCTTGCGCTGCTTGCCGCCCAGCCCGCCGAGCATGTCTTGGAGGTTGATCCCCATCTCCTCGAGCCCCATCGGCCCGAACATCTGGAGCGTGGGCGTCTTGTCCACGCTCACGTCGACCTCGACCTCGCGGTCGTCGAGCTCGCCCTCGCGGAGCATGGTGCGGAAGCGCTCGCGCGTGCGGCTCTTGAGGTCCTCCTCCTCCTGCGTCGGTGCGGGCGCAGCGGGGGCGGGCTGCGGGATCGGGAAGCCGGGGCCGACGGCCGGGCGCTTCGGCTTGTCGGGTGGGAGGAGCACGTCGAGCATGCGCTCCTCGGCACGGGCGGCGGCCTGCTCGCGGACGCGCTCGGCCTGCGCCTCCTTCTCCTGCGTCACCGCGAGGTCCACGAGGTCGCGGATCATGCTCTCGACGTCGCGACCGACGTAGCCGACCTCGGTGAACTTCGTGGCCTCGACCTTGATGAAGGGCGCGCCGGCGAGGCGGGCGAGGCGGCGGGCGATCTCGGTCTTGCCCACACCTGTGGGCCCGATCATGATGATGTTGTTCGGGATGATCTCGTCGCGGATCTCCTCGGGGGCGTGGAGGCGGCGCCAGCGGTTGCGGAGCGCGATCGCCACGCTCTTCTTCGCCTCCTTCTGCCCGATGACGTAGCGGTCGAGGGCGGCGACGATCTGACGGGGTGTGAGGTCTTCGAGGCGGTCGGCCGTGGGCGCTTCCTCGGCAGAGGGCTCGGCGGACGGGGGGGGGAGGGTGGTGGACTCGGTCATCGCGGGGTCGGTCGTCACGGGCGGCGGGCGCCGCCGGAGATGGGAGCGCCCGGCCGCTCGGGGCCGGGCGCGGGTCGGGGCAGGTACGGTCGGGGGCGCGGGAGGATTCGTGCCCCGGCGGCGTCAGGACGGCTCGTCCTCGGTCTCCTCGCCCGCCTCGCTCTCGGCGTCGGTGTCCACGTCGTCGTCGTCGTCGTAGCCGGCGTCGAAGTCGGTGGCGTCGAAGCCGTCGCCGCCGTAGGTGTCGCCGCCGAGGTCCTCCTTGACCTCGATCACGGCCGGGTGCTCGCGGTTGACGAGGAGGACGGTGTAGTCATAGGGCATGCCGCGGCGGCGCTCGAGGCGGACGGCGCCGCAGTCCTCGAGGTCGCCGATCATCGACTTCGGGTCGTGGCCCTCGATGTCGCCGAGCTCCTCGGAGAGCTTGCGGAGGAGCGGCGTGAGGTAGACCTCCTCGTACTGGCCGAAGTAGCGCTCGATGACCTCGAGCGCCTCGATGTCAATGTCGTAGGGGAGCTCCTTGACCTCGTTGAACTCCGTCCGCATCTCGGGGGAGGGGGCCTCCTCCTCGTCGCGGAAGTGCTCGTGGGCCTCGTCGCTCATCAGCTCGGCGGCGTCGAGGAAGTAGCCCGAGGCGGTGTTCTCGAGGAGGTGGGCCGAGAGGTGGTCGCGGAAGGAAACCATGACGACGCGGCGGCCGGCGGCCTGGAGCGCCTGCACCACGGGGACGTAGTCGCGGTCGCCGGAGAAGAGGACGACGGTGTCGACCTCGGTCTCGGTGCCGCACAGGGCCACGGCGTCGAGGGCGAGCTGGAGGTCGCTCGTGTTCCGGTGCATCGTGCTCGGGACGTAGAACGGCTGGATGCCGTGGAGGTAGAGCGCGCGCTGGGTGTGGCGGATGTGCTCGTCGAGGCCGCCGAAGTCGGCGTAGGCGAAGCCGCGGGCGATGCGGGCGCCGTCGTCGGCGAGGTGGTCGCGGAGGGCCTCGATCATCTCGGCGGCGGTGTCGCCGGGCTGCGCGGGGCTCTGGAGCCGGTTCTTCAGGAAGTGGTAGAGGTTCTGGTAATCGATGAGCACGGCGGCCGTGTGCGTGGCCGGCGGCTGGGGAGCGTCAGACATGGTGGGAGGGGCTACGTGGTGGGCGCTCCGTCCTCGACCGGGGTGGGGGCGGCGTCGAGTTCGAGAACGGTGGTGTGGTGGTTGGTATAGATGCAGATGTCCGCGGCGATGCCGAGCCCTTCCTCGACGATGTCGTGGGCCGAGAGCTGCGGGCTGTGCTTGAGCATGGCGCGGGCGGCGGCGAGGGCGTAGGGCGCGCCGGAGCCGATGGCGAGCACGTCGTCGTCGGGCTCGATGACGTCGCCCGTGCCCGAGATGAGGAGGAGCCGCTCGGGGCTGGCGACGGCGAGGAGCGCTTCGAGGCGCCGGAGGAAGCGGTCCGTCCGCCAGTCCTTCGCCAGCTCGACGGCGGCCCGCGTGACGTTGCCGCCGTAGCTCTGGAGCTTGGCCTCGAACCGCTCGAAGAGCGTGAAGGCGTCGGCCGTCGCCCCCGCGAAGCCGGCGAGGATCTTGCCGTCGTGGAGGGCGCGGACCTTCCGGGCGCGGTGCTTCAGCACGGTGTCCTTCATCGTGGCCTGGCCATCGGAGCCGAGGGCCACCGTCCCGTTGTGGAGGACGCCGAGGACGGTGGTGGCATGGAGGGCCGGCAGGGCTGGAGGGGAGGGGGGAGGCAACGGCGTGACCGAGGGACCGAGAAGCAATGGAGGCCGCCCGCCTGGAATGTGTCGGCGGCGCGGCTCGACAAGATACGGAGGGGCATGCATGGGCAGGAGGTGTGATCTGGGGCGGGTTTGGCGGGATGTCTGGACGATGTGCGGACTCGAAACGGGGTGCAGCCGTGTCGAAAATCCGTAAAACCGAGCGCCTGCATCGAGGGGTTAGAACCGAGGGGCGGGTGCCTCGTTGGAGAGCCCCGGCGCCACGGGCGCGCGCCCCCCGCCCGGACCTCCTTGCCTGGACCCCGACGGCACGTACCCGATGGATCGCTCTGCACACGACCCTACAAGCCGACGTCCGCGTGCGCCCGCGGCGGGCTCGCTGTCCCCGCGCGAGCGGGAGATCCTCCGCCACGTCGTGCAGCGGTTCGTCCAGACAGCGGCGCCCGTCGGGTCGAAGGCGCTCGCCGAGGAGGGGGACCTCGCCCTCTCCAGCGCCTCCATCCGCAGCACCATGAGTGGGCTGGAGGCGCGAGGCTACCTCGACCACCCCCACACCTCCGCCGGCCGCGTGCCGACCGAGCGTGGGTACCGCGCCTACGTCGACGAACTCATGGACGTGGCGGGGCTCACGCCGGCCGAGGCCCGCCTCCTCCGGCAGGGCGTGGAGCGCCGCCTCGGCGACCTCGGCGCCGTCGCGCGCGAGACGAGCCGGCTCCTCGGCCGCCTCACCCACCTCCTCGGCGTCGTCCTCTCGCCCCGCCTCTCGACGGGCACGCTCGAGCGGCTCGACATCGTCCCGCTCTCGTCCACGCGCGTGATGGTGGTGCTCGCCGTGCGGGGCGGCCTGGCCCGCACCGTCATCGCCGAACTCGACGGCGAGGTGCCGGAGCAGGCCCTCGACGCCATCGTGCAGCGGCTCAACGAGCGCCTCGCCGGGCTGACCCTGGAGGAGATCCGTCGGACCGGCGCCGAGCGGATCGAGGACCTCGGGGACCACGACCGCACCGGGGTCGTCCGCCTCGTCCTCCGCGACGCCCCCGTCCTGTTCAGCGAGGCTGAGGAGGCCGGGCGGGCCGCCCTCGGCGGCGCGCAGCACCTCGTCGGGCAACCCGAGTTCCAGGCCCCCGAGGAGGTCCAGCACGTCGTCGAGCTCATCGAGAGCGACGAGGTCGTGGTGCACCTCCTGGAGCGGCCGGCGGCCTTCGACCCGGAGCATCCGGAGCGCGCCGTCGTCCTGATCGGCGGCGAAATCGACGGGGGCCACCTGGGGGCCGAGGGCAGCCCCTACTCCGTCGTGAAGGCGCAGTACCGCGTCGGCAGCACGCGCGGCATCGTCGGCGTCATCGGGCCGACGCGGATGGACTACGCCCGCGCGATCGCGCTCGTCGAGCACGTCGCCGCCATGCTCAGCCGCGTCGGCGACGCGTGAGCCGCCGGCGCTCGAAGATTCACGCCGTGTCCTCCTCGGATCCCCGTAAGGTGCCCAGGCGACCGGCGATGCATCGCTAGTTTCTGACCGCGCGCACCGGCCGGAATCCGGGCGCAGGACTCGACCCACATCCACGCCCCATGTCGAAGCAGCATTCCCCGGACGCGACCCCCCAGCAGCCCCCCGCCACGCCGCCGGGGGCCCCGCAGCCCGAGGCGGCCGACGTCGCCCTCGCGGCCGACGGCGAAGCGGACGAGGTGGCTCGGCTCCGGGCCGAGGTGAAGGCACTGAACGAGCAGGTGCTCCGCCGCGCCGCCGAGTTTCAGAACTACCGGCGCCGGACCGCGCAGGACCTCGCCTCGGCCGCCGCTCGGGGCCGCGAGGACGCCGTGCTCGCCGTGCTCGACGTCTACGACGACCTCCGCCGCGCCCTCGAGGCCGCCGAGGATGTGGCCCGCCAAGCGGGCGCCTCGCCCGGGCCCGCCTACAACGCCCTCCACGAGGGCGTCGAGCTCGTCTACAAGAAGTTCACCGACACCCTCGGACGCCTCGGCGTCGAGGTGCTCCCGGCCGTGGGCGAGCCGTTCGACGAGGCGCTCCACGACGCGCTCATGCAGCAGCCGGCGCCGGACCCCGGGACCCCCTCGGGCACGGTAATTGCCGAGATCCAGCCCGGCTACCGCCTGGGCGACCGCGTCCTCCGCCACGCGCAGGTGGTGGTGGCGCAGTAGCGCTGGCGCTGCCGTAACCCCCGTCCCCCCCTCGCGTACCTCACGCCCCCCAGGGCACGCCGGCCCGACGGCGTAGATTCCGACGCCGAACGCTTCGCGTGCCCGTCCCCCAACCTCCTGAGGAGACGACCGCGCCATGACCACCGACACCGCAATGCGGGACTACTACGACGTGCTGGACGTGCCCCGCACGGCGACGGCCGACGAGATCAAGCGGGCCTACCGTAAGATGGCCATGGCGTATCACCCGGACCGCAACCCGGGCGACGCCGAGGCCGAGGCGCGTTTCAAGGAGGCCGCCGAGGCCTACGAGGTGCTCTCCGACGCCGCCAAGCGGGCCCGCTACGACCGATTCGGGCACGCGGGCGTGCGCGGCGGGGCCAACGGCCCTGGCGGTGACGCCGGCTTCCGTGACATCTCCGACATCTTCTCCGCGTTCTCCGACATCTTCGGCGGCGGCGCGGCCGGCGGCTACGACGACGTCTTCGGCCGCGCGCGCGCGCGGCGACGCGGTCACGGCCGGCCCGGCTCCGACCTCCGCGTTCGCCTCGACCTCACGCTCGAAGAGATCGCCGAGGGCGTCGAGCGCCAGTTGAAGGTCCGGAAGTACGTCGCCTGCGAGCCGTGCACGGGGACCGGCGCCGCCGATGGCCTCGAGGGTTTCCAGACGTGCCCCACCTGCAACGGGAGCGGGGAGTTCCGGCAGGTCTCCAACTCCTTCTTCGGCCAGTTCATCAATGTCCAGCCGTGCCCGACGTGTGAGGGCGAGGGCCGCGTGATCACCGAGAAGTGCTCCGCCTGCGACGGCGAGGGCCGCGTGAAGGGGGAGGAGACGATCGCGGTCGAGGTGCCCGCCGGGGTGGGGCAGGGGCACTACCTCCAGATCCGCGGGGCCGGGAACGCGGGCCAGCGCGGGGGCCCCGCGGGCGCGCTCCGCGTCGAGATCCAGGAGACCCCGCACGAGCACTTCACCCGGGACGGGCTCGACGTCTACTACGACCTCCACCTCTCCTTCCCCGATGCCGCCCTCGGCACGGAGGTGGAGGTGCCCACGCTGCGCGGTCGCGCGAAGCTCCAGATCGACGCCGGCATCCAGAGCGGGCGGCTCCTCCGCATGCGCGGGCGCGGCATCCCCGAGCTCGGCGGCGGCTCCCGCCGCGGCGACCAGCTCGTCCGCGTCCACGTCTGGACGCCCCAAGGCCTCGACGCCCGGCAGCGGGCCCTCCTCGAAGACCTCCGCGACGCGGACGCCTTCCAGCCCAAACCCGATCCGGGCCGCGGCAAGTCGTTCTTTAGCCGCGTCCGCGACGTGTTCTCCTGACCGGCTGACGAGGGGCCCTCGCCGCCGTCCTCCGCCCTCTTCGCGCACCCACCCCCCCGCTCGACGTGTCTTCCAAGCCAGCGCCGGACCCCGCTCCCATCGACCTCCCGGGGGAGGAGACGGAGGAGCCCGCGGTCGTTGAGGTGCCCGTCGATGGGGAGGCGCTGCGGCAGGCCATGCGCCGGATCGCCACGCCCGTCGTGGTGGTGACGGCCGAAGCGGAAGGGGCCCCGCGCGGCGCCACGATCGGCTCGTTCGTGAGCGTCTCGCTCGCTCCGCCCCTCATCTCGTTCAACGTGACCCGGAAGACGCGGGCTCACGATGCGCTCACGCAGTCCGAGCGCTTCGCGGTTCACTTTCTCGCGGCCGAGCACGCCGAGCTCGCGTCGCACTTCGCCCTCCCGCATCTCACCGGCGAGGAGCAGTTCGCGCCCTTCGCGCACCGTCGCTCCACCGGCGGGCACCCCCCGATCCTCGACGACATGCTCGGCGTCCTCATCTGCCGCTCCGAGTCCCGCTTCGCCGTCGGCGACCACTCCATCTTCGTGGGGTCGGTGGTGGAGGTCCTCCCCGGGCGCGACGGCGACCCGCTCCTCTACCACCGGCGGTCGTACCGCGGGGTAGGAGACGAGGTTTGAGCGAGCGGGAGGAGCCGCCTCCCGTCACGCATCGAGGGCCTCACCGCCGTAGGCGCCGAGCCCGAACAGCGCGAAGTCGTAGCGGGCGGGGTCGTCGGGGGAGAGCCGACGGAGGTGCTCGGTGAGCTCGAGGACGGCGCGCCAGTCGTCCTGCCGACGGCGCAGGAGGCCGAGGCGACGCGCCTGCCGGCTGGTGTGGACGTCGAGCGGGAGGACGAGGAGGGCCGGGGAGACGTCCGGCCAGAGGCCGAGGTCAACGGGCCCAGGCCGCACCATCCACCGGGCGTACATCGCGAGCCGCTTGCAGGCGCTGCCGGTGGACGGGCGCGCGAGGTGCTTGGTGCGGGGGGCCCCTGGGCCGACCGTGAGGAGGGTGTCCGAGAAGCCCTGGAGGGCCGGGCCGATGTGCGGCGCGTCGGGCGGCAGGTGCGCCGCGAACAGCCGGCCCAGGGAGCCGTAGGCATCGAGCGCGGCCTGCATCGCGAGCGTGAGCCCGACGGCGTCGGCCGGCTGGAACGTGCGGTGCTTGAACCCGGCGAGGCGGTCGGCGTGGGCCGGGCGGAAGTCCCGGACGAACCGATGTGGACGGTGGCCCATGCGCTCGACGAGCTCGGAGAGCTTCTTCAGCAGGACCGAGCGCCGGCCCCAGGCGAGGAGGGCCGCCCACAGCCCGATCACCTCCTGGTCCTCGGGGGCGTCGAAGGCGTGGGGGAGCGCGATGGGGTCCTCCGCGATGAAGGCCCGGCGTTCGTACCGCGCGACGAGCGCGTCGAGGTAGCCTTGAAGGTCGGCATCGGAAGGAGACATCGTGCGAGGGGGGCCGCCGAGCCCGGGGCGTCGGCGGGGTTGAGGCCGCATACGCCCGAGGGCCGAGCGCAAAGCAGGGCCACCCTCCTAGAGAGGTTGGCCCCGCGGAAGAGGGGGACGCGCCCTCGGCAGGCGCGTCGTGATCTGGACTCAGCCGTCCCCGCTGCTCGGGGTGCGCCCCACCGTCTTCTCCGAGCCGTCCTCGGTGGCGCCGGCACCGGTCCCCTCTTCGCGCTCGACGAGGAGGGTGATGTCGGTGACGAGGGCGGCGACCGCGCCGAGCGCGGCGAGCACGGGGGAGACGAGCACGGCGGCGGCGCCGGCGCCCACGCCCACCGTGAGCGGGAGCTCGAAGAGGACGCGGTCGTCCTTCTTGATCACGATGCGCCGGACGTTGCCTTCCTCGATCAGCTCACGCACCTTGTCGACGAGCTGGTTGCCGGCCAGCTTGACCTCGTGGAGGGCCTCATTCGCCTTCGCGCGGGCGGCGTCGGTCGCACGCCGGGCGTCGGATGGGGAGTTGGAGTCTTGAGCCATGGGAGAGGGGAGAGGGTGGAAGGGGCGGCAGGGCCGTGGGGCAGTCACGGCCGAACCGCTCGATGGTTCCTGCTCGGGTCCGCCGGGCAGCGGCGCCGGTGCAGCCCTCCTCGGAAGGATGGAGCCCGCCGGGTTACGAAACGAACCAGGTGCGCCACTGAGCCCACGACCCACCCCTCGTGGCGGAGAGGCGTTCACGTCTCGCTCGGCGGAACGGAACCGCGACGATCGAGCGCACGAGGGCGGAATAGAGGCGGGGAGAGGGTCGAATCGCGCCCCCGACCGGGGGGGGAGCCCTGGAGAGGCACGGCGGATGCTAAAGGACCGGCCGAACCCGCACGGCCCCGTAAGGCCGGCCGGCCCTCGGGCCGACACGCGGCTCCCGTTCTCCCCTCAGTCGGTTGCGCGGGAGCGACTCAACAACCCCAACCTCGGGGCGCTCCCGGCGACCCCAACCACCCAAACCCTACCAGGAGGTATATCCATGGGTCAGCAGCAGCTCCTTCTCCTCGTCCTCGGCATCGTGATCGTCGGCCTCGCCGTCGTCGTCGGCATCCAGGCCTTCGGGGAGAACCAGAAGAAGTCCAACGCCGACGCGCTCGTCAACGACGCCGTCCGCATCGCCAGCGACGCGCAGGCGTGGGTCCTCAAGCCGTCCGCCTTCGGTGGCGGTGAGGGCGACTTCTCCTCGCTCGACTTCGACGACATCGGCTACACCGCCGCTGCCGGCGTGTACCAGAACCTCAACGGCCGCTTCCAGCTCAGCAACATCACCGCCGGTGGCGTCACCATCGACGCGTGCGACGAGCAGGCCGGCTTCGACAACACCGTCACGGCGGTCGTCAGCGGCACCGCCCCTGAGGACATCGCCACGACGGTCGCGACGGCTGCCTGCACCTTCTAAGGCACGCCCTCGCGTCGCAGCCCTCACGGCTGCGTCACCTTGGCGGCACCCTCGTCGGGCCTCGTGCTCGGCGGGGGTGCCGTCTCGTTTAGGCCCTCCGTAGCACGCGTCGCAGCACGGAGGCCAAGGCCATGGAGGCCAAGGCGGCTGCGCCCGGGGCGAGAGGTCGTCCGGGGCTCCGGTGCCCCTCACCTGAGCGCTGTTCGGTCGAGGGCGCACCTCCGGTGCCGGGGCGCGGGGCGTAGGCGCACCTCCGGTGCAGAGGGAGCAGCGTCGGCCCTGTGGGCAAACTGACGCGCTTTCCCCGCCTCCTAGGGATGTCAGTGGTGCATGATGGGCCGGTAAACGACGGAGCCCGGGCGAGGGGCTCGGTTGGCAGCGTCCTTGCCGTTTGAGGGGGCGCACCCGCACGGGCTCTAACCGGCAGAGGGTACCGCCGTCAGAGGCCCATTCCTACCCCAACCCGTTCCGCTTCAACCATGGGACAGCAACAGCTCCTCCTCCTCGTCATCGGCATCGTCCTCGTGGGCCTCGCCGTGATGGCCGGCTTCGAGATCCTGCAGAAGAGCTACCGCCAGGACGAGGCCGATGGCCTCCTCGAACGGTCCCTCGCCATCGCCACGCACGCGGTCTCGTGGAAGACGCGGAACGACATGTTCGCTGGTGGCGACCAGTCCTACGCGCCGCTCGCCACGAACGGGCTCGGGCTCCTCGCGCTCGACTCCACCACCATCCGCGGTCGCTTCCGGATCACGGACGCCACCACCAACACCGTGGAGGTGACCGGCACGAGCGACCGCTACCCCGAGGTGGGCGTCCGGGTCTACGTGCGGGAGTACGTGATCGACTCGAGCCGCGTCCGGTTCGACGGGAGCTTCGCCTTTTAGCGGCGCCCGGGTGCGCCCGCGCGCCGCTTGAGTCGCGACGCCGGTCGCCGATACCCCGCCGGACCGGGCGCGCCCGGTCTGCCGCGTCCCGTCCCCCGCCTCGATCCCCGCCAGGCTCCATGAGCGAGTTCCGATTCCAGGGCGTCTCCGCCACCGGGCAGTCCATCCAGGGCAGCATCTACGCGCCGAACAAGCGGACGGCCCAGAAGAAGGTCAACGCGCTGGCCGAGCAGCACCGCTTCCAGCTGCGGCAGCTCGACCAGCGGATGATCTTCCAGTACAAGGTGAAGCATCCCACGGGGAAGCTCATCAAGGGGGAGCAGAAGGCCTACGCCGCCGACGAGATCCGGCTGGCGCTGGAGCGGATGGGGATGGAGGTGGTGTCGGTCCAGCGGAAGCTGCTCAACTTCCAGTCGAAGCCGCCGACCGGAGACGTCATCATGTTCGTCCGCCTGGCGGCGAACCTCCTCAAGGAGAAGATGCCGTTCGCGGAGGTGCTCAACCTCCTCGTGGCCGACATCTCGTCGAACAGCCTGAAGCAGGTCATCCGCGACATCAACTCCGACCTCAAGAGCGGGATGGAGGCGAAGGCCGCCTTCATGAAGCACCAGGAAAAGCTCGGGAAGTTCACGGCCTACATGCTCGGCGTGGCCTCACAGAGCGGCAACATGGCCGAGATCTACGAGGCCACCGCTCGGTTCCTCGAGCGGAAGGACGAGTTCCGGAAGAGCGTGAAGTCGTCCATGATCATGCCGGCCGTGACGATCCTCGCCACGATCGCCGTGTTCATCTGGTACGTGTGGTACATCGTGCCCCAGACGGCGGGTCTGTTCGTCAACTTCGAGAACATCGAGCTCCCGCCCCTGACCACGATGTCGATCGCCATGAGCGAGTGGCTCGACCGCAACATGGTCTGGCTCATCCTCTTCATGGCGGTCTCCATCGGGGCCGTCGTGGCGTTCCTCCGGACGCCCCGCGGGAAGTTCCTCGCCCACAAGCACATGATCCGGATCCCGGTGCTGGGCGGGCTCCTCCACAAGCTGAACATCGAGGTGTTCAGCCGCGTCTTCGCCATCCTCTACTCCGGCTCCGGCGACAACATCGAGGTGATCAAGATCGCGGCCGAGGCCTGCGGCAACACCTACATGGAGCACCAGATCAAGAGCATCACGGTGCCGCAGATGATGGCGAAGGGGACCGACCTCGTGCGCGCCATGGAGGCCTCGGGCGTGTTCACGCAGATGGCGCTGGCGCGCTACCGCTCGGGCGCCGAGACCGGCAACGTCCGGAAGAGCGCGCAGCAGATGGCGGACTACTACGAGAAGGAGACGACGCTGAAGATGGAGGTGGCCCTCCAGACGATCCAGACGGGCGTGAGCCTGTTCATCGGGCTGATGGTGGCGTTCCTCACCGTGCTCTCGGCCGAGACCGCGCTCATCCGCCCGTCGGCCAACGACCTCATGCCCAGCAGCGGCGGCTGATCCGCCGACCCGCCCGCGCTTGACCCGAATCGCCCCATGGCCAACAGCCGCTTCTTCCGCGCCCCTGCCGCGCCCCCGCTCCCGCCAGGACCCGCGGATCCCGAGCCCCAGGAGCCGACGCAGACGGCGGGAGGGGATGGCGCAGCGGGCGAGGCGCCCCCCGCCCCCTCGGGGAGCGAAGGCGACGGGGTGAGCGCGAGCGAGGCGCTGGCGGTCACCGTCCCTGCGGCGCAGAGCCACGCGTTCGCTCACGTCCAGGACCGCGTGGTCCAGGCGCTCCTCCGCAAGGGGGCGGTCCGGGTGGAGCAGGTGCGCGAGGCCGAGGAGCAGCGGCGGATCCAGCAGACCAAGGTGCCGCTGTGGCGGATGCTCGCCGAGCTCAACTCGGTGGACCGCGATGTCGTCTTCGAGCAGGCCGCCGTCACCTACGCCTTCCGGATCGCCCCAGTGCAGGAGCGGGAGCCCGAGGTAGAGTTCGCCAAGACGGTCCTCGAGTCGTTCTCGGAGGTGCACCGCGACCGGCTCCTCGAGCTCCGCGTCGCGCCCTACGCCTACGCCCAGGATCAGCCCTCAGGCATCCTCAAGCTCGTCTTCATCACCGAGGACCCGATGCGGCCTGAGCTCCAGCGCACCATGCACGCGCTGGAGCTGGAGCGGTTCGAGCTGTGCTTCGCCCCCGCCGCCGTCGTGAAGCGGGTCCTCGACGAGGCGTTCCCCCGGAAGAACGAGTTCCTCGAGCGGCTCCAGGAGAACACGGGCTCGGACTACGACCTCGGGGTCACGTTCGAGAGCGGCGAGAAGACGCTCCTGGACGAGGACGCCCTCGAGGCGGAGATCTCCCGCTCGTCGCTGATCAACCTCGTCGAAGCCATCCTCGTCGAGGCCGTGCGGCTCGGCGCCTCCGACATCCACATCTTCCCCAACCACCGGCGGAAGACCGAGGTGCACTTCCGCCTCGACGGCCGCCTCCAGCACTGGCACACCGAGGAGAAGGGGCACCCGGAGGCGCTCCTCGCCGTGCTCAAGGACGCCGCCGGGGGCGTCGACCGGTTCGAGCGCGACATGGCCCAGGACGGGTTCATCCAGCGCCGCATCGACGACACCCTCATCCGCTACCGCGTCTCGGTCCTCCCCATCGCCACGGCCAACCCCGACATCCGCGCCGAGAGCATCGTCATCCGCGTGCTCGACGACCGGAAGGTGATCACGGACCTCTCGAAGCTCGGCCTCCTCGAAGGTGCGCTCCAGCAGTTCGACAAGGCCATCAGCCAGCCCCACGGCATGGTGATCCTGACGGGGCCGACGGGCTCGGGCAAGAGCACCACGCTCGTGGCCGCGCTCGCCAAGGTGGTCGCGCCCGAGGTCAACGCGCTCACGGTCGAGGACC
>JAWWCA010000024.1:0-22801 GCA_033720695.1 Rubricoccaceae bacterium
CGAGCGTGGCGGCCTCCTCCAGGTGCCCCTCACGGCAGCGGACGCGGAGGGCCTCGACGAGGCCGAAGAGGTCCTCGCCGTAGCGCTCGCGGAGGGCGCGTCCGAGCAGGGCCCCGAGGAGGTTGATGTGGCGCGAGAGCGGCGCCGAGATGCCGGTGCCTTCGGCCTCGATGTCGAGGCCGCCAGGGAGCGTGGAGGGGAGGGGCATCGGGGAGAGGGGGATGGGTGCCGTGGCGTCCGGAGCGGGGGCCGCAGGCCGGACCGGCGGTGGGCGGAGGCGGCTCGCCCGGACGGGCCCGCTTCCCGAGACGCCCGAGAAAGGGGGCCGAGGCTACTCCTCGCCGCGGAGGCGGGCGAGGGTCTCCTCGTCGAGGAGGTCGGCGAGGGTGGCGCCGCCGGGCTTCCGCCCGCCACCGCGCGCGCGCTCCGGCCGCTTCCCGCGCGGGGACTTCGCCTCGGTCGGGGGCGTCTGCGCCGGAGCGGGTCGGGAGGCCTCGGGCGGAGGCTTCGGTGCGGTGAGGTCCACGATCTTCGTGAGGATCGGGCTGGCCTGCTTCCGCTTGCGCCGCCACCCCTCGGGCGGGCGCCCGGTCGTGCCGGAGGAGAGGTCGAGCGTGAAGCCGCCGGCGTGGTCTTCCGCCTCCGCGTTCGGCGAGGCGGCCTCGGTGTCGTCGGGGGTGTCGCGGCGGCCGTCGGGTGGGGGAGCGTCAGGCATGATGCGGGCGTGGGCGTCCTCCCCTTTCGCGCGAGCGCGCCGGGGGTTCCCGCCTGGCTTATACGGCGGCGTGCACGGCGCCGTCGCCGCCCGGGACGCCGGCAGCCTCCGGCGCGGAGGTCTCCGGCGCGGGGGCGGCGCGGAGGAGGATGCGGAACACGCTGCCCTGCCCCTTCAGGCTGGTGACGGTGATCTCGCCTCCCATGAGGTCCACGAGCCGTTTGGTGAGGGCGAGGCCGAGGCCGGAGCCCTTCCCGTCGCGCCCGCGCTCGGCGTCTTCGCGTCGGAACTCGTCGAAGAGGTGGGGCAGGAACTCGGGCGCGATCCCGACGCCGGTGTCCTGCACCTCGATGCCCACCCCGCCGTCTTCGGCGTAGACGCGGAGGCGGACGCCGCCCTGGTCGGTGAAGGTGAAGGCGTTGGCGAGGAGGTGGGCGAGGGCGCGGTGGAGCGCCGCGGGGTCGGCCCAGGCGTGCGTGCCGGGCTCGGTGCCGGCCGCGAAGAAGGCGAGGTCGCGGGCGTCGGCGTGGGCGCGGAAGGGCTCCGCCGCGGCCTCCACGAGGGCGCCGACGTCGACGGGGGCCATGGCGTCGGGCCCGCCGCTGGCCTCCAGCCGCGCGATGTCGAGGACGGTGTCGAGGGTTTGGAGGAGGCGGGTGCTGCTGCCGAGGATGCGCTGGACCATGGAGCGCGCCTCCTCGCCGGCCTCCTCGCCGAGCACCTCGGCATAGCCGAGGATGGAGGTGAGCGCGGTGCGGACCTCGTGGCTGACGCCGGCGAGGAGCCGGTTGCGGTCGCGCCCGTCGCTCGACCGTCGATGGAGCGCGAGGGGCGCGAAGGCGGCGCGGAAGCCGGCCTCGTCGTGCGGGGAGGGCTCGTCGGTGTCGAGGAGGACCAGCCCGGTCGGCAGCGGGAGCGCCTCGAGGTGCTCGACCCCGTGGGCGTCGGCCCAGGCGTCGAGCGCGTCGGCGTCGAGGAGCTCGCCGGGCTGGGCGAGGGGGGGCACCCCCTCGGCGTGCCACTCGGCCGCGACCGCGGGTCCGGCCTCCGCCTTCACCACGAGCGCGGCGCGGGTGGCTCGGGTCTCAGGGGCGACGCGTGCGAGGGCCTGATGGAGGGCCCCGGGGTCCGCGGCGAGGAGGGCGGCGGCGTCGGCGGCGGCGGCGGAGAGCCGCTCCCGTTGCTGCAGCGCGCGCAGGGCGGCCTCGTGGCCGTTGGTCGCCTCCTGCGCGGCGGCCTGCGCCGCCTGGCGACCGATCGCGGCCTCGTCGCGCTCGGCGGCGGCCGCCTCGCGTTTCGCCTCGGCCTCGTCGAGCGCCGCCGTGAGCCGCTCGCGCTCGGCGAGCAGCGCATCTCGCTCGTCGGCCAACGCGGCCCGCTCGGCGAGCAACGCCTCGTGGTCTCCGAGGCCGTCCCGCAGGGCGCCGTGCTCGCGGCGGAGGGCGTCGAAAGCGGCCTGTAGGGCGTCTCCGTCGGAGCGCGACGCGTCGCGCTCGGCTTGGGTCATCTCGAGCTCGGCACGGGTCGCCTCGATCTGGGCCTGGAGTTGGGCGATGCGGTCTTCGGCCTGCTCACGCGCCGCCTCGGCCTCCGCGTGGGCCTGCTCGGCCGCGGTCCGCCCCCGCTCGGCCTCGGCCTGGGCCTCCCGCACCTGCTGGAGGGTGAGGGCGGGTTCGACGAGGGCGCCGAGGTCCACGAGGAGGGCCAGCCCCTCGCCGTTGAGCTCCTGCGCCGTCGGGTCGAGGATCGCGAGGGTCCCGAGCGTGAAGCCGTCGGCGCTCTTGAGGGGGACGCCGGCGTAGAACCGCGCGGCCTCCGAGCCGTGCACGAGCGGGTTCTTCGCGAACCGCTCGTCGTCCAATGCGTCGGCGACGGTGAGGGGGATGGCTGGGCCGGTGTCGCGCTCGCAGAAGACGGCGTCCGGGGGGACGGCCCCGCCGTCGAACCCGTGGGTGGCGGCGATCCGCTCGCCCTCGCCGTCGCGGAGGGTGAGGACGGCGTAGCCGACGCCGTAGACCTGAGCCGCCACACGGACGAGCCGCGCGATCACGTCCTCACTCTCGGTGTGGTCGAGGACGAAGAACCGCTTGAGCGCCTCGAGGCGCTGCTGGTCGTCGGTGGGCATGTGGAGGACGGGTCTGGCGGGCGCGCGGGGTATCGGTCGCTCCTGCGCAGGCTAAAGCCTCTGGGCGCCGCGAGAGGCCCCTCCGTGCCGGCCCGCTACCCCCCGTACGCCTTCTTGAGCGCCTTCGGGATGACGAGCCAGCGGAGGGTCCCGTCCTCCCAGTCGACGTCCTCCCACTCGTCGATCTCGAAGTCGATGCAGGCGAGGGCGGCCGTGGGCATCCGGACCTGGCCGCCGGTGAAGCCCTCGACCACCGACGACATCGTCGGCTCGTGCCCGGCGAGGAGGATCGTCTCGACGTCGTCGTCGATGCCCTCCAGGAGGCGGAGGACCGACGGGGGGTTGGCGTGGTAGAGGTCGCGCGTCTCCTCGATGGGGGCCGGCCACCCGCCGGCCTCGTGGGCGAGCCGGAGCGTGGTGCGGGCGCGGACGGCCGTGGACGTCAGGCAGAGGTCCGGGAGCGGGCCGTTGGCGGCGAGGAACCGGCCCATCCGCGGGGCGTCGCGCCGGCCGCGGGCGCTGAGGGGGCGCTCGTGATCGGTCTCGAAGTCGGCGTCCCAGTCGGACTTGGCGTGGCGGAGGAGCAGGAGCGTCTTCACGGCGTCACGGGAGGGCGCCGCCGGAGGGGGCTGGGACGATGGGGATCGGCGTCGTCGTGGTGACGCTCCCCACGTCCGGCGCGATGAAGAGGAACACGATGATGAAGGCGAGGACGCCGACGACGAGGCCGACCATGAACACGGTGTAGGCGACGCGGAGGAGCCGGTACTTCTTCTGGAGCACCAGGCCCAGCCCGTAGATGTCCATCACCATGTTGTCGTAGACGGCGGCCTTGTCGATCATCAGCTCGTTCATCCCCTCCATGAACTCGTCGCGGGAGAGGTGGGCGAAGTTGCCGAAGAAGAGGAGGTTGGCCGCGCCACGCCGGACCTGCTCGAGCGTGACCGCCTTGCTCTGGACGCGCGGCCGGGCCGCGAGCACGGCGAAGACAAGCGAGGTCAGGCAGCCGACGAGGAGGATCACCGTCGGCCACCGCAGCCACACGTTCTTCTCGATGCCGGGGGAGATCGAGGCGAGGAGGATCGAGACGATGAGGCCGTTGATCGAGATCATGATGTTGGCCTTGGCGTCGGCGAGGCTCGAGAGGTCCATGTTCGTCCGGTACGAGGTCCGGAACATGGTCTCGATGCCCTTCTTGGAGGAGAACTTCTTCTTCTCCTTCTTCTGGTCCTCTTGGTCCTTCTCCGGCTTCGTCGCCGCCGGCACGTCCGCCTCGGCGCCGTTGGCGGGGGCCGCGTCGGAGGTCTCGGGCGCAGGGGCGTTCTCGGTGGGCATGGGCGTGGGGGCGGGTGGATCCGCGTGGACCCTGGGAACGGCTAGTATAGGAAACGCAGGCCGACGTTGACGAGGACGCCGTCGTCGCCGCTGGCGGCGGTGCCGGAGAGGACGAACCGGTCGAGGACGCCGAACCAGAGGCCCCCGCCGTAGCCCTGGTGCCACCCCTCGAAGAGGCCGTCGTCGTCCGGCTCGTCATCGGCCCACACGCGGCCGTTGTCGACGAAGCCGAGGACGCCCACCGTCGCCGGGATGAACGAGGCGAAGGCCTCGAAGAGCGCGAGGCGGGCCTCGACGTTCTGGTAGAGCACGGTCCGCCCGCTGTAGCGCTGGCGGACGAGCCCGCGCACGGTCCGCTCGCCGCCGAGCGTCTGGGCCGCGAAGAACGGGAAGTCCCCGACGTTGTGGCCGCCGCCGAGGCGGCCGGTGAGCGTGAGCTGGGGGCTGAGGCTGGGCGAGACGTAGAACGCGAGCGCCGACGAGAGCGCGCCGAACGTGTCGGCGGGGTCGTTCAGGCCGGCGTGGAGCGCGGCGCGGCCGGTCCAGCGGAAGCCCTGGCGGGGATTGGCCTCGACGTCCACGTTCTGGAGCGTGAGCTCGACGAACGGATGGGCGTGGAGCTGGCCCTCGAACGCCGACGCCGGCAGCCCCGCCTGATCGATGAACCGGGGGTCGCCCTCGTCGCCCTCCTCCACGTCCACGTAGGACACGCCCGCGCCGATGCGGCCCTGCACGAGGCTCTCGACGCGCCGGATCAGCGAGACCTCGCCCTCGGTTGTCAAGAGGTCCACGTGGAAGAAGTCCGACGGCTGGTCCCGGTCGGTGGTCTCGTTGCCGAACCCGTAGAAGTTGCGGACGTAGCGCGGCGTCGAGGCGGCGAGGTCGAGGGTGGTGTCCCAGTCGGGCCCGAGGACGTCGAAGAAGCGGCCGGCGTAGTGCCCGCGGACGCCGCTCGTGGTGGTGGCGTAGCTCCCGGTGAGGGTGTGGACGGCTGCCCAGGGGTAGCGGCGAAAGCTCGGCCGGTTGATGACGTAGCCCGCGCCGAGGATGAAGCCGTCGGTGCGGTTGTAGCCCGGCCGGAGCAGGACGGCGTTGACGCCGTGCTTGAAGTCGAGCGGGTCGTAGCGGTTGTTGAGCGCGCGGTCGGAGAGCCGGACGCGCGCGCGGCCCCGCTCGGCGATCTCGTTGCCCTCCTCGGTGTCGTAGTAGAACACGCTTCCGCCGCGGGCCGTGTTGGTGAAGGTGTCCTCGCCGGCCCCGCCGATGATGCGGACGCGGATGCGGGCCGGGCCGTCGCCCTGAACGAAGAAGAAGTCGCCGCCGTCGAGGCCGTAGATCCGCACCTCGCCGGTCTCGTCGGGGCGGAGGGTGCGGCGGTAGAGTACCTCGTTCCGCTCGCCCTCCTCGTTGGAGTCGTACACGACGACCTCGAGGGCGCCGCCGTCGAGCCGCGTCACCTCGAAGCGCTCGCGGCGGTTCGAGCCCACCACGTCCACGATGTCGGCGTAGAGGTCGTAGACGCCGCCGGCCACCTCCACGATCTCGGCGCGGCGCTCCTTGAGCAGGCGGACGGTCCGCTCGCCGTAGAGGTCGTAGATCGGATCGGGCCAGAGGCGGACGGCCGCCTCGATCTCCGCGTCGGTGAGGCTGGCCTGGAAGTCCTCGGCCTCGGCGAGCCAGTCCTCGCGCGTGAGCGCGCCGGTGAAGCGGCGGTCAATGGGGATGCCGCTCGTGGTGAGGCCGGCGAGGTTGCCGTAGCCGCCGCCGAAGGTCTGCAGCTTCGGCATGAACTGCCGCGCGACGAAGGGGATGACGCCGTCGATGCTGTAGAAGGCGAAGTCGCGGTCGCGCGGGATGGGGCGGTAGACCTTCCCGTCGGTGCGGGCGTCGCCTTCGAGGGAGGGGTCGAGCTCGTAGGGCTCGAACGCCGCGAAGCGCCACTGGTCCGGGTGGCGGTCCCAGTCGGAGAGGAGCCAGTCGAGGAGGCGGTTACGGAGGAAGAACCGCTGGTCCATGCGGTGGTCGTTGTCGTCCTCCATCTCCTCGATCATGTCGGGGTAGGAGACGACGTCCTCGGCGCGCCCGAACTGGGGGTAGTCGCTCATGTCGTCGTCGGGCCGGATCTCGAAGAGGGCGAGGCGGCCGGCGAAGTCCTCGCGGTAGGTGCCGAGGCGGGGGTCGTCGGGGACGTAGACGAGGCGGGGGGTGGTGTGGTAGAGGCCGACGGCCTCGGCGAGCTCGGCGGCGGCGAGGGCGCCCCACGGGATGGTGCCGCTCGTGAGGTCCTGGATGATGTCGGCGATGACGGAGCGGCGGAGGTCCTCGGGCAGCGTGCGGCCGGGGATCTTGTTGAGGAGGCGGAGGACGTACTGCTGCCCGTCCTCTCGTTCGAGGCGGAGCGAGACCGTCTGCATGCCGCCGCCGCGCTTGACGGGCCGGAGGCCGGTGAGGTCGAGGACGGGGAACGCGACCGGCGTCGTCCACGCGTCGCGGTAGCCGCTGCCGAGGAAGAGCCGCTTGAAAGAGCCCGCGGCGAGGTCCGGGTTGACGGCCTCCGTGACGGTGGAGTCGGCCGGCGGCGGCGGCGGGAGGTCCTCGGGCACCTCGGGGTCGACGTTCTCGCGGGGGACGGCGCGGAGGCGCGTGCTGAGGGCGACCTCCGCCTCGCCGGTGGCCTCGTCGATGGCGAAGACGTCGAGCCAGGTGGCCCCGCTCTCGTGGTAGCGGACCCGCATGTACCCCTGGCGCGAGGAGGCGAAGGCCGCGCCGCGCCCCGAGACGACGGGGGCGCCCTCGCCCACGGACCCGCTCACGAGGTAGTGCTGCGTCCGGCGGATGGACTCCTCGACGGGGAAGAGCTGGAGGCTCCGCTCGTGGGCGGCGGCGTAGACCACGCCGTGGCGGGCGAGGAACACCTCGCCGAGGGCCTGGCGCATGGCGCGGTAGCGGCGGTTGGCGAGGTCCTGCCCCCCCCCGACGAACTGCCGATAGAGCGGGACGACGGAGCCGAGCACAGGCGGGAGGAGGTGCTGCCCCAGCGTTGAGTGGCCGCCGTAGGGGCCGTTGCTCTTGAGGGGGTGGTGCCCCACCACGAGGAGGTTCTCCTCGTCGGCGTCGAAGTCGCGGAGGGCGTCCTCGAGGGCGAGCACGACCTCGTACTCGTTCTCCACCTCGTAGTCGCCCTCGTCGCCGTCGAACTTGGCGGCGTCGCCGGTGGGCTTGGTCTCGCCGGTGAGCCACCACGCGGTGTCGAGGGCGACGAGCGTGAGGTCGTCGGTGAGGTCGAGGACGAGGGGGCCGGGGCGGGCGTCGCCGGGCGCCACGACGTCGCCGCGGTCGAGGCGGGCCTCGAGGTAGTCCTCCAGCCGCTCGACCCCGTCCTCGCCCTGCGCCCAGTCGCGGTCGCCGGGGACGACGAAGACGCGGCCGTCGTAACCGTCCACGGTGGCCGCCAGGGCGCTCAGCCGGGCCTCAGCCTCGGCCCACCCCGCCGCCGTCGCCTCGGGCAGGCCCGCTGGCGTGACGTCGCCGAGGAAGACGACGGCGCTGTTCTCGCCTGCGCGCTGGAGCTGCCGCTCGAGCGCGTGGAGCGCCGGGGCGAGGGCCTCCGACTCCCCGTCGGCGAGGTTGCCGACGAGGTACACCTCGTAGGCGAGGTCGGCGGCCGGTGGCTCGGCCGCCGGCTGCTCGTACTCCGCGGCGACGTAGGTGCGGGTGGTGGCGCAACCGCCCAGGGCGAGGAGCGCGAGGGCTCCAAGGACGAGGGAGGAACGGACGCTCATGGGGTGACCTCGGAGAAGCGGAGGAGGGTGGCGGCGGCGCCACCGCCTTCGCTGGCGATGACGAGGGTGCCGTCGGGGAAGAAGGCGAGCGCCTCGGGCTGGACGTAGAGTTGGGCCGGTAGGGCGAGCGCGGCGGCGAGGGTGCCGTCCGGGTGAAGGACGGCGAGGGCCCGCCGGACGGCCGAGAGCACGTAGACGTCGCCCGTCCGGGGGTGCACGGCGAGGGCAGAGGGCTTGAACGAGCGGCTGTCGGCGTCGAGGCGGGTGCGGTCGAGGAGGAAGGCGGGGCGCTCCGAGAGCTGCCGGGTCTGCAGCGAGAACGCGTAAATCGCGCGTGCGTCCGGGAGTTCCGGCCCCGGCTCGTCCTTGCACGCGACCAGGAGGCGGCCGGCCGAGGGGTCGTGGCCGAGCCCCTCGGCGTCGCAGCCGCCCGGCACGGGGGTTTCGTGGACGACGGCGACGGGGCGGCCCTCCGCCAGGCCCGCGACCTCGTAGAGCGTGCCGTCGCTCTCGAGCACCCACACCGCGTCGCCGACGGCCTCGACGCCCTCGTAGTCGCCGCTGTCGGCGAAGGGGACCTCGGCGAGGATGGCGCCGGTCTCGCGGTCGAGGACGTAGAGGAGGCCGTCCTCGTCCTGGACGGCGAGGAGGCGGTCGTCGCCGAAGGGGGTGAGGCCCGAGACCTCCTGGAGCACGTCCGGGAGCGCGAACGCCGCGTCCGGCTGGTCGAGCCGGTAGGGGATGGCCGCGGCGACGGCGTCGAAGGCCTCGTCGGGGGGAGGGGCGTCGGGCGGCGTCTCGTCGCCGGCGCAGGCCGCGAGGACGCCGAGGCACAGGGCGAGGAGGGGCCGGGTCATGGGCCGGAAGGTCGGCAACGGCCGCGAAATCAGCAAGCGGACGCGCCAGCCGCCCCGCAGGCCTCGGAGGGCCGTCCTCAGCGCCCTCCGGAGCGTCCTCGATCCGGGCCAGCAAAAAAGCCACCCGTTCAGGCGGGTGGCTCCAGGGCTGCCCGGGAAGGACTCGAACCTTCAACCCCCACATCCAGAGTGTGGTGCTCTGCCAATTGAGCTACCGGGCAAGGGGCGCAGCGCGCGCGCACTCAAGACCAAAAGCTACGGGCTCGGGCGAGGTGGGGTCAACCGGCCGGGCGGTCCTGGGCCGCGGCCACCGTGCTCTTTGTCGCATCTTCGCCGGCCCCCCGCAGTCCGTCCACGGCCTCGGGCGCGACGCCGCGCCAGGCGGCGATCTGGGCGACGATCCCCTGCCGCACCCGCTCGCGGAGGGCGGGGGCGTCGTCGACGCCCAGGCCGGTGGTGGGGACGGGGTCGAAGACGTGGAGCCGCACGTCGGCGGAGCCGAAGCGCCAGCCGTGCTTGGGAAGGGCGTCGGCCGTCCCGTCGAGGGCGAGGGGGAGGACGGGGACGCCGGCCTCGATGGCGAGGCGGAAGGCGCCGTCCTGGAACCGCCGCACGCGGCCGTCCTTCGAGCGCGTCCCCTCAGGCATGAACATGACCGAGCAGCGCGCGGCGAGGGTCTCGGCGGCGCGCAGGACGACGGCGGCACGGCTCCTCGCGTCGCCGCGGTCCACGGGGATGTCGTCCGCGAGCCAGAGCAGCCATCCCACGACCGGGAGCCGGAAGAGGCTGCTTTTCGCCACCCACTTCATGTCCCACGGCAGCGTCGAGATCACCGGGATGTCGGCGTTCGACTGGTGGTTGCAGACGACGACGTAGGGGTTGCGGGGGTCGGCCAGCCGCGTGCCCGTTTGCGTGATCCGCCACGCCGGGTTCACCTTCGTCATGAGGTTGCCGAGCGTGCGGAAGAGGCGGCCGGTGGCGTAGTGCGCCGGGTCGCGGTCGAGCAGGCGGACGACCGCCATGAGGGGGAGCCACACGAGGATGAGCCCGACGATGGCGGCCCAGGTGAGAGCGGAGCGAAGCGCGTTCATGCGGCGAAGCTACGGCCGCGCCGGGCGCCCGGAACGGTGCCGCCGCCTGCGCGATACCACCGCCGCCGCGATTTCGCACGATGGACATCCTGAAGTACTTCTACGAGGAGCCCGCCGCGCTCTACCCGTCGGCGCCGGAGGCCGTCGGGGACGGCGGCCTCCGGCCGCTCGACGCCCTCCTCGGCGGCGCCCGCCTCCACCGCGGCTACCTCGCCGGCACCCGCCTGCCCGACAGCCCCGAGGCCCCGCTCCGCATCGGGGCGACTGCGCTCGATGCGCCCCGGATCTGGAGCCTCCCGCTCGCCTCCCTCTTCGAGGGCTTCGTCTGGACTCGCCTCGGCGCCGACGGGGCGGTCGGTACGCCCGCCGAGGACGCCGTCGAGGCCGCCCTCCGCGCGCCCGCCGGCACGGCGGCCCTGGCCGTGGCTCCTGCGCCGATCGCGGCGGCGCGGCTCCAGCCCGCGGTCGAGGGCCCGCGACGGGAGGCCGTCGCCTCGTTCCTGGAGGGGGAGGCCCACGCCCTTTTCTTCCCCGAGCCGGCGCACGACGGGTTCGACTGGAGCCTCTTCAGCGTGGCCCCGCTCCGTGACCGCTTCGTGGCGGCGCTCCGGGCGCACCCGGCCCCCGGGGCGCGGCGGCTCGTCCTCCCCTATCAACGGGCGCGCGGCGAGCATCGGTTCTACTTCGAGCAGTGGCAGCTCGACCCCCTGCCACCCTTCGTCGAGGAGGTATGACGGAGCACGAGCGATGGATGCAGCGGTGCCTCGACCTCGCCACGCGCGGGGCCGGCCACGTGAGCCCGAACCCGCTCGTCGGGGCCGTCCTCGTGAGCCCCGACGGAGAGGTACTCGGCGAGGGCTTCCACGCACGCTGGGGCACGCCACACGCCGAGGTCGCGGCCGTCCGTGACGCCGAGGCCCGGGGGCACGGCGACCGGCTCCGAGAGGCGACGCTCTACGTCAACCTCGAGCCGTGCAGCCACCACGGCAAGACGCCGCCGTGCGCTGATCTCCTCCTGGAGCGGGGAGTCCCCCGCGTCGTCGTCGCGCACGAGGATCCGTTCCCGGAGGTCGCAGGGCGCGGGCTGCGGCGGCTTCGGGAGGCCGGCGTGGACGTGACCGTGGGGCCTCTCGCTGCTGCGGCGAGGCGGCTCAACGAGGCGTTCCTCCGGCACGTCGCGACGGGCCGGCCGCTCGTCACGCTCAAGTGGGCCCAGACCCTCGACGGGCAGGTGGCGACGGCCTCGGGCGACAGCCGCTGGGTGTCGTCGGAGCGGAGCCGGGCGCTCGTCCACCGCTGGCGCGCCGAGGCTGACGCCGTCCTCGTCGGCGCCGGGACGGCACGGGCGGACGACCCGCGGCTCACCGTCCGCCACGTCGACGGTCGCCAGCCGCTCCGCGTCGTGCTGGACCGGACGGGCACGCTCCCCCCGTCGCTGCAGGTGTTCACGGACGCGCACGCGGGCCGCACCGTCGCCGTCGTGGGCGAGGGCGCCCGGCCCGGGTACGCCGGCGCGGTCGAGGCCGCCGGCGGGGCTCTCCTCCGCGCCCCGGTCCGGCAGGGGCACCTCGACCTCGGCGCGGTCCTCGACCGGCTCGGGGCCGGCGAGGGGCTGCCCGATGGCGCACGCCCCGTGCAATCGGTCCTCGCCGAGACCGGTCCGGGGCTGGCGACGGCGCTCCTCCGGCAGGACCTCGCCGACCGCCTCTTCGTGTTCATCGCCCCGAAGGTGATCGGGCGGGGCACGCCGGCCGTGGAGAGCCTGGGCGCTGAGCGGATGGCCGCGGCGAGGATGTGTACGGAGGCAACGTGGGAGCCGCTCGACCCCGATGTGCTCTTCCGGGGCTGGTTGCGACCGCCACCCAACCCGTTAGGACCCCTCACTTGAAGGACTTCTTCATTGCCTGCACATTATCATCCACCGCCTGTGCACAGGCGGTGGATAACTCCGGCTGACTCTCAGGGCGCTGCCGGAGGCGCCACGGCGGCTGCGTACTGGCGCTCGAACTCCTCGGCCGAGGAGGAGGTGACGTCGAGGTCGCGGAGGTGGCCGTCGCCGAGGTCGTAGATCCAGCCGTGGACGGCGAGGGACTGCCCGGCCGCCCAGGCCTCCTGCACGATCGCAGTCTCGGCGACGTGGCCAACCTGCTCGATCACGTTGAGCTCGCAGAGGCGGCGGAAGCGGGCGACGTCGTCGAGGGCGTCGAGCTGGTCCCGGTGCTCCCAGCGGACGTTCTTGACGTGGAGGAGCCAGCTGTCGATGAGGCCGAGGCGGGCCCCGTCGAGGACGGCGCGGACGCCGCCGCAGCCGTAGTGCCCGCACACCACCACGTGCTCCACCTTCAACATCTCGACGGCGTACTGGAGGACGGCGAGCGCGTTGAGGTCGGAGGGGGCGAGGACGTTGGCGACGTTGCGGTGGACGAACACCTCGCCCGGCATCAGCCCCGTGATCTGGTTGGCCGGCACGCGGCTGTCGGCGCAGCCGATCCACAGCACCGAGGGGGCCTGCTCCTCCGCGAGGGCCGTGAAGAAGCCGGGGTGATCCCGCTCGACGCCCTCGGCCCAGCGGTGGTTGTTCTCGAAGAAGTGGGGGAGGAGGCGCATGGCGGCCCGGGGTCGTGATCGTCAGGCGTCCCGCCCGGAGCCGTACTTCGCGGGGCGCACCACCTTCACCTCCTGCACGTAGACGATCACCGAGTAGTGCTGGAAGTAGGTCTCGGCCACGTGCTCGACGATCCGCTCGGCCACCTCCAGGGGGACGATCACCTCCAGCTTGACGCTGGGACCGTCGATGGCGTTGTGCTTGACGCCGCGCGTGCCCTTGCCGTGGACCTCGGTCAGCGTGTAGCCCGTCGCGCCGAGGTCGAGCACGGCCTCCACGAGGCGGCCGCGCAGGAGGCGCTCGGCGACGAGCGTGACGAGACGGAGGGGAACGATGTCCACGCGCAGGAGGTGTCGGGCGGCGCGCTAGGCGAGCCAGTCGGCCGCGGCGAAGAAGAGGGGGATGCCGAGGGTGAGGTTGAACGGGAAAGTAATGGCGAGGGCGGCCGTGAGGTAGAGGGTCGGGCTCGCCTCCGGGAGCGCGATGCGCACGGCCGCCGGCGCGGCGATGTACGACGCGCTCGCCACCATCGCGCCGAGCACGGCCGCGCCGCTCGGCGAGAGCCCGGCGACGCCGCCCAGCCACACGCCCAGGAGCCCGTGCACGATGGGCGCGACGATGCCGAACCCGATCAGCCGGACGCCCACCGTGCGGAGGTCGCCCAGCCGCCGCGCCGTCACCAGCCCCATCTCGAGGAGGAACAGCACGAGCGCGCCCTGGAAGCCGCCCACGAAGAACGGCTCCACCTTCGCGAAGCCCTCCTCGCCCGCCAGCAGGCCGATCACGAGCCCGCCCAGGAGGAGCACCACGCTCCGGCCCGAGAGCACCTCGTGGAGCGCGGCCTGCCACGAGCCTGCGCGCGGCTCGTCCGCCTCAGCGGCCTTCCCCGCCACGCCGCGCATGTAGGCCAGCATCAGCGCCACGATGATGGCGGGCACCTCCAGGAGCGCCACCAGCGCGGGCATGTACCCCTCGGCCGTCCGCCCGGTCAGCTCGGCCACCTGCAGCGCCGCGATGAACGTGACGGCCGAGACCGAGCCGTAGTGCGCGCTCAGCGCCGCGGCGTTGACGCGGTCGAAGCCGAGCGGCCGCCGCAGCACGGCGTACGACGTGAGCGGGGTCACGACGCCCAGCGCCAGCGTCGCGAGGGCCGGGCCAAGGAACGCGGCCACGGGCGTGACCGAGAGCGCGACGCCGCCCTTGAGCCCGATCGCGAGGAGGAGGTAGATCGCCAGGGCCTGGTAGAGGCCGTCCGGGAACTCGAGGTCGCTCTTGACGAGCCGCGCGAGGATGCCCAGCGCGAACGCCAGGACGATGGGGGAGAGGAGGTTGGCGGCGAGGATGTCGAGCGAGCCCATCGCGAGGGGACGTGCGGCCGTTCACGAGACGGGGCCGGGCACGCCGTGCGCCCGGCCCCGATTCGCTCGGTGGCGGTGGCGGGTCAGTTCGAGGACATCAGGGTGTCGTCCAGGAAGGTAACCTCGCCCGAGGCCACGTCGTACATCGCGCCGACCACGAGGAGCTCGCCGTTCTCGACGAGCTCGGCCATCACCGGGCTCCGCTCCAAGATGTTGGTCACGGTCATCCGCACGTTCGTGTGCGCCACCTCGTTCACGAACGCCTTGTTCGAGGAGGCCCGCTCGCCCTCGACGTCGTTCACGGCGTAGACGGCCGGGGCGATGTTGCTCAGCGTGTGGGTGAGGTTGCCCATCTCGACGTGGTCGCAAGCGCCCTTGACGGCGCCGCACTCGGTGTGGCCGAGGACCACGATCACCTTGGAGCCGGCCACGGCCGTGGCGAACTCCATGCTGCCGAGGATGTCGGCGTCGACGTAGTTGCCCGCGATGCGGGGCGCGAAGATGTCGCCGAGGCCGACGTCGAAGACGAGCTCGGGCGGCACGCGGCTGTCGATGCAGCTGAGCACGACGCCGTACGGGTACTGCCCGCTGGCCGTCTCGTCGACCTGCATCGTGTAGTCGCGGTCGAGGCGCTCGCCGTCGACGAAGCGCTCGTTGCCGTCCTTGAGCATCTGGAGCGCCTCCGCTGGCGTGAGGGTGGCCTGGGTCTCGGCCGTCTGGGTCATGGTCTGTGCCTGGACGCCAGCCGCGCCGAGCGCGACGACGAGGGCAAGGAGGAGGGCGAGTCGGTTCTGCATGGGTCGAGGGGGTGAGGGTGGAGGGACGGGCACCGAGCGAATCACGTCGGCGCACCCGTGGGGTAGGGAAGGGGGTGCGTATAGATGGGGCGAGAGAGGGGCCGAGACGGACGGAACCGCCTCGATGTCTCTACCCGCGAGAGGGGGACGATGCCTAGGCGTGGCTCTCGTTTCGCGCGCTACTCGCCCTGGCCGAGGGAGTAGGCCCGCTCGCCGTCGAAGAGGTAGAGGTGCTCCGTCTTGATGACGTCGTAGCCGGCCGCGTACAGGCGGTGCAGGAGGGCGAGGACGTGCGGGAGGGCGAGGTCGGCCCCGGCGTCGGGCGGGACGAAGCGGCAGCGCCAGTGGTCGGTGCAGAAGGTCTCCGGGAGGCCGTCGGGGTAGACCTTCACGCCGCGGTTCGTCACCATCTTGAGGTGCCAGGTGGGCGGGGCGGCCGTCTCCAGGCCCCGCCCGAGGATGTCGGGGTCGCGGCCGGCCGCGTCCCAGTCGAGGAACACGTCCACGCCCACGAGGCGCTTCTCGGGGCGGGCGACCTCGGCCGGAGGCACGGCGAGGCCGCCGGCGCGGTAGTGGACGGGCTGGAGCTGGCGCGGCGCCTCGCCGAGGCGGTCGACCACGGCATCGGTGAACGCCTCCGTGCCCACCTCGCGGGTGCTCAGGCCGGAGCGGTAGACGTCGGCCGTGTGGATCCCGTCCTCGAGCGTCCGCAGCCAGGCGTTCTTGATGAGCGCGGCCGTCTCGGCGGCGCCCACGTGGACGAGCAGCTGCGTCGCGGCGACGAGGAGGCCGGAGGGGTTGGCGATCCCCTTGCCTGCGATGTCGGGGGCCGAGCCGTGGACGGCCTCGAACATGGCCGCCTGCTCGCCGATGTTCGCCGAGCCGGCGAGGCCGACGGAGCCCGCGATCTGGGCGGCGATGTCGGAGAGGATGTCGCCGTAGAGGTTCAGCGTCACGACGACGTCGAAGCGCTCGGGCTGCGCCGCCAGCCGCGCCGCGCCGATGTCGATGATCTGGTGCTCGGCCTCGACCTCGGGGTAGCCCGCCGCGACCTCCTCGAAGACGCGGTGGAACAGCCCGTCGGTCAGCTTCATGATGTTGTCCTTCGTCATCGCCGTCACCTTCCGGCGGCCGTAGGCGCGGGCGTACTCGAAGGCGTAGCGGACGATGCGCTCGGCGCCGGGCCGCGTGACGAGCTTGAGCACCTGCGTGACCTCGGGCGTTTGCTGGTGCTCGATCCCGGCGTAGAGGTCCTCCTCGTTCTCCCGGATGATGACGAGGTTCATGCCCGGGTGCGCGCTCGCCACGAACGGCGCGTACGACTTCGTCGGGCGGACGTTGGCGTACAGGTTGAGCGCCTTGCGGAGCGTGACGTTGAGGCTCTTGTAGCCGCCGCCCTGCGGCGTCGTGATGGGGGCCTTGAGGAGGACGCCCGTGCGGCGGATGGTGGCCCACGCCTCGGGCGCGATGCCGGACGTGTGGCCGGCCTCGTAGACGGCCCGCCCGAGCGCGACGGGCTCGTAGCGGAGCGGCGCCTGCGCGGCGGTGAGGACGCGGAGGACGCTCTCCATGATCTCCGGCCCGATGCCGTCGCCCTCGGCCACGGCGACGGGGACGGGCTCCCCGGTAGAGGGGCGCCAGGCGGGGGCGTCGAGGACGAGGGCGTCCGAGGCGGCGTGGCCGTTGTGCGAGATCATGGCGAGGAGGAGGGTTGGGGAACACAAAAAGGCCGGCACGCGACGGCGGTGTCGCATGTCGGCCTGCACTCGGCCCAGCCCGCTCGCGGAAGAGCGTACCGGCCGCTTGTCTGCCCGAGGCGTATGGTTCGGTGCCTGGGGTGGGGCCCCGCCAAAGAGGCGGCTCCGGATGTCCAGGCGCCCTCTCTACCGGGAGAGGAGGGGCGGGTTTCCAGGCCGGCGTGTGAAGTTCGTCGAAACGACCATCGGGCCGGGCGCCTCAGTCTAGCCGTGCCTCGAGGTCCTCGGCGAGGGCGAAGACGAAGACGCGCTCCCCCGTCCGCGTACTGATGTCGGTGTGCATCGAGACCACGGGCACGCCCGCGTGTGCCTCGACGAAGCCGACGAGCTGGTCGCGGGCGCTCTCGACGAGGCGGGAGCGGACCTCCTTGATCAGCGCGGCGCCGCCGGGCTCGGTGCTCACCTGCTGCTCGGCCGGGCTGAGGATGCCGCGGAGGCGGACGACGACGAGGTCCTGGATGACGAACGTGCGCGCCTCGCGCGGGCCGCGCCCGAGGTGGTCGCGCTCGAACTGGGTGATGGCCGTCGTGATGGCGGCTTCGATCTGGCCTCGGGTCATGGGGCGCGGGGGCGGCGATGTGGGGGGCGAGGAAGCTACGTGCGCGCAGGCCATCACGGGCCGGGCGAACGAGAGGGAGCGGCGGCCGTAGAAGCTGCCCTGATTCCCCTCTCCGCTCGCGCTTGATGCTGCTCACCCGCTCCGTCCTGTTCCTCGCCCTCCTCGGCTGGGGCTGCAGCCCCACCGCCGACGCGCCGACGCCCCGCGCCGACTCTCCGCCCGCCGCTCCGGCCGCCGCCCTGCCGGAGCCTCCTCCCTGCAGGCTCGTCCAGGACGGCGCCGGGCCGGAGGGGACGGTGCCGGTGCGGGCCGAGACGGTCGCGGACGGCCTCGAAGTGCCGTGGGGCCTCGCCTTCCTCCCCGACGGCGACCTCCTGGTGACGGAGCGGTCCGGGCGCCTCCGTCTCGTCGAGGACGGCCGGCTCGTGCCCGAGCCCGTCGCGACCGTCGAGGCGGCGTCGCGAGGCGAGGGCGGCCTCCTCGGCCTCGCCCTCCACCCCGACTTCGCCGAGAACCGGCGGGTCTACCTCTACCTCACGGACGCGAGCGGCGGCCGTGCGACGAACCGTGTCGAGCGCTGGCGGCTGGCCGAGGACGCGCGCTCGGCTGCCCGTGAGCGCGTCATCCTCGACGGCATCCCCGCCGCCCGCTACCACAACGGCGGCCGCCTCCGCATCGGCCCCGACGGCCACCTCTACGTCGGCACCGGCGACGCGGGCGAGCCGGCCCTCGCGCAGGACCCTCAGAGCGCGGCCGGCAAGCTCCTCCGCCTCACCCTCGACGGCGAGATCCCGGCCGGCAACCCGATCCCGGGCAGCCCCGCCGTCCTCACCGGCATCCGCAACACCCAGGGCTTCGACTGGCCCGGCGACGGCGGGACGATCTGGCTCGCCGACCACGGCCCCAGCGGCGACCTCGGGCGCCGAGGCCACGACGAGGTCAACGTGGCGCAGCCCGGCGACAACCTCGGTTGGCCGACCCTCTACGGGTGCGAGGAGCGCGAGGGTCTGGTGACGCCGTCGCTGACGTGGGAGCAGGCGGTGCCGCCGGGGGGCGCCGCCATCTATACCGGCACCGCGATCCCCGAGTGGCGAGGTGACCTCCTCGTGGGCGCGCTCGGGGCGCGCCACCTCCACCGCGTCCAGATCGAGGAGGGTCGCGTCGTCGGTCACGAGGTCTACTTCGGCGGCGACGAGAGCCACGGCCGCCTCCGCGAGGTTGCGATGGGCCCCGACGGCCACCTCTACGTGACGACGAGCAACTGCGACGGGCGGGGCCGCTGCCCGTCCGAGGGCGACAAGATCCTCCGCATCACCCGCTAGCCCCATGTTCACCGGCATCGTCGAAGCCGTCGGCCGCGTCGACGCGCTCACCGCATTGGAGGGCGGCCGGCGCCTCCGCCTGACGGCCCCCTTCTCCTCCGAGCTGTCGGTGGACGAGAGCGTCGCCGTCAACGGCGCGTGCCTGACGGTCGTGGCCCAGGACGCCGAGGCGTTCGAGGCCGTCGCCGTTGAGGAGACGCTGAAGAAAACGAGCCTGGGCGACCTGGCCGAGGGCGACAGCGTGAACCTGGAGCGGGCCCTGCGCCTCGGCGGCCGCCTCGACGGCCACCTCGTGCAGGGTCACGTGGACGCCACCGGCACCGTCGAGGCCGTGGAGGCGCTGGCAGACTCCTGGCTCGTCCGCGTCCGCTACCCCGCGTCCTTCGCGCCCTACCTCATCCCCGTCGGCAGCGTGGCCCTCGACGGCATCTCGCTCACCGTCGCCCGCCTCGACGACGAGGCGCTCACCGTCGCCATCATCCCGCACACCTGGGACCACACGACGGTGCAGGACTGGCGGCCCGGCCGCCGCGTCAACCTGGAGTTCGACCTCGTCGGGAAGTACGTCGTCCGGGCGCTGGCGCACGGCATCGGGCGGCCCGAGGGCGCGCCCGTCGTGAAGGCCGGGCCGCCGGGCGGTCTCAAGCGGCTGTAGCGCTACAGCTCGGTGACGGCGAGGTTCTCGACGTGGACGTTGAGGGCGTGATTGATCCGCAAGCCGACCACGCCGTCCGTCTGCACCTCGGCGCGGGGGAGGCGGGCGGCCTCTACGTCGTTGATGAGGAACACGACCTCTTCCTCGCTCACCTCGACGGCGAGGGTGTTCGGGGCGCTGCTCTCGGTGTCCTCGCCGAACGTGGCGATGGCGTCGTGGGGCGTCCACGGGTGCAGCGTCGTGGTCTCGTCGGCGGTGCGGCGCTTGATGAGGAACTCGCCGCTGTTGCGGAGGAGGAAGTAGTCGTAGGTGAGGGCGTCGCCGTCGAGGTCCTGGCCGCCGATGAACAGGCCGAAGGCCTCGTTGCGCCCCTCGGGGTCGAAGAGGTGGAGAAGCGTCTCGGCCCGGTACGTCCCTTCGGCGGTGCTCTCCGGGTGGTAGAAGATCCCCGCCGGTCCCGTCGTGATGTGCCAGCCCGGCGTCATGTTCACAAAGAAGACGTCGGCCGTGCTGTCGGCGCCGACGGTGGGGGCGGCGTGAGCGCTGTGCCCCTCGTCGAAGCGGACGACCCAGGAGAGGGGCGTCTGGAGGTTCTCGCCCTCGGGCTGGTTCGGGTCGGGTCGCTGGGCGTGGGCGGCCGGGGCGAGGAGGACGAGGGCGAGCGTCAGGAGGAGCGGGCGCATCGGGAAGCGGGAGAGGGGTTCGGGAAAAGGTAGGGCACAGCAGAGGGGCAGCGGCCCCCATTCCACCGAAATTGCGTGTGGGCTAGGGAGGCGCCGGCCGTACCTTTTCCGGCTCGACCGACGTCCTCGCCCCCATGCAGCCCATCGCCGACCTCGACGTGCTCGACGGAGCGGACACGCTCCAGCCCGTCGCGTCCGCCCCGGACGCGAGCGAGGCCGTGGACCGCCCCCGGACCGTTCCAGCCACGGCCGATGCGCCGAACGGCCGCCGCGTCTTCATCGAGACGTACGGCTGCCAGATGAACGTGGCCGACAGCGAGCTCGTGGCCTCGATCCTCGGCGGTGAGGGCTACGGGCTGGCGGCGACGGAGGACGAGGCCGACGTCGTCCTCATCAACACGTGCGCGATCCGCGAGAAGGCCGAGGACCGCGTGCGCGGGCGCCTCGCCCGGTTCCGCGCCCGCAAGGTCAAGAGCCGCCCGGACCTCCAGATCGGCGTCCTCGGCTGCATGGCCGAGCGCCTCCGCAAGAAGCTCCTCGAAGAGGAGGCCCTCGTCGACGTCGTCGTCGGGCCCGACGCCTACCGCGACCTCCCGCGCCTCCTGGCCGAGAGCGCCGACAGCGGGCAGGCCGCCGTCAACGTCCACCTCTCGCGCGAGGAGACCTACGCCGATCTCGCGCCCGTCCGCTACGACACGAACGGGGTTTCCGCCTTCGTGAGCATCATGCGCGGGTGCGACAACATGTGCGCCTTCTGCGTCGTGCCCTTCACGCGGGGCCGCGAGCGTTCCCGCCCCGTCACGAGCATCCTCTCGGAGGTCGGGCAGCTCGTGGACGCGGGCTACAAGGAGGTCACGGTCCTCGGCCAGAACGTCAACTCGTACCGCTACGAGGACGGCGGCACGGCTGTCTCCTTCGCCGAGCTGCTCTACCGGATCTCGCGGCTCTCGCCGGAGCTCCGCATCCGCTACTCGACGAGCCACCCCAAGGACTGCTCCGACGAGCTCCTCCACGTCCACCGCGAGGTGCCGACCGTCTGCGACTTCATCCACCTCCCCGTCCAGCACGGCAACACCGAGGTGCTCCGAAGGATGCGGCGGACCTACACGCGTGAGGGGTACCTCGACCTCGTCGAGCGCGCCCGTGCCATCGTCCCGGACCTCGCGCTCTCGACCGACCTCATCGCCGGGTTCTGCGGCGAGACGGAGAGGGAGCACGCCGACACCCTCTCGCTCATGGAGACCGTCGGCTACGACCACGCCTTCATGTTCGCCTACTCCGAGCGGCCCGACACCTTCGCTGCGCGGAAGTACGCCGACGACGTGCCGGACGAGGTCAAGAAGCGGCGGCTGACCGAGATCATCCAGCTCCAGACGGCCATCTCGAAGGCGCGGAACGAGAGGCGCGTCGGCCGCCGCGAAGTCGTCCTCGTCGAGGGGCCGTCGAAGCGATCCGACGACCAGTTGTGCGGGCGGACGGACTCCAACCACATGGTCGTCTTCGACCGGCCCGACCGCGTCGAGAAGGGCGACTACATGGCCGTCGAGATCGAGGGGTGCACCTCCGCGACGCTCTTCGGGCGGTACCTGGGGCGGACGACCCTGGCGGAGGCGGCCTGAGAGCGCCCGCGCTGGACCGGGCGTGCCCCGCTCCGTCAGATCGGTGCGCGGCCGAGGGGGTCAACGGAGAAGGAGGATGCCCACGCTCATGAGGAGCACGAGGGCGGCCGGCAGCGACTTCATCAGGGGGTCCTTCACCTTCAGGTGCATGGCGATCGCTCCCAGCATGAGGACCACGACCACGGCCGCCGCGGGCCCGACGAGGGACGGCACCCAGATCCCGATGAGCAGGGCCACCGCCGCGCCGACCTTCAGGGCGCCGACGAGGTAGAACATCCATTCGGGCAGCCCATACGCGGCGAACTCTTCCTTGAGCGACCGGGCGTCGCCGCCCCGGTACGCCGTCGCCGACCGCGAACGCGCCAACCAGACGTTGAGGAGGCCGAGGCCGACGACCACCTGGAGAAGGACTGAGAGCCAGTTCATGCGATCACCGGTGGGGGAGCGGGAGAGGCCACAAGCTACACGTCCCGCTCGGTTCGACCGCTCGCCCGTGACCTGTTGCCCCCGGTTCTCTCATCACAGCGGACCCGCTAGGGGAGTCGCTCGACGGCCTCGCCGTGGCGGATCCTTCGGGCGGGGCAGTCCGTACGCCAAGGCGAGCACCTCCCGGTAGCACGATGGTCGGCCCCCTCCGCTCCAGCGGTCTCGTTCTCATCGGTGCGTTGCTGTTCGCCAACGTGGCGCAGCGCTCGGAGCCGCGCACGGAAGCGCTGGCCCGCGTGGGAAGCGACCTGCTCGCCCTGGCCGTGGAGGAGGGCGACGGATGGGCGACCGCCGCCCTCCTCCGCCTCGGCGTCGACCCGAGCGGGCGGCCCGAGAGCGGGATCCCTCCCCTCATCACCGCGCTCGACCGCGGCCGCCTCGACCTCGCCGAGCAGCTCCTCCGCGCTGGGGCCGATCCGAACGCGACGAGCCGCGACGGGCGCGCACCGCTCGTCCGCGCCGTCCAGGGCGTGCGGTGGGGGCACGACCGCGCGTACGGGGCCGTGTCGCTCCTCCTCCGCCACGGCGCCGATCCCAACCTCGTGCACGACGGGTGGACGGCGCTCCACACGGCGGTCGCGGCGGGGGACGAGGCGCTCGCGGCCCTGCTCCTCGCCCACGGCGCCGACCCCAACCGCCGCTCTCCCGACGGCCGGACGCCGCTCCGGCTCGCCAGAGACCTCGAGGAGGACGAGGTCGCCCGTCGCCTGCTCTGGTCGGGCGCCTCCGGAGACGACGGCCGGATGGCTGTGCCGGTCCAGGCGGCACGGACAGGCAGGGCGGCGGAGCATGCGCCCATCCATGACCCCTGTCCGGAGAGAGGGCGGTCGTGGTGATCTACGAGGTCAACCTCGCAGTGGACGCTGAGATCGCCGACGCCTACGCTGCGTGGCTCGGCCCCCACATCGGCGAGATCCTCGCCCTCGACGGCTTCCTCGGCGCCGACTGGTTCGAGGTCGAGCCCGAGGCCGACACCCGCGACGGCCGCGTGCGCTGGTGCGTCCAGTACCGCCTCCGCGACCGCGCCGCGCTCCAGGACTACTTCGATCGGCACG
>JAWWCA010000025.1:0-22594 GCA_033720695.1 Rubricoccaceae bacterium
AGAGGCGCCCGTTGCGGTGGCCGACGAAGTTCGGGGGCGCCCCGAGGGCGCGCGTGAGCCTGGCGTAGAGCGGGAGCCGGTAGCCGCCGTCGTCGCCCTCGGTGATGGAGTCCCCGATGAGCATGACCCGGAGCGGGTCGGCGGGGGGCTGGGCCGCCGCGGGGAGGGCGACGAGGAGGGCGAGGAGGGGGCCGAAGAGGGGGCCGAGCGCGCTGCGCATGGGGCGGGCCGAGCGGCGGGGAGCGGGACGCGGAGGCGGGATCAGAACAGCAGCGCGCCCTCGAGGCAGCGGTGGTCCTCGTGGCCGGCGAGGCGGACCTCGTCGAGGGGCTGGGCGGGGTCCACGTCGAGGCGCATGTCGTCGCCGTCGCGCGCGGCGTCGAAGCGGACGACGCCGTCGACGACGGTGAGGACGGGGCGGGCGTAGACCGAGAGGGGGTGGCCCTCGAAGACGGCGAGGTCGGCGTCCTTCCCCACCTCGACGGAGCCAACGCGGTCCTCGATGCCGAGCTGCCACGCGGGGTGGATCGTGATGAGGGCGAGGGCCTCGTCGTCCGAGAGGTCCCCGTAGCGCTGGGCCTTGGCGGCCTCGTGGTAGAGGTGGCGGATGAGCTCGCCGCTGTCGGAGTTGACGCTGGCGCGGACGCCGTTGCGGGCGAGGATGGCGGCGTTGTAGGCCGTCGAGTAGTAGACCTCGAACTTGTAGCTCCACCAGTCCGAGAACACGCTGGCACCGGCCCCCTCGGGCCCCCACGCGGCCAGCTCGGGCGCGATCTTGAACCCCTCGTTGACGTGCTGGAACGTGACCCGCTCCACGCCGACGTCGGCCAGCACGTCGAGGAGCATGAGGATCTCGTCGGCGCGGTAGCTGTGGCAGTGGACGAGGACGTCGCCGTCGAGGACGTCGGCGAGGGTCTCCATCCGCTGGCTGAACGGGGGCGGCGTGGCCGGGCGGCCCTCGCCGAGGGCGGCCTCGGCGGCCTGCTGGGCCTCGCGGTAGCGGCGGGCCTCGGCGAAGGCCTCGCGGAAGGTCTGCTCGACGCCCATCCGCGTGCGTGGGCGGATGCCGCGGCCGCGGCCGTGGACGCGCGTCGGGTTCTCGCCGAGGGCGAACTTGATCGTCCGCGGCGCCGCCTCGAACTTGAGCCCCTCGGGGTCGAACGTCCCGTAGCGGAGCTTGATCGTCTCGCCCTCGCCGCCGATGGGGTTGGCCGAGCCGTGGAGGATGTGGATCGTCGTGACGCCGCCGGCGAGGGCGCGGTAGAGCCCGAGGTCCGTCGGGTCGAGGACGTCGCCGATGCGGACCTCGGCCACGACGGGGTTCGTCGCCTCGTTGACGGGCCCGTCCACGCCGAGGTGGGAGTGGGCGTCGATGATGCCGGGCATGACGTAGCGCCCGGTGGCGTCCACGACGGGCACGCCGCGCGGGGCCTCCAGCCCCGCCCCGATCTCGACGATCCGCCCCTCCCGGACGAGCACGTCGGCGCTCTCCAGCGTGCCGTTGGTGACGGTGAGGACGGTGCCGCCGCGGAGGAGGAGGTCGCCGCGGGCGTCGGCGGGCGGGAGGTCCGCGGCCGTCTGGGCGTGCGCGGCGGCGGCGAGGAGCAGGAGGGGAAGGAGGCGCATGCGGCTAGTCGGAGTCGGCGGCCGTGGGGGAGGGGACGCGCTCGGCGGTCACCGGGGCGGCGGGCATCATCGCGGGCTTGGCCTCGCCCGTGAAGGCGTCGCCCTCGACGGTGCCGCGGAAGTGGACCACGCCCATGCCGGGCTGGTCGAACGAGAACACGAGCCGCCGCCCGGACACCTCGACGCCGCGGAGCGCCCGCGGCGCGTCCGTCTGGATGGTGCCGGTGAGGCCGTCGGGCCCGCGCTCCAGCGAGAACGACCCCGTCATGGGGTTGTCGCCGGGGGGCGTGAGGGTGTAGGCCCACGTCCCGAGGACGTCGGCGTCCGGGGCGTCGGGGTCCGCGTCGGCGGCCGGCTCCGGCATCCCCGCATCGTCGGGCTGGCGGGTGGCGACGAAGGGGACGGGGTCCTGGCCCTCGGGCTCGGCCTCGCCCTCGAAGTCGTCGCCGGCGAGCCGGCCGCGGATCGTGATCGTGCCCATGCCCGGCTGCTTGAACGAGAACGTGATCGCGTCGCCGTCGGGCACGAAGGGGTCGATGGGGCGGTCCGTGTCGGTCATGATGGTGCCGGCGAGGGCGTCGTCGCCGGGCTCGACCGTGAAGGAGCCCCGGGCCAGGGGATCCTCGGGGCGGACGACGTAGGACCACGTGCCGACGAAGGGGAAGGGGTCGGCGGACGCCCCGTCGTCGGGCTTGTCGTCGGCGGGCTTCTGGGCGAGGGCGGCGGGGGCTGCGAGGAGGGCGAGCAGGAGGAGCAGGCGCATGGGGCTGGGGATCAGTCGGGTTGGCGCGTGGCGGTCACCGAGACGCTCTCGGTGCCGGCGACGAGGGCCGAGCCGGTGAAGGCGTCGCCCTCGATCACGCCCGTGATGCGGATCTCCCCCATGCCAGGTTGCGTGAACCGCACGGTGAGCACGTTGCCGTCGAGCGTGACGCTCGAGAGCGGGCGGGTCTCGTCGGTCGTGATCGTGCCGCGGAGGGCGCTCCCGGTGCCCTCCAGCGTGAAGGTGCCGCGCTGCTCCCCGCCGGGCGTGGAGGCCGTGAAGCGCCACGTCCCCGTCGCGTCCACGACGGCGTCGGGGTCGGCGCCCTCGGGGAGGTCGTCCTCGCCCACCTCGTGCACGACGCCCTCGACGAGGACGAGCCGCACGGCGCCCTCCTCGTCGAAGTAGCTGCCGGCGGTGACGACGAGGTTGGCGAGCTTGCCCGGCTCGACGGTGCCGAGCTGGCGGTCGAGGCCGAGGAGGCGGGCGGGCGTCGTCGTGAGGGCGGCGAGGGCGTCGTCCTCGGAGAGGCCGGCGGCGAGCATCCGGCGGAGGTTGGGCTGGAGGTCGGTGGGCTCCGCCTCCAGCGTCATGAAGGCGAACGGGACGCCCGCGGCGGCGAGGGTGGCGGCGTTGGCCTCGTAGCGGCCGAGGGCGGCGGCGCGCTGCGCGCGGAGGGCGCCCCCTTCCGCCTCCAGGTCGGCGTAGGAGCGCGTCCGGCGGCTGGTGATGAAGACGTCGCCGCCGGGCGTGGCGGCGGGGTAGGGGACGGCCGCGGCGGAGGTGTCGGCCGCGAGGGTGTCGGGGAGCGCGAGGGGCGCGAGGACGGGCCCGCCCCGGGCCTGGAGCGCCTCGACGAGCGGCGCGCTCCACGGCGGCCCGGCGAGGACGACCGGCACCCGCAGTTCGTCGCCGAGGCGGAGGGCGCGGAACGCCTCCGTCGGGCTCTCGGCGGCGAAGTAGAGCGGGCGCTCGCCGTCGAGCGACGGCGCGAGCGCGTCGAGGACGGGGTCGAAGGCGGGGCGGGGAGCGCCGCCGGCCTCGGCGTAGCGCGCCTGCGCGCCGCGTCGCCGGCCGGCCTCGGTGAACAGGTCGCGGAGGACGGCCACGACGCCCATGGGCGTGTTGGGGTAGACGCCGCTGGCGTCCTCGAAGCGGGCGTAGAGCGAGGCGGGCCCGGTGAGGAGGACGGCCGCGTCGCGCTCGCCATGGAGGGGGGCGCGGAGGAGAGCGACGGCCCCCTGGCCGGGCAGCACGGGGCCGCGCGGGACGACGTGGGCCGCCGTGAACCCGGCCGCGCGGAGGGCCTCGACGCTCGGGTGGTCGGTGCGGAGGAGCGTGCGGACGTCCCGGTCGGGCTGGATCCCGGCGCGCTCGCGGGGCGGGTCGCCGGGGTCGGTGACCTCGGTCTCGTCGTCGTCGGGCTCCGGCACGCCCGCGTGGCCGAGCGCGTCCACGAAACCGGCGTAGACCGTGAGCGTGTCGGCCTCGATCACCTCGGCGTCGTAGGGCACGGCCACGTCGCGCCCCACCGCCTCGATGAGGCCGTCGCGGACGACGACGGTGGCGCTCTCGAGCACCCGTCCGGGCGCCTGCACCACGCGCGCGTTCGTGAGGGCGACGGTGCGGGTGACGGGGCGGAGCGGCGTCTCGGCCGTGATGCCCTGGGCGTGTCCGAGGGGCGCCAGGAGGAGGGCGGCGGTGAGGAACGGGAGGCGGCGCATGGGGCGGAGGGTGAGGCGGCCGAAGATAGGCCCCTGCGAAAAAACGTGCACCCCCTAGGGATCCCCCGTTCCCTCGCGCGCGGGGTTCTCGTCGAGCACCCCGAGCTCGCGCCCCAACGCGCGCGCCGCCGGCGTGACGATCTGCCCTGGTGCCACGCGCAGCGTCTCGCGCCGCCGCCGTGCTTGCCGGACGTCGTTCTCGGTGATGACCCCCGCCGGTGCGGGCGGCGCCTCCCGGTCGGGTCGCGGCGGCGTGGGGGCCTCGACGCCCGGGCGCCAGTGGGCCGGCGCCTCCGGCGACGCCTCGCCGGCCAGCAGCACCGCGCGGTCCGTCTGGAAGCAGGGGGCCGGCCCCTCCGCGACTGGGACGCCCGTCAGCACCGCCCGCCCGACGGCGACGGCGACGTGCTGGCCCGGGGTCAGGCGCCACGCCGAGAGCAGGCCCTCCGGGAGGACGAGGCGCGAGCAGAGGGGCTCGGCAGGCGTTGGGAGCGGCAGCACGCCTCGGGGGCCGACGAGACGGAGCGGCGCTCCGTCTGGCGCGGCGGCGCGGTCGGCGGCATCGAGGACGAGCCGGAGAACAGGGCCGGGCCGGGCGTCCACGACGGCCACCGTCCGTCCCAGGGCCGCGACCTCGGCGCGCTCGGTCCCGCGCAACCCGTACCCCTCGCCAAAGAGCGACGCCACGGCCTCGGTCGGGAGGACGGCGTAGGATCGCTCGACGAGGACGGGGATCGGGTACACGGCGGTCCGGGCGGGGGTCGTTGGTCGCCTACCGCTCGCCGGTCCCGGAGAACCGCGCCTCGACGTCGAGCACTTTCTGCACCCGGCGGGCGTGGCGGCCCCCCTCGAACGGCGTCGCGAGGAACTCGGCGAGGACGCGCTTGCAGGACTCGACGCCCATCGTCCGGCTCCCGAGGGTGAGCACGTTGGCGTCGTTGTGCGCGCGGGCGTTGTAGGCGCTGAAGACGTCGGGGCAGAGGGCGGCGCGGACGCCGGGCACCTTGTTCGCCACAATCGCGCTGCCGACGCCGACGCCGTCGAGGACGAGGCCGCGCTGGCACCGCCCCTGCTGCACGAGCCGGGCCACGGCGTAGGCGAAGTCGGGGTAGTCCACCGACGCCTCCGCGTGGGTGCCGACGTCGGTGACGGTCCAGCCGAGCCCCTCGGCGTGGGCCTTCAGGACATCTTTGTAGGCGAAGCCGGCGTGGTCGCAGCCGAGGGCGAGGGTGGTCGGGGGCGCCTCGCCGCCGGGCGCCGGGTCCTCGGGGGGGGCGTCCACGAAGCGGACCCCGCGGGCGCGGGCGGCGTCGCGGGCGAGGGCCGTGACGAGCGTGCCCGGTGGCGCGAGGAGGGTGTCGCGCCCGGCGGCGGCGGCCTCCAGGACGTGGCGTTCGGTGATCAGGCGGCGCGGCATCGCCGGAAGGTACGGGCGGCTCAGGTGTAGGGGACGCCCTCGGCGCGGGCGGCCTTGAGGGCGTGGGCGTACCAGCACAGCTCGGCGAGGAACTTGTCGGTCCGCTTCCCCCACGCCTCGGCGTCGTGGGGCGTGCCGTCCTCGTCGAATGCGTCGCCCACCTTCGGGATGGGCAGCATGGAGGGCACCGTCACGAGGCCGACCTCGCCGAGCACGGCGCGGAGGTGCACCGCCGCGCGGACCCCGCCGAACGACCCCGCCGAGTAGCTCACGATCCCGGCGGGGCGCCAGAAGTACTCGTGGAGGTAGTGGTCGATGAGGTTCTTGAGGGCGGGCGGCAGCCCGTGGTTGTACTCGCCGCTGACGAAGGCGAAGAGGTCGGCGCGGCGGTAGAGGTCGGCGATCTGCGCCATCGCCGCGGGCGCCTCGCCGTCGTCGTACTCGGCGTAGGTGCGGTCGAGGAGCGGGAGCCCGGCCTCGACCGGGTCCACGAGCGTGACGGCGTGGCCGCGGGCCTCCAGGGCGCGCGCCACGAACCGGGCGGCCCGGATCCCGACGCGCTCGGTGCGGACGGAGCCGTAGACGACGACGGCTTGGAGCTCGCCCGCGTCGGGGCCGGGGGCATCGCAGAGGGTCGAGGGGGCCTCGCCGGCGAGGGCGATCGAGGTGCTCATGAGACGGGGGGATCGGAGGGGGTGCGGCACGGAACCCCCCGCCAGCGCATCGGATTCGCGCCGGGTGGGCCCTGGGGGAAGTCCCGAGGTTGCACGATACGACGCGCTAGCCCGACCTTGCGGCACCGCCTCTCTCATACCTTGCGGCACCGCCTCTCTCATCCGCCCCTCCCTCTGATGTCCGTCGTCCCGCCCCCCACCTCGTCCCCGCACGTCGCCGAGCGCCCGAAGGTCTCCGCCTACGAGATCGCCACGGCCAACTTCGACCGCGCCGCCGACCTCCTCGACCTCAGCGAGGAGTGGCGCACGCTCATCCGGACGCCCTTCCGCGAGATGCGCGTCGAGGTGCCGCTCCACCGCGAGGACGGGAGCATGGTGATCTTCACGGGGTACCGGGTCCAGCACAACGGTGCGCGGGGGCCCTTCAAGGGGGGCATCCGGTTCTCCCCGCTCGTCGACTTCGGGGAGGTCCGCGCCCTCGCGGAGACGATGAGCTACAAGACGGCGCTCGTGAACGTCCCGTTCGGCGGGGGCAAGGGCGGCGTCAACTGCGACCCGCGCGCGCTCACGCCGCTCGAGCTGGAGCACGTTACCCGGCGCTACGTCTCGCGCATCCACCTCATCCTCGGCCCCAACCGGGACGTGCCGGCGCCCGACCTCGGGACGAACGCGCAGGTGATGGCGTGGATCGTGGACCAGTACGGCCGGCAGCACGGCCACGCCCCCGCCGTCGTCACGGGCAAGCCGCTCGAGATGGGGGGCTCGCCTGGGCGCGAGCAGGCCACGGGCCGCGGCGTCATGATCACGGCGCTGGAGGCGGCCAAGGACATGGGCCTGGCGCCCGGCGACCTCCGCGTCGTCGTGCAGGGGTTCGGGAACGTGGGGATGAACGCGGCGCTGCTCCTCCACGAGCGCGGCTGCACCATCGTCGGCGTCTCCGACGTGGCCGGCGGCCTCTACCACCCGGACGGCCTCGACATCGACGACATCCGGCGCTACAAGGAGCGCGAGGAGGGGGACCACACCATCGACGGGTACAGCGCCCCCGGCGTCGAGGAGGTCTCCCACGCCGACTTCATGGGCCTCGACTGCGACCTCCTCGTGCCGGCCGCCATCGAGAGCGCCATCCACGACGAGAACGTGGACTCGGTCCAGGCGAAGATCGTCGTCGAGGGGGCCAACCTCCCCATCACGCCGGAGGCCGACCGGCGGCTCAACGAGCGCGGGGTCCTCGTCGTCCCCGACATCCTCGCCAACGCCGGTGGCGTGACGGTCTCCTACTTCGAGTGGAGCCAGAACTTCCAGCAGTACACCTGGCCCGAGGCGGAGGTGAACGAGCGGCTCGAGGAGGTGATGCTGCGGGCGTACCGCGACGTGGTCAAGAAGCGGCAGGTGCTGGACTGCACCCTGCGCGAGGCCGCCTTCGCCCTCGCGATCGGCCGCATCCTAAAGGCCGAGAAGCTGCGCGGGTCGCTGTAGCGCCGGCAGGCCGACGGCACCGGGGGCCTCAGCGCTCGATCCGCGCGAGGGTCCGGCCGGCCTCCTCCATGATGATCTCGACCGAGCGCGGCTGCCAGTGCACCTCGCCCTTCTCGAAGTAGTGCGTGTGCACGCACGTGGGCTCGGTGCCGCACGTCGTGAGGGCCTCGTCCACGACCTCCTCGGTCATCGCGGAGATCACGCGGCAGTTCGGCTCGGCCGCGCAGACGGCGGCCTCGCGCGCCCGGAAGTGCTCCGTCATCGGGGGGTCGTCGAGCTCGACGGTGAAGTTGGTGCCGGCCTCGATGACGTAGAACGGCACGCCGGGGAGGTCCCGCGCGGCGGCGCGGATGAGGGCGCGGAACTCGGCGTCGTAGTCCTCCTGCGAGTAGAGAGAGTCGATCCCGTTCTGGTCGATCCCGTTGTGCCAGACCACGCCGCCGACGACGTAGGAGAGGCCGGCGCCCGCGATCTCCTCCCGCGAGCGCGTCACGGCCCGGTCGTAGCACTCGTCCTCGGAGCGCGGCGAGAAGTCACCGCAGGAGGTGCCGTCGTCGCCCTGGGGCATGAGCCAGCGCCCGCCCCAGGTGGCCGTCGACCGAACGTCGGCGCTGCGCCCGGTCCCGGCATAGGTGTCGTTGAGGGCCTCGTCGCCCTGGTTGCCGAGGATGGCCGCGTTCGAGGGGCCCCACATGAGGTAGCGGACCGTGGACGGCGCAGGCGGGCCCGATTCGACCGCGGCGTCGCAGCCGGCGAGGGCGAAGGCAACGGCGAGGAGGAGGAAGGCAGACCGCATCTGAGAGATCAGGGGTGGCACGGGGGACAGCTCGTAGAGCTTGCTCTGCGGTTTTCCGCGAAACGGCAGGGGGATCCGGGGGTTCCGGCAGCGCGCGGTGAGCTGGGGATCCTGCCCGCGAATTCAAAGGGGCCGTGGGGCACCGGGGCGGCGCGGGAGAAGCCGCGGGCCGGGCGCCGGCGGTAACGGCGGCGGCGCTACCGGCTGCGCAGCCATGGGGAGGGGTTCACCTGCCGCTCACCCTCGAAGATGGCGAAGAAGAGGCCCGGGCCGCGGCTCTGCTGGCTCGTCCCAGCACGCCCGATCGCCTCGCCCGCGCGGACCTGCTGCCCCTTCCGCACGCCCACCGACGAGAGGTTGGCGTAGAAGGTGTGGTAGCCGCCGTGCGAGACCATCACGAACGTGCCGTAGGTCGGCATCACGTTGATGGCCTCGACGGTGCCGGCGAAGACGGCGCGGACGCCCGCGCCCGGGGCCGTCGTGATGTCGATGCCAGGGGAGTCGGTGCGGGTGCCGTAGACGGGGTCGGTGCGGGTGCCGAACGCGCCTGTGAGGGTGCCGTCGGCGGGCCAGGGGAGGCGGCCGCGGTTGGCCTGGAACGACCCCGCAAGGGAGACCGGGCGGTCGGCCGCCGGCGGGAGCGGCTCCGAGCGCTCCGGCTCAGCAGCCGGGGAGGGCGGGGTGGGGGCGGTGTGGGTGGGGCGTGGGGACACGGGCCGGACCGCGGCCGCGGACGCCCGCCGGGCCTCCTCCTCGCGGCGCCGGGCCGCCTCCGCCTCGGCGACGCGCCGGGCCTCCTCCTCGCGCCGGCGCTCGGCGGCCACGAGATCGCGCACGAGCCCTTCGAGGGCCTGGGCGTCGGCCTGCCGCTGCGCGAGCTCTCGCTCGAGCTGGCCCCGGCGCTGGCGCGCGTCGGCCACGAGGGACTCGCGCTGCCGCCGGCGCTCGGTCAGCTCGGTCTGCTCGTACTGGCTCGTCGTGAGGAGCTGCTGGGTCTGCTGGTGGGCGTACTGCAACTCGCGCTCGCGGCCGCGCAGCTCCACCGTCTTGGTCTCAATGCGGGCCACCTGCCGCCGTCGCCGGTCGGCGAACTGGCGGAGGTAGCGCGCGCGCGCGATCATCTGGGGGATCGAGCCGGCCGACAGGATGAGGGCGAGGTCGCTCGCCCGCCCGCGCATGTAGGCGTGCCGGGCGTACTGCCGGTACGACTCGCGCGCCGACCGGATTTCGCCGTCGAGGCGCTGGATCGAGCGGCGGAGCGCGGAGGTCTCGCCGCGGAGGCTGTCGAGGTGCAGGCGGTAGCCGGCCACGAGTTGCTCGCGGAGCTGGATCTCGGTCTGGAGCCCCTCCAGGGCGCCGAGCGCGTTCTCCTCCTCGGACCGGGCCTGGCTCACCTGCTGCTCGACGCCCTGGATCTGGGTGCGGAGCGCTTCGAGGCGCCGCTCCGTGGCGGCGCGGTCCTGCGCCAGGCCGGGCACGGCGAGAACGAGGAGGAAGGCCGGAAGGAGGGACCGCATGAGGGGGGACGGCAGGACCCTGTGTGTCGGCGAACGGGGCGGAAAGATAAGGGCCGGCTACTCCAGTCGGATCGTCTCAGCCTCGCTGGGCCGCCGGAACGCGAGGTCGAGGTCGTCCGGGTCGAGTGCGAGCCGGCGGTGCTCGACGGTGACGGCGAGGCCGTCGCGGGGGGATTCGAGGAGCACGCGCCGCGGCAGCACGATCCCGTCCACGACGTCGAAGGCGGAGAACGTCCGGCGCGAGAGGAGGTCGCCGCCAGGGCCATATTCCTCGAAGGCCGTCACCCGCCACACCGAGGGGTCCACGACGTACCGCTGGTATCGGTCGTCCCCCATGGGCCCGGTCAGGACGTAGGCCGAGGAGTCCGCCAGGATCTCCCAGGGCACCCCGTCGCGAGGGGCGAGGAGCCCGAGGAGGGTGTGCCCGAGCGCGCCGGGTGCGCCCGCCCCCGGCACGTACGCGTCGGCGACGGCGAGGGGGCCGAGGTAGAAGCGCTCGCCGAGCAGGTCGTGGGCGAAGAACGAGTCGGCCGTCACCAGCCCGCGCCCGACGGTGATGCTCAGCGGCCCCCGGAGCGTCGCGTAGACCGAGTCGGCGAGCCGAGCGCGGAGGCTGGCGCTGACGCCCTGGCCTCCCTCGGGGGTCTCGAACCCCACGCGCGCCTCGCTCGAAAACGCCGCTACAGCGCCCGCTGCCTGCGCCAGCCGGTACACCACCTGATCGGCGGTGTGGTTGGGGAAGTCGGCGGGGGCGTCGGCGTCGGGGGCGTTCCGGACGAGCGGCCCCGAGCAGCCCGCCGCCCAGGCGGCAGCCGACAGCAGGCCGAGGACGAGGAGGCGTCGGCTGGGGATCATGCGGGGCCGGTCGTGCAGAGGAGCGTTCGAGAGGAGGCGATGCGCGTGCGGCGCCAGAGGCGTTCCGGGCGGGGGTCGGAAGGGGCGAGGCGCGCCGACATCGGGGAGCGGTCCGTCGGCCCTACGACTCGCCGAGCTTCTGGCGCAGCGTCTCGTTCTCGGGGTCGAGGTCCAGGGCACGCTCCCAGGCGGCGCGAGCGCTGGCGCGGTCGCCGCGGGCCTCGTAGACGTCGCCGAGGTGCTCGTAGAGGAGGGGGAACTGGTCGTCGGCCGCGATGGCCCGCTCGATGGCGTCGGCGGCGGCGTCGAGGCGGCCGAGCTTGAAGAGGACCCAGCCGAGGGTGTCGAGGAAGTACGCGCTGTTGGGCTCCCCGGCCACGGCGCGCTCGGCCATCGCGAGGGCCTCGTCGAGCCGCTCGCCGCGCTCGGCGAGGGTGTAGGCGTAGTTGTTGAGGAGGAGGACGCTCTCGGGGGCGAGCGCCAGCGCCTTCTCGAACGTGGCGTCGGCGACGGCGTGCTCGCCGACCTCCGCGTGCATGAGCGCCTTGAGCGAGAGGAGGCGCGTCCGCGTCTTCACGTCCTCGGGCGCCTCCTCGGCCAGGATCGCGACGGCCTCGTCGGCCACGCCGATGGCCTCACGGGGCCGGTCGAGCTTGCCGAGGGCGTACGCCTTGATCCGGAGCAGCCGCACCTGGCCGGGGAACAGGACGAGGGCCTCGTCGGCGGTGGCGAGCGCTCCGGCCGGGTCGCCGCTGTAGAGGCGAGCGGCGGCGGCCTGCGTCCAGGCGTCGGGGTGGCGGGGATCCTCCGCGAGCGCCCGGTCCAGCACCTCGGCGGCGCGCGCGTACGCGTTGGACTCGAAGAGGAGGGGGCCGAGGAGGAGGAGCGCCTCGGCCGGCGCTGCGGGGTCGTCGGCGAAGGGCTCGAGGAGGCGGAGCGCTTCCGGGCCCGCGTTGGGATCGTCGTCTCGCTGGGCGTAGAGGAGGGCGGCGCGTTGGAGGCGCTCCTCGGGCGAGTCCGCGGCGCCCCCCGCCCGAAGCGAGGCCGCGCGCTCGGTGTCGCCGGTGGCCTCCAGGGCGTCGGCCAGGAGGAGCACGGCCTCGGCGTCGTCGGGATGGGCGGCCACGATGCGGTCGATCTCGGCGACGGCGTCGTCGAGGCGGCCCTCGTCGCGGTAGGTGAGGCCGAGCCGGTAGAGGAGGGTGCGCTCGTCCGGGAAGGCGTCGGCGGCGGCCTCCAGCATCGCGAGGGCGCGGGCGTCGTCGCCGAGGCGCCGGTAGAGCGCCTCCATGCGGAGGCGGAGGGCGGCGTCCTCGCCCGCGGTGGTCAGGAGCCGCTCGTAGGTGGCGAGGGCGTCGGCTGAGCGGCCGGCCCGCTCCTGGAGGCGCCCGAGGTCGGCGAGCGCTTCGGGGTCATCGGTGAGCTCGACGAGCCGCTCGTAGCTCGCGAGCGCGTCCTCGGGCGCGCCGTGCTCGGATTGGAGGCGGGCGAGCTGGGCGAGGTAGCCCGCCTCGCCGGGCACCGCGGCGGCGGCCTGCGTGGCGTAGGAGAGGGCCGTCGCCGGCTGCCCGAGCGCCTCGTGCGACTCCGCGAGCGCGGCGAGCACGGCAGGCTCGCCCGGTTGCATCTCGAGCACCCGCTCGAGGTGGCGCACCGCCTGCTCGTGGTCGTCGAGGTAGGCCTCCGTGAGGGCCCGCACGAACAGCCCTGCGGCCTCCGTCGGCGGCGTGCCGAGCGAGTCCGGCTGCTGCGCCGCGGGGGCCGCGGCCGGCAGGAGGAGGAGAACGAGGAGGACGCGTGTCATGGAGGGCCTGGAGCGCGAACGCGGCCGTGCGGCCTGAAGTTCGGAAGGGGAGGGCCGTTGAGGAAACGTAAGGGCGGAGACAAAAGTCTGTTCCCCGGGCAGGAGACTCGGCTTCAGCGACTCGGTCGGGGGCTCAGCGCTAGCTTCCGGCTCCTCGCACTGGCCCTCCTCCCGCCGCATGACGACGAGCCCGCCCGCCCCCCGGTTCAAGGCGCCCGACACCGCCCTCATCATCTTCTCCATCATCGTGCTGGCGGTGGTCCTGACGTGGGTGGTCCCCCCCGGCGCCTTCGAGAAGGCCGAGATCGAGGTGGAGGGCGCGGGCACGCGCGAGGTCGTCGTCCCCGGCTCGTACGCGCGCACGGACTCGCCGTTCGAGTCGGTCGGGGAGCGCCTCGCGCACTCCGTCGCGATCCTGTTCCAGGCGCCCATCCTCGGGTTCATCGACGAGGACGCCGCGCCCATCATCGCGTTCGTGCTCCTCATCGGCGGGGCCTTCGCCGTGCTCCAGAAGACGGGGGCCGTGGACGCCGCGCTGCGGCGGCTCGTGCGGCTGTCGCAGCAGTCGCGGCTGATCGAGGTGCTGCTGATCCCGCTGTTCATGGCGCTGTTCTCGCTGGGCGGCGCCGTGTTCGGGATGGCCGAAGAGACGATCCCATTCGTCCTCATCTTCGTCCCCCTCGCGCTGGCCCTGGGCTACGACTCCATCACGGGCGTCTCGATCCCGTTCCTCGGCTCGGCGGCCGGCTTCGCGGCGGCGTTCCTCAACCCCTTCACCGTGGGCGTGGCGCAGGGAATCGCGGGGGTCCCGCTCTTCTCGGGGGCGGGGTTCCGCGTCGTGCTCTGGCTCGTCACCACGGGCGTCACCACGGCGTTCGTGATGTGGCACGCGCACCGCGTCCATCGCGACCCGACGAAGAGCCCCACCCACGAGCTCGACCGGCGCAAGCGCGCCGAGGGGATGCATCTCGACGTGGCCGACGAGGCGGTCACCGGCCAGCAGAAGGCCACGCTCGGCGTGTTCTTCCTCGGCATCGTCGCCCTCGTCGTCGGCGTGCTCACCGCCGGGTGGTACATCGTCGAGATCGCCGCGCTCTTCATCGGGCTGGGGGTGCTGATGGGCGCCGTCGGGGGGCTGGGCGGCGACGCGACGGCGAAGGCGTTCATGGAGGGGGCGAAGGACCTCGCCCCGACCGCGCTCATCATCGCGCTCGCGCGCGGCATCCTCGTCGTAATGGAGGACGGCCAGATCATCGACACCATCCTCTACGGGCTGTCGTCGGCCGTCGGGGAGGCGGGGCCGACGGTGGCGGCGCAGGTGATGTTCGGGGTCCAGACGGCGATCAACTTCTTCGTCCCGAGCGGGAGCGGGCAGGCGGCGCTGACGATGCCGCTGATGGCCCCGCTCGCCGACCTCGTCGGCGTGACGCGGCAGACGGCCGTGCTCGCCTTCCAGATGGGCGACGGCTTCACGAACATGATCATCCCGACGAGCGCCGTCCTGATGGGGGCGCTCACGCTGGCCGGCGTGCCCTGGTCGAAGTGGGCGCGGTGGCTGCTCCCGCTGCAGGCGAGCCTGTTCCTCCTCGGCCTCGCCGTCCTCGCCGTCGCCACGGCGACGGGCTACGGCGGGTGAGCCGGGCGCGGTGCTGCCCGTGTGCTTGGTACGGCGATTGCACCGCTTTGGAGGCTCGCACCCGGCGACGTACTTTTCGGCGCCCCTCGGGCGTTGACCCTCGTCGGGTGTCCTCCACCCGCACCACCCTCCGACTTCTCCCGGCCACCACCCGATCCATGAAGACGATCCCTCACGGCCGCCTGCTCGGCGCCCTCGCTCTCCTCCTCTTCGCTGTCCCCGCCCTCGCGCAGTCGCCCGTCGGCGTCTGGCGCACGATCGACGACGAAACCGGCGAGGCGAAGTCGCACGTCGAGATCTTCGAGCAGAGCGGGAAGCTCCACGGCCGCATCCTCATGCTGCTCCCGGAAGGCCGCACCTGCACCCCCTGCGCCGACGAGTTCGAGGGGCGCGACCTCCGCGGCGTCGTCGTCCTGCGGGACATGGAGCCCAACGGCGACGAGTGGAGCGGCGGCACGATCACCGACCCGAAGAGCGGGCGCACCTACCGCGCCAAGATGGAGCTCGACGGCGCCACGCGCCTCCGCGTCCGCGGCTTCGTCGGCTTCTCGCTCCTGGGCCGGACGCAGGTCTGGGAGCGGGTCGAGTAGCCCGCCCCCCGGCGTCGTAACCGAAGCGTAACGCACCGAGGCACGCCCTCTGCCCTTGCCGGCAGGGGGCGTTGCCGTATCTTGGGCGACCGCTCCGGCAGGGGCCGGAGCGCAGAAGCCCGCGGACGAGGCCGCCCCCCACCGCCTTCCACATACGCCGCCCCCATCCGAGGCGCCCGCGAGGGCGCAGACGGCCATGAGCGCGCTGAGCGGGCACGTCCTCGTGCTGAACCAGGACTACCGCGCGCTCGCGGTGTGCAGCGTCGAGCGGGCCCTCGTCCTCGTCTTCCTTCACAAGGCGGAGCTCGTCGAGGCGCACGCAGACCGCCACGTCCGCTCCGCCCGGGCGCAGTACCCCTGGCCGAGCATCGTCCGCCTCAAGGCGTACGTCCGCGTCCCCTACCGGCGCATCATGCTGACGCGGCGGAACGTGCTCCGCCGCGACGGCCACCGCTGCCAGTACTGCGGCAGCCGCGAGCGCCTCACCCTCGACCACGTCCTGCCCAAGAGCCGCGGCGGGCCCGACGCGTGGGACAACCTCGTCGCGGCGTGCGTGCCGTGCAACAACCGGAAGGGGAACCGGACGCCCGAGGAGGCGCAGATGACGCTGCGGCGGCGGCCCTTCCGGCCCTCCCACGTGATGTACCTCCGCGACTTCCTCGGCGCCCTCGACGACAGCTGGCGGCCGTACCTCTACGCCGCCTGACGCCGCGGGAGCGGCGGAGTGTGTAAGGTGTGAATCAGGAGGGCCAGGGCAACCGGGAGGGGTCCGCTCGCATTCCGCCCTCGGACCTACCGTCACGCCTGATGGCCTTTCCGACCTACCCGGTCGCCCGGTTGATGTGGGCGGCGCCGATCCTGCTCTATGCCATCGCCGCGGGCCTCCTCTGGGCCGGCGTGCAGCAGCGTGAGGCGGCGCAGGACGGGGCCGAGATCCCCGCCGAGGTCGTGAGCCTGAACGTGCGGGAGCGCGCCGAGATCACCCGCGGCTCGGTCCGCCTGCGCTACACGCCGCCTGCCACGGCTGCGCCGGTCGAGCGCGACGTGGAGCTCCCGATGTCGTTCCTGAAGGAGCTCGAAGGCCGCGAGGGCGAGGCGATCCCCATCCGCGTCACGGAGGGGAGCGATCAGATCGTGCTCGGCGAGCACCCGCGGGCGACGTGGATCCTCACGTTCGCGTTCGCCGGGATGTCGCTGATCGGGGCCCTCGGGCTGACCTGGATGGTGGCGGCGTGGAACCGCTACCTCGGCCGCTACGGCGACCCGTCCGAGGGATCCGGCTCCGACCGGTGACGACGGGGGCCTACCCCTCGACGGCGCCGTGCGCCAGGGGGACGGTGGCGGGCTCGGCGTCGGCGAGGCGCTCTAGGTGGCGCCCGAACTGGTGCATGACGAACCCGTGCGCGACGGCCTGGGTCAGCCGGTAGAGCCCCCAGGGGAGACGCGGCGCGAAGTCGTGGATGGCGGCGATGAGGCAGTCGCCGTCGAGGACCTCGCGGAACTCGAGGCGCGCCCGCCGCCTCGGGTTGCGGTCGGCGAGGAGGCCGCCGGTTACGTAGAAGAGCGCCCGGTCCGGCGTGCTGCGGTCCAGCGACGCGGTCAGCGTCAGCACCGGCTTCGGGACCGGCCGCACGAAGAAGGCGGCCTGCGGTGCCTCGCCGCTGCCGTCGACGCGGACGTGGATGAGCGGGCCCGCGAAGCCGTCGAGCCAGCGGAGGTACTCGCGGCCGGCCCACTCCGCGGAGCGCCCCGGCGGGAGGTCGAACCGCTGCACCGATCGCACGAGGCGGTCTTCGCGGATCGTTCGGTCATCGCTGCGCCGGTGCGACTGCCGCGGGTCTGGGAGGAGGGCGCCCTTCTCGTCCACCGACGCCCGGAGCGCCTCTTTGAACCCGAGCGCATCGGGCGCGATCTGGCGTTGCACGGGGTTGTCACGGACCACCATGTCGTGGCGGAGGCTCGCGACGAGCGGCCCGGCGAGGGCGCGCGGGCTCCCCGTCACCAGGCTCACCCAGAGCGTCGAGAGGCGGGGCGTGATGAGGGGGAGCCCGAGCATCGGCCGGTGCTGGCCCAGCACCTCGGCCGTCCGCTCCATCATCTCGCGGTAGCTCATCGCGTCGCGCCCGCCCACGTCGAAGACGCCCGCGTAGGTCTCCGGCCGCCCGAGGACGAGCCGAATGGCACGAATCACGTCGCGGAGCGCGATCGGCTGGGTGTCCGACTCGGTCCACGCCGGGAGCACCATCGCCGGGAGGCGCCGGACGAGGTTGACGAGGATGCGGAGCGAGGAGCCGCCCGGCCCGACGACGAGCCCGGTGCGGAGCGTGGTCACGGGCACGCCGTGGGCCGAGAGCGTCTGCTCGACCTCGTACCGGCTGCGGAGGTGCCGCGACAGGGCCTCGGTGCTCTCGGGGAGGAGCCCGCTCAGGTAGACGATCTGCCGAACCCCCTGCCGCGCGGCGGCCCGCGCGAAGTTGTCGGCGAGGACGAGGTCGAGGTCCGCGAAGCTGCCCTGCGTCAGCCGGGACGAGGGCAGCATGGAGTGGACGAGGTAGACGGCGTAGTCGGCGTCGGCGAGCGCCCGCTCCAGGTCCAGGAGCGAGTAGAGGTCGCAGTGTCGCCACTCCACCGGGTCGCGGGCGTCGGCGCGCGCGGCGCGGTGCGGCGACCGCGTCAGGCCGACGACGTGGTACGCCTCCGCGAGCGCTGCCCGAAGGGCCGTGCCGACGAAGCCGGTGGCCCCGGCTATGGCGACGATGGGGCGCGCAGGAGAGGAGGGGGAGCCGGGCACGGTGCGATGGGCGCCCGTCAACGGCGCGCTCCGAGGAGGACGCCGCCCAGGAAGGCGGCCCCGACGAGGGCCCACCGGAGCCGGCGCCCCGAGGGCCCGCCGGAGAGCTGAACGCCCGGAAGCCCGAGCGCGCCGAGGAGACGGCCCCCGTGGGCAGACGGGCCCAAGGAGGCGACCGAGCGTCCGCGGACGACGACGTCCACGTCGACGCCGAAGACGTCGAGGGTGTCCGTGATGGAGCGGACGAGGGCTCGGCCGGGCCGGTTGCTCCGGAAGAGCCGCCAGGCCGTTCTCGGCTCGTCCACCTCGAACCGGAGGCGGTCGCCGTCGCCGCGGATGGCGACGGGGTGCCCGTCCACGACGAGGTCGAGGTCCGCAACGACGGAGAGGCGACGCACGGTCAGCTGCGGGCAGCGCCGCCGTTGGCGTCGTCGCGCGTGCGGATCCGGAGCGTGCCGTTCATCTTCCACTTGGCGTGGGAGGCGTTGGTGCCGGTGCCGCTGGGGACGAGGAGCTCGAAGTCGTCGAACTCGTAGGCGATCTCGGCGCCGCGGCCAGTGAGCTTGTCGTAGAGCCCGATGGCGAGCTCGGGCCAGGTCTGGGTCTGCTGATTGGTTTCAGCCATGGGAGGAGGAGGTGTCGTGAGAAAGGAGCGCCGCATATCCCGCCTCCCCGATGCGGTTCCACCCCGCGCGCGAGATGGGGAACGGCCCGGTTGTGTGGAGTATGCCTCGCCGCCGGGCGAGGCTCGCCCAGGAGCACGGGGCCCCGGGCCGCCGGGATGGCACCCGCGCGTGGCCCTAGGGACCGGCTCGCCGGAGGTGCTGCTCCAAAAAGCCGAGCACGCGCGTTCGGTAGTCGTCTGGCGCGAGGGCGTGGTAGTCCTCGTGCACGCCGCCCTCGACCCACCACAGCGACTTCGGCGCACGCGCGGCCTGGTAGAGCCGCCACGAGTCCTCGGGCAGCGTGAGCCGGTCCTCGGTGCCGGCCACGACGAGCACGGGCGCGTCGAGCGTTCGGATGGCGTCGACGGGCCGGAGGTCGTCGGGGTGGATGCCGATCTGGCTGGGCATGGCGCGGAGGAGGAGCGGGAGGAGGGGCGGCCCCAGCGGCCCGAGCCACTTGCGGAGCCGGTTCCGCGTCGCCGCGTGGATGTCGGGGTAGACGGCCTCGAGCACGAGGACGTCGGCGTCGAGGGCGTCGCCGGCCAGGAGGGCCGCCGCCCCGCCCAGCGAGAGCCCGACGACGGCGACGCGCTCGCCGGGGAACCGGCGTCGGGCCTCGGCCACCGCCGCGACGGCGTCGAACCGCTCGCGGTCGCCCAGCGTGATCCGGTCGCCCGTGCTCTCGCCGTGCGCCTGGAGGTCGGCGGCCAGGACGGCGTAGCCGGCGTCGTGGAACAGCAGAGCGCGGCCGCGCAGCACCTCCCGGCTCGACCGGATGCCGTGGAGGAGGACGACGGCCCCGCCCCCGGGGCGACCCTCCGCGGCCCACGCGGCCAGCGTGGCCCCGGAGCCGCTCTCGAACCGGATGGCGTCGGCGCCGAGGGCCGGGGGCGGGGCCCCCACATCCGACCGCGCCGGCCGCGTCACGGTGGCGCCGAACACCGTGAACCCCGTCCAGATCCCCAGCGCGCCCACCGACGCGAGGGCGACGGCCCGGCGAGCCAGGGGCCAGGGCGGGCGGTCGTCGATCGGCGGGGGTCCCGAGGCCATGGGCGAGGGCGTCAGGTGCGCTGGTAGATCTCGCCGCCGGCCTCGGCGAACTCCTCGGCCTTCCGCTTCATGCCCTCCGGGATGGCGGCCTCCACGTCCACCCCGTGCTCGGCGGCGTAGTCGCGGACGTCCTGGGTGATCTTCATCGAGCAGAACTTCGGCCCGCACATCGAGCAGAAGTGGGCCACCTTCGCGCTCTCCTTCGGGAGCGTCTCGTCGTGGAAGGCGCGGGCGCGCTCGGGGTCGAGCGCGAGGTTGAACTGGTCCTCCCAGCGGAACTCGAAGCGGGCCTTCGAGAGCGCGTTGTCGCGGGCCTGCGCGCCGGGGTGGCCCTTGGCGAGGTCGGCGGCGTGGGCGGCGATCTTGTACGTGATGACGCCCTCGCGGACGTCGTCGCGGTTGGGCAGCCCGAGGTGCTCCTTGGGCGTGACGTAGCAGAGCATGGCGCACCCGTACCACCCGATCATCGCCGCGCCGATGCCGCTCGTGATGTGGTCGTAGCCGGGCGCCACGTCGGTCGTGAGCGGGCCGAGCGTGTAGAACGGGGCCTCGCCGCACCAGTCGAGTTGCTTCTGCATGTTCTCCTGGATGAGGTGCATGGGCACGTGGCCCGGCCCCTCGTTCATCACCTGCACGTCATGCGCCCACGCCTTCCGCGTGAGCTCGCCCTGGACGTAGAGCTCGGCGAACTGCGCGTCGTCGTTCGCGTCCTCGATGGAGCCGGGCCGCAGGCCGTCGCCGATCGAGAACGAGACGTCGTAGGCGGCCATGATCTCGCAGATCTCGTCCCAGTGCGTGTAGAGGAAGTTCTCCCGGTGGTGGGCGAGGCACCACTTCGCCAGGATGGAGCCGCCGCGCGAGACGATGCCGGTCCGCCGCTGCGCGGTGAGGGGGACGAACCGGAGGAGCACGCCCGCGTGGATCGTGAAGTAATCCACGCCCTGCTCGGCCTGCTCGACGAGCGTGTCGCGGAACCCGTCCCACGTCAGGTCTTCGGGCACGCCGCCCACCTTCTCGAGGGCCTGGTAGATCGGGACCGTGCCAATCGGGACGGGGCTGTTCCGGAGGATCCACTCGCGCGTCTCGTGGATGTGGCTGCCGGTGGAGAGGTCCATGACGGTGTCGGCCCCCCAGCGGATGGCCCAGACCAGCTTCTCTACCTCCTCGGCGATGGAGCTCGTCACCGCCGAGTTGCCCATGTTGGCGTTGATCTTGACGAGGAAGTTGCGGCCGATGATCATCGGCTCCAGCTCCGGGTGGTTGATGTTGGCCGGGATGATGGCCCGGCCGCGCGCCACCTCGTCGCGGACGAACTCGGGCGTGATGACGGGAGGGATGGCGGCGCCAAACGCCTGCCCGGCGTGCTGCTGAAACAGGGCGGGGTGCGTCTCGCGCAGCGCCTCCAGCCTCTGGTTCTCCCGCACGGCGATGAACGCCATCTCGGGCGTGACCTCGCCGCGCCGGGCGTAGTGCAGCTGCGTCACGCACGCGCCGGCCCGCGCGCGGCGGGGCGCGCGGACGTGCTCGAAGCGGAGGGCCTCGGTCGCGGGGTCGCCCAGCCGCTCGCGGCCGAAGGCGGAGGACGGGCCGTCGAGCACCTCGGTGTCGCCGCGCGCCTCGATCCAGGCGCCGCGCACGCTCGGGAGCCCGGCCCGCAGGTCGATCGCCGCGTCGGGGTCGGTGTAGGGGCCGGAGGTGTCGTAGACCGGGATCGGCGGGTTCGCCTCCTCGCCGAACGACGCGGGCGTGGCCGACTGCTCGATGAGCCGCATCGGCACGCGCACCCCCTGGGGGCCGTCGACGTGGACCTTGCGGGAGCCGGGGAAGGGGCGGCGGACCTCCTCGGAGAGCTGGGTGAGGAGGTCGCGGGTGCGGGCGTCGGCGGCGCGGCGGGCCGAGGCGGCGGTGGGCGTCTTGAGTTCCATGGCGGCGTCCGATGGGGGGAGGGGGATCGGAAGCCGGAGCGTGCCACGGGCACAGAGCCGAAGAAGCCTCCCTACGCCGGTACGAGCCGGATCAGGTCGTGAGGGTCTTTCTCAGTCCCGCCGTAGCGGGACACCCCTGGCTTCCGTGCCGACAAGGTACGACGGCGGTGCCCGCCGATGCACCGAGGGGCCCCCGGCCGGCGCGATGCGGCCAGGGACCCCTCGTGCGCATCCAGAAGGGAGGCGCCCAGGTCGGGTCACTCCTCGTCGGGCGGGAGCTTGAACGTGACCGGGAGGACGAGCTGCACCTTCACGGCCTCGCCGCGCTGGCGGCCGGGCGTGAACGCGGAGCCTTCGACGGCGTCGAGGGCCGCCGCGTCGAGGGCCTCATGGACCCCCTCGATGACGGTGGCGTCCCGAACGGCGCCCTCCGCGTCCACGACGAACTGGACGAGGACCCGGCCTTCGATGCCGGCGAGGCGGGCGATCTGCGGGTACGTCAGCCGCTCGGCGAACGCCTCGAGGCCCCCGACCATCTCGGGCATCTCGTCGACGACGGTGAAGACGGGGGCCTCGGCCGCGCCGGACTGGGCGTCGGCCGAGGGGGCCGAGGCCACCACGGCGAGCGCCGCGACGAGGGTGAGGGCGGCGGCGGCGAGCGCGCGGCCGGCGAGGAGGGCGATCCGATTGGGAAGGGGCTGGTACATGGCGTCGATGCGGTGTTTGAGGGACGAGCTCCCGGGAAGGATGCCGAGCGTGAACGCCGGCGGCGGGAGGGTGGCGTAGGTCAGCAGGAGGTCGGCGTAGGTCCGCCGCGACGAGGGCTGGTGGGTGAGCACGGCGGCGTCGGCCGCCCGCTCGCGGTCGAGGTCGAGCCCGCGGGCGAGGACGGGGACGAGCGGGTGGGCCCGGCAGAGGGCCACGACCACGCGCTGCGCGGCGTGCCACGCGAAGTCGGCGCGGGCGACGTGGGCGAGCTCGTGCGTCAGGGCGGCGTCGAGGGCCGCGCCCGTGAGGCCTTCCGGGAGGGCCACGACCGGGCGACGCCAGCCGAGCGTGAACGGAGCGACGCCGGCGGGAGCCACCACGGCGCGGACGGGTCGGTGGAGCCCGAGGCGCTCGTGCCACATCGCCAGCCGGGCTTGCACTGCGGGTCCGGCCGGGGCGAGCGAGCGGCGAAGGCGGCGAAGCCGGACGGCGTCGGCGGCGAGCCGGGCGAGGCCGGCGAGCGCCACGAGGGCCACCAGCACGACGAGCGTCCCGGCCACGCCCGCGAGCACCG
>JAWWCA010000026.1:0-22399 GCA_033720695.1 Rubricoccaceae bacterium
CGGGGGGGGGGGGGGCGGGCCCCGGCCCCCCCCGCCCCGGCGGCGCACGCGCAGCCGGCCCCGCTCGCCAGCGGCCCGCTCTCCTTCGAGGCGGTGGGGGACCAAGCGCTCGACGCGCGGGACATCGCGTTCGACGACGAGGGCACCCTCTGGGCCATCGACACCTACCTGTGGCAGATGCCCGAGGGGGGGAGCACGTGGGAGGAGATCACGCAGACCCTCTCGCTCTACGTCCTCCCCCTCGGCGCCGACACCCTCCTCGCGGGGAGCAACGCCGTGCGGCGCTCCCTCGACGGGGGGTACAGCTGGACCACGGTCCACGACGAGGGCAAGTGGCTCTACGAGGCCCCCACCTCCGGCACCCTCCTCACCGGCACGGGCGTCGGCAGTGGCGTGGCGTACTCCCACGACCGTGGCGCCACGTGGCAGCCCGGCACGATCGACGCCGGGACGTGGGTGCCCCGCGCCGAGGCGTTCGCCGAGCTTCCCCCAGACCACGACCACCCGGGGCGGATCGTCGCCGGGTGCTGGGGCGGGCTCTCCTACTCCGACGACGGCGGACAGTCCTGGCAGACGTCCTCGCTGTGGGAGAACAGCGGGCGCTACCTCGTCCGCAGCGTGGCCGTCGGCGCCGATGGCCGGATCTACGCAGCGCTCTTCGAGCTCGACGTGACGGGCCTCCAGATCGCGGTGAGCGAGGACGGCGGCGCCACCTACACCGTGGCCCACGCCTTCGGTGAGCTCGTGGGCACGCAGGTGAGGCTCTTCACCTTTGAGGGGGGGGCCGACCCCGACACCGGCGTCCTCGTCGTCGTGCAGCACGATGGCGCGGTGCGGCGGAGCGACGACGGCGCGGCCACCTGGGACGGCATCGGCCAGGTTCCGTTCGAATACCCGAGCTCCCTCGCCGACGCGGTGGTCGACCGCGACGGCCACCTCTACGTGTCCGCCAACCGAGCCGGAGCGGAGCGGGACTGGGTGTACCGAACGACGGGGCCGGTGGTGACCGCCGCTGCGGCCGTGGAGGTCGAGACCGAGACCGACCCGGTCGTCGTTCACCCCCTGGGCGGCACGTTCCCCTTCCGGGTGCGGCTGACGAACGCCACCGCGGCGCCGCTGCCTGTGGAGGTGTGGGCCGAGGTCGCGGGCCCGACAGGACGAGACGTGCTCGGCCCCGTCTCGGTGACGCTTCCCCCCGATCGGACGGTGGCGCGAGTGGTGCAGCAGGCGGTGCCCGAGGCGGCCCCCGCAGGGGCCTACACCTACGCCGTGCACGTCGGGACCTATCCGGAAGGCGCGACGGCCAGCGATGCGTTCGTGGTGGTGAAGGAGGGGGCCGGGATGGTCCCGCGCGGTGGGGGGGCGACGGCCTGGCCCAGGAGCACGTGGGGCGAGCCGGCGGTTGAGCGGGCAGACGCGGCGGGCGCGGCCGACGGGATAGACCTCGTGGTGGCTCCGAACCCGACCCGGGGGACCGTGACCGCTACGGTCGTCTTCGCCTCGCCCACCGAGGCGGCGGTGGCGCTCTACGACGCGCTCGGACGGCGCGTGGCCGAATGGGCTCAGGCGCCCTTCGACGCCGGCCGCCATGCGCTCGCCCTCGACGCGGGCGGGCTGCCGGCCGGCGTGTACACCCTCCGGGTCCAGTCCGGCGACGCCCTGCGGACGGCCCGCGTGGCGCTCCTCCGGTAACGCCGCTCCCCGACCGAGGGCGACGGCGCGGCCGGTAGCGGTCGGGGGAGGCCCCGCCGTACCTTCCCGTCCCCTCATCTCGCGCCGCCCCGTCAGCGCCCATGCTCGATGCCCCCGCCGACGCGCTCGCCCGCCACCTCCTGACGGTGCTGCCGCCGGAGCAGCCGCGGTCGCGTGCCGAGCTGGCTCGGCTCCCACTCCCCATCGCCCACTACCTCGACGGCGTGCTCGACCGTCGCCTCGCGCAGGAGGCGGCGCTCCCAGACTCCCCCTGGTTCGAGGCCGACGCCGAGGCGGTTCAGGCGGCCGCGCGGGCCTGGCGGTCGGCCACGCGCGACACCGCCCGCTTCCCGGCCGAGGCCTGGGCGGCCGCCGTTGAGGAGGCGTCCCGCCGCGTGCTCGGCTACCTCGTCGAGCCGGCCGAGGCGCTCGCCGGGCAGGTCTTCGCGGACGAGGCGGAGAGGTTGCCCGTCGAGGCCGTGCGGGCGCGGATGGCGCTGTTCTCGCCGTACCCCTACCTCCGTGAGGTCACCGAGGGGTACTTCGCGCGGAAGGACGTCGAGACCGTCGAGCGCGAGGACTTCGAGCGCCTCCTCCGCCGCATCGACCGCCGCATGGTGGGCCCGTTCGGGGTCCACGACTGGCTCGCGCTCCTCGAACCCCTCTTCGATCTCCTCCGCCGGCTCCCCGGCGAGGAGGGGGTCCCGGGCGCTGTGCTCCGGCGGTTCTTCGAAGCCAAGGGCTACGACGACCTCGCCCACGCCCTCGCCGCCGACAACTACGACGAGGCCGCGCTCCGCGCCGTGCTCTCCAACACCCTCCCCGAGCTCGACGAGCCCGGGCCGCCGGCCGCAGCGCCCGCGCTCGCGGAGCCCGAGGACGCCGCGGGACCCGACGACGCAGCGGGGCCCGACGGAGTCTCGGAGGCCGGAGCAGAGGCCGGAGCAGAGGACGACGTCGAGCCCGAGGAGCCTGCGGAGGTGGAGGAGCCTGTGGAGGCGAACGAGCCCGAGGAGGCGGTGCTCTCCCCGAACGATCCCGCGTCGACGCCGGAGGACGACGACGACGACCAACCGACGGAGCCAAACAACACGGCGCCCGCGGTCGCTGTGGAGGCCCCCGGACGGCCCGAAGCGCCGGCTGTGCCGGCCGCCGAGCCGTCGGACGACGGCGGTCCTCCCACCAGAGGCGAGCCCGCGCGGACGGAGACCGGGGGCGAGCCGCTGTGGATGCGGCTGGCCCGGCAGCGGGAGGACCCCTCCCCCGCCCCGGCGGCTCGCTCGTCGAGACCGGCCCGCCCGCCGATCCAGGACGACGACGGCGAGGAGACTCCCGAGGACGCCAAACCGCTGTGGGAGCGGTTCGCCTCCGACGCGCCGCCGGCCTCTGGGACCCCCGGGGCCGACCCGCCCTCGGAGCGCGCTGAGCCGCTGAGCCGCCTCGAAACGCGCGTGCTCGGGCCCTCCGCCACGGAGCGCCGCGACTGGTACGTCACCCACCTCGTCGGCGGCTCCGAGTCCGCCTACCGCGCGGTCCTCGAACAGCTCGACGCCGCCACGAGCTGGACCGCGGCCTCACAGGTCATCGCCCGCGAGGTCTTCCGCAAGCACCACGTCAACATCTACTCCGACGCGGCCGTGGCCTTCACCGACGCCGTGGAGGCGCGGTTCGCACGGAGCGCATAGCGCCCTTCTCAACGCATGACCAACCACCAGGAGACGACGACGCCGGAGGCCCTTGCCGAACTGGACCAGCGCCGGAGCGAGGCGTTGCGCGGCGGCGGCGAGGCCCGCGTCGAGAAGCAGCATGCGAAGGGGAAGCTGACGGCGCGCGAGCGGATCGACATCCTCCTCGACAAGGGCTCGTTCCAGGAGCTCGGCGGGTTCGTCCGCCACCAGGCCTCGGGCTTCGGGATGGAGGGGAAGCGGCCCTACGGCGACGGCGTCGTGACGGGGTACGGCACCATCGAGGGGCGGCTCGTCTACGTCTTCAGCCAGGACTTCACCGTCTTCGGCGGCTCGCTCGGGCTGGCCCACGCCCAGAAGATCGTCCGCCTCATGGAGCTGGCCCTCGAGAACGGCGCCCCCGTCATCGGGCTCAACGACTCCGGCGGCGCGCGCATCCAGGAGGGCGTCGACGCCCTCGGCGGCTACGCCGACATCTTCCTCCGCAACACCCTCGCCTCCGGCGTCGTCCCCCAGATCTCGGCCATCATGGGGCCGTGCGCCGGCGGCGCCGTCTACAGCCCCGCCATCACCGACTTCGTGTTCATGGTCGAGGGCACGAGCTACATGTTCGTCACGGGCCCGAACGTCGTGAAGACGGTGACGAACGAGGAGGTGACGCAGGAGGAGCTCGGCGGCGCCGCCGCCCACGCCGAGAAGAGCGGGGTCTGCCACGTCGTGGCGCGCAACGACGCCGACTGCCTCCTCCGCATCCGCGACCTCTTCGCCTACATCCCGCAGAACTGCGAGGACCCCCCGCCCACGCGCCCCACCTCCGACCCCGTCGACCGCGCCGACGAGGCGCTCGACACCCTCGTCCCCGAGAACCCCAACAAGCCCTACGACATCCACGACGTCATCACGCGCGTCGTGGACGACGGCCGGTTCTACGAGATCCACAAGGACTACGCGCCCAACCTCGTCGTCGGGTTCGCGCACCTCGGGGGGCGGAGCGTCGGCATCGTGGCGAACCAGCCGGCCGTGCTCGCGGGCGTGCTCGACCTCAACACCTCCATCAAGGGGGCCCGGTTCGTCCGCTTCTGCGACGCCTTCAACATCCCCCTCGTCGTGTTCGAGGACGTGCCGGGCTTCCTGCCGGGGACGGACCAGGAGTGGCGGGGGGTGATCCGGCACGGGGCCAAGCTGCTCTACGCCTTCTGCGAGGCGACCGTCCCCAAGGTCACCGTGATCACGCGGAAGGCCTATGGCGGCGCCTACGACGTCATGAACTCGAAGCACATCCGCGGCGACCTCAACCTCGCCTGGCCCGGGGCCGAGATCGCGGTGATGGGGCCGAAGGGGGCCGTCGAGATCCTGTACCGCCGCCGGCTGGCCGAGGCCGACGACCCGGAGGCGCTCCAGGCCGAGTTCGAGGCCGAGTACCGCGAGCGCTTCGCCAACCCCTACGTCGCCGCCGAGCGCGGCTACGTCGACGACGTGATCCGGCCGAGCGAGACGCGGCGGGTGCTGATTCGGGGGCTCGGGATGCTCCAGAACAAGGTGGCCCATAACCCGAAGAAGAAGCACGGCAACATCCCCCTCTAGCCCGCCACATCGGCCCCGGGGGTGCCGCCTCGCGTATCACTCCCGTTCACGCGGCGTTAAAAAAACTGCGCGAGGGGTTTGGACAGGGCGAAACCGGACGATAGTTTAGACGCCCTCCTCCATCCCCCACCAACCTGCAGGTTTTCCTGATGCCTCGTCTGCTCTTCGCGGCGCTGGCGTCGCTGTTCGTGGTCTCCCCCCTGTTGGCTCAGTCCCCCACGCCGGACGCCGCGCTGCAGAGCCGTCCCGTCGAACCGATGGGTTCGACCGACGGGCTCCCGCTCGACGCCGCCGCGGTGGACTCGCTGACCGCCGAACAGCTCGCTCGCCGCATCGCCACCCTCTACGCCCGCCAGGCCGAGCTCCTCGAAGCCGAGGCCGCCGGCGCCTCCGACCGCTACGCCACGCTCCTCGACGCCCTCGTCGTCGACGTCCAGCTCCTCGCCGCGAAGCCCGGCGTGAGCGAGGACCTCCGCTTCCGCGAGGCGTACTCCTCGATCCTCACCGAGTACGAGCGGTTCTACGGCGAGGCCGCGCTCGACCGCGGCGAGATCTTCCCCTTCCTCGAAGACGCCTTCGCCGCGCTCAACAAGCTCGACGGCCCCCTCCTCGAAGACGTCACGCTGCCCACCTACGCCGGGGGCGCCTACACGGCGGTCTTCCCGATGGAGGTCAACCGCCTCGTCGAGAACAGCGTCCGCTACCTCCAGCGCTCGCGCAGCCACGTGGCGCGCCTCCGCTCCCGCGCCGACACCTACTTCCCCATGATCGAGCGGATCATGGCCGAGGAGGGGGCGCCCGACGAGCTGAAGTACCTCGCGATGGTGGAGAGCGCGCTGAACCCCCGCGCGCGCAGTCACGCCGCCGCCGTCGGCATGTGGCAGTTCATCGCGGCCACGGGCCGGGCCTACGACCTCCGCGCCCAGAGCGACGTCGACGACCGCCTCAACCCCGAGGCCGCCACCCGCGCCGCCGCGCGCCACCTCGTCGACCTCTACGAGCGGTTCGGCGACTGGCAGCTCGCCCTCGCGGGGTACAACTGCAACCCGGCCCGCATCCAGCGCGAGATCAACCGCGCCGAAGCCCGCCTCGGCCGGAAGGCGACGTTCTGGGACATCTACAGCAACATCCCGCGCGAGACCCGGAACTACGTCCCGATGTTCATTGCAACGGCGCTCGTGCTCTCGAACCCGGAGGCGTACGGCTTCCCGGCTCAGCATGAGCCCGGCCCGCGCTACACCTTCGACGTGGTCCCCGTCGGGGGCGGCACCTCGCTCGGCGCCGTCGCCACGCTCATCGGCGTCGACGACGACGTGCTCGCGGCGCTGAACCCGTCGCTGCGACGCGGCCGCGTGCCGGTCCAGCGCGAGCCGTGGATGCTCCGCATCCCGGCGGGCGCCTACGCCCAGCACGCCGAGGCGCTCGACCGCCTCGCCCCGCGCTCGGCGAACGCCTCGTCGCTCTACGCCGCCCGCACGGTCAACTACGGCCCGCGCGCCCACCGGCCCATCGCGCCGCTCGACGAGCCGGTCCTGGTCGCCGCCGCGCCCACACGCCCGGCCCCGCGTGCGGCCGCGCCCTCGGAGTCCCTGCTCACGCAGCCGTCCGACGTTCCCGTCCGCACCGTCGCCGACGAGGCGGCCGAGGAGGCGCGCAGCACGCCCGCCTCCGACAGCCGACCGAGCACGACGACGCACCGCGTCCGCAGCGGGGAGAACCTCACGCTCATCGCCCAGCGCTACGGCGTCTCGGTCAACCAGATCGTCAACGCCAACAACCTCCGCTCCACGACGATCCGGCCGGGCCAGCGCCTCCGCATCGACCCGAGCGCGTCGCGGGCGCGGAGCGGGGCGACCTCCGGCCCGCGCACCATCACGCACCGCGTGTCGCGCGGCCAGAACCTGACGACGATCGCGCGGCGCTACGGCGTCACCGTCCGCCAGATCATGAACTGGAACAACCTCCGCTCCACGACGATCCGGCCGGGCCAGCGCCTCCGCATCCAGACGAGCCGCCGCGTCGGCTGAGCCGCGCGGTTGCCAGACCGATCGAGGGGGCGTGGCGTCGGTGCCACGCCCCCTCGGCGTTGGAAGCCCGCGGCCTCAGCCGGCGTGCCCGTTGCCCATCTTCGCGTAGGCGTCGAGGAAGCGGATGCCGGCCTCGATGCCCTGGTGGAACCGGTCGAGCCCGAACTTCTCGTTCGGCGAGTGGATGGCGTCGGAGTCGAGGCCGAAGCCCATGAGCACGGTGTCGAGCCCGAGGAGCCGCTTGAAGCCGGCGACGACGGGGATGGACCCGCCCTCGCGCGTGAAGAACGGCTCGCGCCCGAACACCCCCTTCATCGCCTCCTTGGCCGCCTGCATGGCCGGCGCCGAGGTGTCCACGATCGCGCCCTCGCCACCGTGGAGGTCGCGGAACGTGAGCGTCATCGTCTCGGGGACGTGGCGCTCGAAGTGGCGGCGGAGCTTCTCGGTGATGTCGCCGGGCGTCTGGTCCGGCACGAGGCGGCACGAGATCTTGGCGCTGGCCTGGGCCGGGAGCACGGTCTTGGCGCCCTGCCCGGTGTAGCCGCCCCAGATCCCGTTGACGTCGAGCGTGGGGCGGGCGGAGACGCCTTCGAGCGTGGTGTAGCCCGTCTCGGTGCGCGGCGCCTTGACGCCGGCCTCCTTGAGCCACTCCGCCTCGTCGAACGGGAGGGCGGCGAACGTCTCGCGCTCCTCGTCGGTGAGGGGGCGGACGTCGTCGTAGAACCCCTCGACGGTGACGCGGTGGTCGTCGTCGTGGAGGTCGGCGATCATGCGGGCGAGGGCGTTGGCGGGGTTGTGGACGGCGCCGCCGTACATCCCGGAGTGGAGGTCGCGCCCGGGCCCCTGGAGCGTGACCTCGACGTAGGCGAGGCCGCGGAGGCCGTAGGTGATGCTCGGCACGCCCGGCGCGAAGAGCCCGGTGTCGGAGACGAGCACGACGTCGGCGGCGAGGAGGTCGCGGTGCTGCTCGATGAACGGCTCGAGGTTCACGCTCCCGCTCTCCTCCTCGCCCTCGACCATGAACTTGAGGTTCACCGGCAGGTCGCCGCCGCCCCGGAGGTAGGCCTCGGCCGCCTTCACGTGCATGAACGCCTGCCCCTTGTCGTCGGAGGAGCCGCGGGCCACGAGGTGGCCGTCCTTCTCGACGGGCTCGAACGGCGGGCTCTCCCACAGCTCGAGCGGGTCGGGCGGCTGGACGTCGTAGTGGCCGTAGACGAGGACGGTCGGGCGGTCGTCGCCCACGTGCTTCTCGGCGTACACGATGGGGTGGCCGGGCGTCTCGGCCGTGCCCGTCGGCATCACCTCGACGCGGTCCATCCCGACGCGGCGGAGCTCGTCGGCGAGCCACTCGGCGGCGCGGCGGGTGTCGTCGCGGTAGTCGGGGTCGGTGGAGATGGAGGGGATGCGGAGCCAGTCCTTGAGCTGCTCGACGAAGTCGTCGGCGTGCTGGCGCGCGTAGTCGAGGGCGTCGGTCATGAGAGGCGGGTGCGGATGGGCGAGGGCGTGTCGGACTTCTCGGCGTGCAAAATAAGCCGGGGGCTCTCGGCCGAATGGGGGCCGCCGTCGTAGTCGCCCCACGTCTGGACGAGGCGGAGGCCGGCGGCGGCGTACATCCGCGCGAAGTCGTCGCGCGTGAGGAGGCGGACGTGCTCGGTGTAGGTGAGGGGGTCCTGGCCGTCGCCGGGCGTCAGCATGATGCGCTTGTGGACGTGGTCGTCCGCGATCCACCGCTCCTGGCGGACGTGCACGCCGTCGACGCGCTTCTCGCTCTGCGGCACGAGGTGGGCGCGGACGTGCGGCGCGTTGAGGAAATCCTGGACGAGCCAGCCGCCGGGCTTGAGGGCGTCGGCCATGGCCTGGACGGCCCGCTGGTGGTCCGCGTCGTCGTCGAAGTAGCCGAACGAGGTGAAGAGGTTGAGGACGCCGTCGAAGCGGGCCTGGAAGTGGGGCAGCCGCATGTCGCCCTGGACGAAGACGATCTGCCCGGGCGTGAGCCCCTCAGCCTCGGCGCGGGCGCGGGCCGTGGCGACGGCGTTGGCCGAGAGGTCGAGGCCGGTCACGCGGTAGCCGCGCCGGGCGAAGACGCGCGCGTGGCGGCCCCGTCCCGTGCCCACGTCGAGCACGTCGCTCCGCGGGGCAGGCTGGACGGCGCGCTCGATGAGGTCGGCCAACCGCTCGGCCTCGTCGAGGTCCCGCTGGTCGTAGACCAGCTCGTAGGCGTCGGCGTCGAACCAGTCCTCGTACCAAGGCATGGGGTGGGGGGACGGGCAGGAGAGAGGGTGGAGAGGGGCCGCGTTCCCCCGTCGCGTTCCCGCGGTCAGTCCGCCGCCGCGGCCTCGAACGGCGCCAGCGCCTCTTCGATGGGGCGGGCGCCGGGGAACCACAGGAGGACGCGGCGGATGACGGCATCGAGGAGGGCGTCGGGACACGAGGCCCCCGCCGTGAGCAGGATCTCGACGGGCCGGTCGAGGTCGGTGGGGAGCCACGCGTGCGAGACCACCTCCTCCTTCGTCCGCCAGATGAAGTGGTGGATCTCGTCGGGGCTCGTGAGGCGGCCGGCGCTGGAGACGAAGTAGGTCGGCATGGCCTCCTCGCACAGCTCCACGAGGTGGCTCGTGTTGGAGGAGTTGTAGCCGCCGACGACGAGGGCGAGGTCGGCGCCGGCCGCGATGAGGGCCTTCGTGGCGTCCTGGTTCTCCTTCGTCGCGTAGCAGAGCGTGTCGGAGGTGTCAGCGAAGTGCTCGGCGGCAGCGGCTTCGCCGTAGCGCGCGACGATGGCCTCGCGGAGGCGCGCGGCGATGGCCTCGGTCTCGGTCGCCAGCATCGTCGTCTGGTTCACCACGCCGATGCGCTGGAGGTCACGCCCAGGGTCGAAGCCCGGGGAGTGGCGGTCCTTGAACCGCTCGAAGAAGAACGCGGCGTCGGCCTCGCCGGTGACCACGCGGGCGAGGTCCTCGGCCTCGGCCATGTCGCGCACGACGACGACGGGAGCGTGGGCCTGCGCGTGGCTGAACGTGGCACGGGTCTCCTCGTGGTAGCGCTTGCCGTGGACGACGACGGTGTAGGCCTTCTTCCCGATCTGCGCGCTCTTCGTCCACACCTTCTCGACAAACGGGCACGTGGTGTCGTAGGTCTGCGGCTCCAACCCCCGCTCGCGCAGCTCGGCCTCGATCTCGCGCGTCGTCCCGAAGGCGGGGATGACGACGACGTCGTCCTCGCGGAGCGCGTCGAAGGGGATGAGCTGCTCGCCGGCCGTCGTGCGGAGGAACCGGATGCCGCGCGCCTCGAGGTCGGCGTTGACGTGGGGGTTGTGGATCATCTCCGAGAGGAGGAAGATCCGGCCCGCGGCGGCCTTCTCGGGGTGCTCCTCGAGCGCGCGGTACGCGATCTCGATGGCCTGCTCGACGCCGTAGCAAAACCCGAAGTGCCGCGCGATCTTGAACCGGACCGGCCCGAAGTCAAGCACGCTCGGCGCGAGGTCGCGCTTGCGCGGGTCGAGCACGCGGCGGGCGTCCTTGACCCGGCTGATGATCGGGCTGCGGTAGAAGACGGGGACCTCGAACTGGCGCATGTGGGGTCAGGGGAGCGGGGAGGAGCGCGCCGCTGCAACGCGGCGTGGCGGCGCGGGGTGCCCCGGGCGCGGGGGCTTGGGGGAACGTTCACCCGAGCGGTACCCGACCAACGACTCGCAACCCTACCTTGTGGCGATCCGTGGGGCCTGCGCCCCCCACCCTGCCCGCTCAAGATCCAGGCTCATGCCCCTCCGCTACGCACTCCTCCTTACGCTCCTCGCCGCGGCCCTCCCCGCCGCGGCCCAGGCCAATCTCTCGGGGGTCGTCGTCAACGAGATCCTCGCCGACCCCAACTCCGACGAGATCAACTTCGACACCGACGGCGACGGCGAGGCCGAGGCCGACGACGAGTTCGTCGAGCTCTACAATGCCAGCGCGGGCGCCGTCGACATCAGCGGCTGGCAGGTCTACGACGCCTCCACGACCGGCCTCCGGCACACCTTCGCCGCGGGCACCGTGCTCGACCCCGACGGCTACATCGTCGTCGTCGGCGAGTGGGATCCCGGGAGCCCGCCCCCGGGCATCGTGGTCGCCAACGGCGACGGGACGGGGGCCCCCGGGCTCGGCATCAACAACAGCGGCGACGAGCTCTTCCTCTACGACCCCGACGCCGACGCCTACGTCGGCGCGTACTTCAACGGCGAGCAGAGCGCCTTCACCGGACCCGGCACCGCGACGAACGAGGGGGAAGACGACTTCGGCGAGGACACCGACGGCGAGTCGCTCCAGCGGCGGCCCTCCGGCTCCGACACGATCGTGAGCGCGATGCCGACGCCGCTGGAGGGCGTCCCCGTCGCGGCCGAGGAGGGGCCGGAGGGAGCCCCTGCCGCTCTCGCGGCGCCCCAACCGAACCCGACCCGCGCCGCGGCCTCGCTCGCGCTGACGGTGGCGCGGACGCAGCACGTCCGGGTGACGGCCCACGACGCGATGGGGCGCCGCGTGGCCGTCCTCCTCGACCGGACCCTGGTGGCCGGGGAGCGCGCAGCCCTCGCGCTCGACGCCTCGGTGCTCCCGGCCGGCGTCTACGTCGTCCGCGCGCAGGGCGAGGACTTCACCCAGTCCCAGCGCGTGACCGTCCGCCACTGACGAGGCGGCTCCGTCGCGATGGGTGGGAGGCGCGGCACGGCACGACGCACCCCTCAGGGATTTTCTGAGTCGCGGGAGTTCCGGGGAGGCCGATAGGTACAGCCGGCGAGGTCTGGGTAAGGGGGGCGAGCACCACGCCAGTGGCGCTCGCCCTTTCGCAAGCGTTCAGCCGCGCGCCCATCCTCGAACCCCTGCCCTTCGTCCCATGCGCTCCCTTACTCCCGCCGGCCTCGCTACGCGCGCCGCGCTCGTCGCCGTCGCGCTCCTCGGCCTCGCCTTCACGGCCGACGCGCAGACCGCCCGCGTCCAGGTCATCCACAACGCGCCCGACCCGGGGGCCGCCGTCGTCGACGTCTACCTCGACGAGGCCATCCTCCTCGACGACTTCGAGTTCCGAACCGCCTCGGCCTACATCGACGCCCCGGCCGGTCAGGAGATCGAGATCGACATCGCGCCCGGCGACTCCGACGACTCCGGCGACGCCATCGCCACGTTCAACTACACCCTCGCCGAGGGCGAGGCGTACCAACTCATCGCGAGCGGCGTGCTCGACCCGATGATGTTCTCCGACAACCCCGACGGCGTAGACATCGCCTTCACGCTCCTCGTCAACGACCAGGCGCAGGAGAGCTCGACGGTGCCGTCCGAGGTCCAGTTCAACGTGGTCCACGGCAGCCCCGACGCCCCGACCGTTGACGTCGTGGCGCGCGGCGTCGGCACGCTCGTCGACGATGCGGCCTACACCGCCATCACGCCGTACCTCTCCGTCCCGCCGGCCCGCTACGTCCTCGACGTGACCACGGCCGACGGCCAGACCGTCGTCGCCACGTACGTGGCGCCGCTGGAGGACGCGGCCGGCGCCGCCCTCACCGTCCTCGCCTCCGGCTTCCTCACGCCGGACGACGATCAGAACGGGCCCGCCTTCGGCCTCCTCGCCGTGGCCCCCGACGGCACGGCGATGCTGCTGCCGACGAACACGGCGCAGGTGCAGGTGATCCACAACGCGCCCGATCCGGGGGCTGCTGTCGTCGACGTCTACCTCAACGAGGAGATCCTCCTCGACGACTTCGCCTTCCGGACGGCCTCCCCCTTCGTGCCTGTCCCGGCCGAGGAGGAGATCGAGATCGACATCGCGCCGGGCAACTCCACCGGCTCCGGCGACGCCATCGCCACGTTCAACTACACCCTCGCCGCGGCGGAGGAGTACCAGCTCATCGCGAGCGGCGTGCTCGACCCGACGATGTTCGCGCCCAACCCTGACGGCGTCTCGACCGCCTTCACGCTCCTCGTCAACGACCAGGCGCGCTCGGCGTCCGAGTCGTCCGACGTCGTCCGCGTGAGCGGCGTCCACGGCAGCCCCGACGCCCCGTCCGTCGACGCCGTCGTCCGCGACGTCCTCGTCCTCGTCGACGACGCGGTCTACACCGACATCACGCGGTACCGCCGCACGCCCCCCGGCGTCTACAACCTCGACATCCTGACGGCCGACGGCAGCACCCTCGTCGCCTCGTACGTCGCCGACGTCTCCGGTGCAGGAGGGGAGGCGCGGTCGCTCCTCGCCTCGGGCTTCCTCGACCCGAGCCAGAACCAGAACGGCCCCGCCTTCGGAATCCTCTCTGTGGCGCCGGACGGCTCCGCGATGCTGCTCCCGGAGGCGCGTGTGAGCGCCGGCGCGAGCGCCACGATCAACGGGTCGGGCCTCGCGGCACCCCAGCCGAACCCGACCCGTGCCGCGGCCTCGCTCGCGCTGACGGTGGCGGCTGCCCAGCCCGTTGAGGTCGCCGTCTACGACGTCACCGGCCGCCGCGTGGCCGTCCTCCTCGACCGGACCGTGGACGCGGGCGAGACGGTGGCGCTGTCGCTCGACGCCTCGGCACTCCCGGCCGGCGTCTACGTCGTCCGCGCGCAGGGCGAGGACTTCGCCCAGGCCCAGCGCGTGACCGTCCTCCGCTAGAGAGAGTGGTGGTTCTCAGTGGAGGGCTTCTGGGGCCCGCGGTGAGCTAGCGCCGCGGGCCCCAGCCCGTTTCCGGGGCGCCGGTGCCCCACGGCCACGGCCCTGACTGGTCAACATGCCGCGGTGCGGGGTATCTAGGGTGAACCCGATTCAACGATCCCTCCTGTGGAGTCCCGACCCGAGCCGCCTGCGACGGACTCACCCGACTTCTACGCCGGCCTCTGCCGCGCGCTCGCGGCCTCCGACATGGGGGCCTTCGAGACGCTGTTCCGTCACCTCCATGCCCCGCTCCTGCGCTACGCCTCCTCCCTCGTGGGCCCCGATGCGGCCGACGACGTGGTGCAGGACGCCTTCGTGCGGATCTGGAACGCCCGCGAGCGCCTCGACCCCGACCGCTCGCTGCGCGCGCTGCTCTACCAGACCGTCCGCAACCTCGCCTTCAACCGGACCCGCGACCGTCGGCTTCACGATGAGAAGCACGTCGAGATGAGCGTCACCGTCGCGTCCCCCCCTGCCCCCGATGCCGTCACGGACGGCGCCCGGCTCGACGACCACCTCGGGCGCTGGATCGAGGCGCTGCCGCCGCGCCAGCGCGAGGCCCTCACGCTGAGCCGCTTCGACGGCCTCACCCACGACGAGATCGCCGACGCGATGGGGGTCTCGCCGCGCACCGTCAACAACCACCTCGTGGCTGCCCTCAAGACGCTCCGCAGCCACCTCAGCCGATACGACTCCACCCTCCTCGCTGGGTAGTGCTGCGCCCGCGCCCAAGCCATGCCTGACCGCCCGACCCTCCCTCCCCAGCTCCGCGACGCCCTCGCCGCCGAGCCCGCCGCCGAGCAGGCCGAGCTCGAACGCGTGTGGGACCTCCTCGACGCCGCCGCGCCCGACGCCGGCACCCCCTCCTCCGACGCCTGGGACCGTCTCTCCCGCCGTCTCGCCACCCCGTCCCCTGAGGCCCCGCCGCTGCGCCGCGTCACGCGGCCCGCGCGCCCCCAGGCCCCCGACCGCCGCACGGCGCGCCAGCCCCGACCGCTGCGCCTCGTCACGAGGGCGCTGGCCGTGGCGGCGGCGCTCGTCGTCGTCGGGGTCGTGGCGTGGTGGGTGCGCCCGGTGACCGTGACCGCGTCGCCCGGCGCGCAGGTGGCGGTGGCCCTGCCCGACGGCTCGGAGGCCACGCTCAACAGCGGCACCACGCTGACCTACCGCCGCGGCTTCGACCGCCTCCCGTTCGTGGACGCCGACCGACGGTCCGTGGCCCTGGCGGGCGAGGCGTTCTTCGCCGTCGAGCCCGGCGCACGGCCGTTCGTGGTCGAAACGCACAACGCCGAGGTGACCGTGCTCGGCACCCGGTTCAATGTCCGCGCCCGGCAGGGCCACGGGGAGGACGCGACGCAGGTGGCCGTGTCCGAGGGCCGCGTGCGCGTGGCGACCGGCGCGGGCGCCGTCGTCCTGACGGCGGGCGAGTCGAGCGCGGTACCGGCCGGGGCTCTGGCCCCGACGGCGCCGTCGGCGGTGCCGGCCGAGGCCGTCGACGCCTGGCGGGCCGGCGGCTTCGCCGTCCGCAACCTCCCGCTGCCGGCCGTCCTGGCCGAGGTGGAGCGCCGCTGGGACGTCCGCGTCGCCCTCCGGGGCACCTCGCCGCCCGACGCGCGTGTGACGCTCTATCTCGCCGCGCCCGACGGCCCCGAGGACGTCCTCCGCGACCTCGCCGGGGGCCGTGACCTCCGCTACCGCCCCACCAGCGACGGCTTCGAGGTCTTCCCCGCTGCGCCCTGAGGACCCTCGCTCGGCAGCCTTCGCAGGCGCGTTCGTGCTGCCGAGGCCGACGGATGCGCGACGATTCCCCTGACGTGCTCCACGCCGCTTTTCTCTTGCGTTCTCTCGTTCTCGGCCTCCTCCTGGCCTTCCCGCTCCAAGCCCTCGCCCAGGAGGACGCTCGGACCACGCTCGTCCTGCGTGGGATCGCGGCGACCGAGGCGCTCGACCGGCTCGTCGAGGCGACGGGCATCGACCTCCTCTACGGCTCGGAGGTGGCGAACGCGCGGCCCGTCTACTGCGCCCTGGAGGACGCCGCGGCCGAGGCCCACCTCCGCTGCATCACGGCTGCCGCGGGCCTCGACTTCTACCGGCTCTCGTCGGGGACCTACGTCGTCACGCCGGCCGCGGCCGAGCCGCCTCGGCGCGGCGTGTTCGTGGGGGAGGTGGTGGACGCCGAGACCGGCGCACCGCTCCCCTACGCCAACGTCTTCCTCGCCGACGCGTCGACGGGGACGGCCGCCACCGAGCGCGGCCTCTTCGCCTTGGCCGGCCTCGTCGCCGGGCCCCACCGCGTCGTCACGTCCTACGTCGGCTACGAGGCGGCGGTGGACAGCGTGGAGGTGCCGGCGGGGGGGACCGTCCGCCGCCGCGTCGCGCTCCGCCCGAGCGTCGTGACGCCAGACGGGCTCGTCGTGGTGGACGGGCTGCAGGCGCGGCTGCCCTCCGAGTTCCTCGGCTCCGACGCCCTCGACCCCGAGGGCTTCGCAGCCCCCGGCACAAGCGTCGCCGGCCCCTCCAGCGTGCTGCGCGAGGCCCCGGCCCGCATCGGCCTCACGTCGCGCTGGCCGTTCGCCGACCTCCACATCCAGGGCGGCGAGGCCGGCGAGCACCGCACCGCCCTCGACGGCATCCCCATCTTCGAGCCCGTCGCGTTCGGGCGGCTGTTCTCCGCCTTCAGCCCGCTCGCCGTCGGGCAGGTGACGGTGCGCCGGGCCGGGTTCGGCGCGCCCGCCGGGTCGAGCCTCTCGGGGGCGGTCGAGGTGGAGCACGCGCTCGCCAGCGGCCCGCCGTCGGTGACGGTCGAGAGCGACCCCTACAGCGGCAACGCGCGGGTCCGGAGCGGCTTCCGCCTCGGCGGGAACGAGGGCGCCGTGCTCGTGGCCGGGCGTACCGGCCTGTGGGGCGTCTACCGCCCGCCGCCGCTCGACGACGCCATCCGCGACTGGAACCGCGTCGACCCCCTCCTCAACGCGACGTGGCTCGGGCAGCCGGCCGACGCCGCCTTCGAGCCGCACCGCCACGGCTCCGAGGTCGCCTTCACGGACCTCCACGGCGCGGCGCGCCTCCGCCTCGGCGCCTTCCGCACCCTGGCCGTCTCGGCCTACCACGGCACGAACCGCGTCGGCACTGAGCTCTTCGCGGCCGGCACCCCCGTCGGCGCCGCGGCCGACAGCCTCCTCCTCCTCCTGGCTCAGGACCGGTACGCGTGGTCGAACACGGGCGCGCAGATGCGGCACGACTGGCTCGTCGGCGCCCGCCTCCTCGCCAGCGCTCGCGTCCGCGCCTCGCACCACGCCTTCGAGCACGAGTACGCGTTCGCCGAGCGCGTCGGGGTTTCCTCGACCTCCACGGCCGAGGGCGAGGCGCTGCTCGAAGCCGAGGTGGCCGCGGACACGCCGGCGCGCGACCTCAACCGGGTGAGCGAGGTGGCGGCCGAGGGCCAGCTGGCCTACAGCTTCGCGCCGGGCCACACCGTCGAGGCCGGCCTCGCGCTGAGCCGGACCGGCAACCACTTCCACCTCGGCGGCCAGAACGCGCCCGTCGGCCGCGGCTTCCGCCTCCTCGACCGCCGCGACGCGGCGTGGCTGGTGTCGGGCCACGTCGAGGACCGCCTCTCGCTCGGGCTCCGCACCGTCGTCGAGGCCGGGGCGCGCGTGACCTACGTGCCCGCGCGGCGGCAGGCCTACGTCGAGCCGCGCCTGGCCGTGCGGCACGACCTCCCGCGCTCGCCGCTCGGCCTCGTGGCCCTGCGCGGGGCCGCCGGCCTCTACCGCCAGTTCGTCAACAGCTTCGAGCTCTCGACGATCGGGCCGAGCGCGCTCGTGCCGGCCACGCGCTTCTGGCTCCCGGTGGACGAGGCGCTCGCGCCGCCGCTCGCCTACCACGCCGCCGCCGACGTGCTCGTCGAGCCGGGGGAGGGCTGGGCCGTGCGCGGCGAGGCCTACGTCAAGGTGCAGCCCTCGCTCCTCGACCTCGACTACGGCGTGCTCCTCGCCCCCGCCGACGACGACGCCCCGTTCGTCGTCGAGACCGACGGGCGCGCCTTCGGGGCCGGGCTCTCCGTCGAGCGCCGGACGACGCGCACGGCCACCCGCCTCGCCTACGCCTACGCCCACGCCGAGCGCCGCTACCCCGGCCGCTTCGACGACCGCCGCGTAACGACGCCCTGGACCGAGCCGCACCGTCTCAGCGCGGCCCTCGACGTCCGCCTCGGCGGCGGCCTCACCGCGCTCGCCCGCGGCCGCGGCGCGTGGGGCCGTGCCTGGGCCTTCCGCCGCGCCTACTACGACTACCTCCCCGCGCACGCCTCGGGCGCCTACGGCACCTACGGCTTCGACACGCCCGAGGACGATCAGGCCGAGGCCACCCTCGTTCTCGACCTCGGCCTCCGCTACGTCCGCCCGCTCGGCCTGGCCCGGCTGGAGGTGGCCGCCGAGGTCGCCAACGTCCTCGATCGCGCCAACGTCCTCGACTGGAGCCTGGAGCCGAGCGCCCAGGCGCCGGGGAGCTTCGAGCGCGTCGAGCGGACGCTCCCGGGCCTCACGCCGTCCCTCCGCGTCCAGCTCCACTTTTAGCCGCCGGCCGACTGGTCATCGCTTGTCGGTGCCGGGTACTGGAGGTGATCGGGCCCGCCGGAGCGCGGTTCTGCCGGGGGTGCGACCCCGCACCGTCGGCGCGGCTCAGGACCCTCGTTCTGGCGGCCCGTCTCCTTGGCGCCCGCCCTGCTGCGTAAGCGGGGCGGGCGTTCTTGTGTGGGCTGCTAGAGCCGGCGGCTCACGCGGGGCAGCCACTCGGCCCGCCACGCCTCGAACCGGCCCGCCACGATCGCCGCGCGCATCGCGCGCATGAGCCAGAGGTAGAAGGCGAGGTTCTGCATCGAGGCGATCTCCATGAACAGCGGCTCGTTGGCGAGCGTGAGGTGGCGGAGGTACCCCTTCGTGAACGTCTGTGCGGCGTAGTGGTCGAGCCCGGGGTCCACCGGCTCCCAGCACGCCTTCCACTTCGCGTTCTTGATGTTGAGCGTGCCCTCGGTCGTGAAGAGGGTGCCGTTGCGGCCGTTGCGCGTCGGCATCACGCAGTCGAACAGGTCGACGCCGCGGGCCACGTTCTCGATGAGGTTGGCCGGCGTGCCGACGCCCATGAGGTAGCGCGGGCGGTCGGCGGGCAGCCTCTCGGTGCAGACCTCGACGATCGCGTACATCACCTCGGCGGCCTCGCCGACGGAGAGGCCACCGATGGCGTAGCCCGGCGCGTCGAGCGCCACGAGGGCCTCGGCGCTCTCGCGGCGGACGGCCGGGTAGACGGCGCCCTGCACGATGGGGAAGAGCGCCTGCCGGTGGCCGTAGCGCGGCTCGGTCTCGCGGAGGCGCGCGAACGCACGCTCGGCCCACCGGACCGTCCGCGCGTTCGACTCGCGGGCGTACGCCTCCGAGACGTCGGCCGGCGGGCACTCGTCGAGCACCATCATGATGTCCGAGCCGATGTCGCGCTGGGTGTCGACGACGGACTCCGGCGTGAAGAGATGGTGGCTCCCGTCGAGGTGGCTCTGGAAGCGGACGCCCTCCTCGGAGAGGTCGCGGAGCTCGGCGAGGGAGAAGACCTGGTAGCCACCGGAGTCGGTGAGGATGGGGCCGTCCCACGCCATGAAGCGGTGGAGGCCGCCGGCGCTTCGCAGCACCTCGCGCCCCGGCCGGAGGAGGAGGTGGTACGTGTTGCCGAGGAGGATCTGCGCGCGGACGTCGGCGCGGAGGGCGCGCGGCGAGACGGCCTTCACCGAGCCGGCCGTGCCGACGGGCATGAAGATGGGCGTCTCGACCGGGCCGTGGTCCGTCGTGAAGCGGCCGGCGCGGGCGCGGCCGTCCTCGGCGTCGAGGGCGAACGAGAAGGGGGGGGCGTCGGTCTGGGTCATCGGACGGGAACGGGCCAGCCGCCGCCCCGATCCCCCGGCGGCGCGGTCTCCCTCACGCCGTCTCCGGCACGACGACGGCACGCTGGCCCTCGATGTTGAGCGCGAGCTGGTCGCGGTAGGCTCTGTAGAGCCCCACGATCAGCGCCGTCGCGGGCACGGCGATGAGGAGGCCGAGGAAGCCGAGGAGCGCGCTGAAGACGAACAGTGAGAAGATGATCAGCACGGGGTGGAGCCCCACCTGCTGGCTCATGATGCTCGGCGTCAGCACGCTCTGCTCCAGGAACGACTGCCCCACGAGCACGGCGATCGTGACGATGAGGTCGGCGGTGGTCCCGAACGCGAGCATGAGCAGGCCGCCGATGACGTAGGTCATGATGGCGCCGAGGTTCGGGATCATGTTGAGGAGCCCCGCCATCAGCCCGATCAGGAGCGCGAACGGGACGCCGAAGACGAGGAGCGCCACGCTCACGATCACGGCGGCGATGAGCGAGATCGTGATCTGCCCGCGGAGGTAGTTCCCCACCACGCCGCTCGTGTGCGAGAGGTAGCGGCGGTTGCCCCGGTAGCGCGGGAACAGCCGCACGATGGCGAGCCGGATCGCGGGGTAGTCCTTGAGGACGTAGAAGAGGAGGATGGGGACGAGCGCGACCGTCGTCAGCAGCCCGATGAGGGTGCCGACCGAGCGCGTGACGGCCGCCGCGGCCTCGGGCACCTGCCCCACGACGGCGTTGATCTGGCCGGGGAGGAACGTGCCGAGCTGCTCCATGAGCTGCTCGCGGTCTACGAGCCCGGCCGCGTCGAGGTCGTTGAGGATCTTCGCCTCCGCCACCCACTGCGGCAGCACCGTGGCGAGGGCCACGAGGTTCGTCGCCAGCGTCTGGAGCTGGCGCACGAGCGTCGGCACGAGGAGGAGGACGAACAGCACGAGCAGGCCCACCACAACGAGCGTGAGGACGAGCGAGCTCACCCAGCGCGGCACCTTCCACCGCCGCTTCGCCGCCGTCACCGCCGGGTTGAGGAGGTAGGCGAGGATGAAGACGATCACGAACGGGACGAGCACGCCGCCGAGCGTCCGCAGGAGCCACATCGAGAGGACGAACCCGCCCGCGAGCAGGAGGGCGCGCACGGCCGCGTGCTTCCGCAGCGGCCACAGCAGGATCAGCCCCGTCGCGGCCACGACGAGCGGGTTCAGCGCCGCGCCGTACTCCAGGAGAAGGAACAGGAAGGCCGCCAGCCCGCCGAGGACGAGGAGGCCCTGGAGCACGACGGCGCGCGCGTCGGCGAGGGGGAAGGGCTCCGAGGCCGGGGCCTCGCCGGCCGGGGGAGGAGTGGGGGGCGCGAGCATCGGGGGGCTAGCGCGACCCCGAGGGGCCGGACCCCGAGGGGCCGGACCCCGAGGGGCCCGGGCGGGTGTCGGCCTCAGGCGGGGGCAGCGGCGCCGTCCCCACGTCGAGCGCGGGCGGGACCGCCACGCCCTGCGCCTCCATCGCCGTCCGCAGCGCCTCGATCTCCTGCTGCTGCTGGTAGAGCCGCCGCTCCCACTCCTGGAGCGACTGGTAGGTCTCGGCGAGCGCGCGCTCGCGGATCTCGAACGGCGCCATCTCGAGGTAGCCCCGCTCCTCGAAGTACGGCTTGAAGAGGAAGTTGTGCTTGAGCGCCTCCATGTTCTCGGCGAACCGGAATGCGCCGACGGCGCCCCACCCGGCCGCCGTCTCGAACCGCTCCGTGATGGAGCGGATGTCGGTCGAGATCGTCGTGAGCTGCTCGCTGGCCTGGAGGAGCGCGACGTACATCGAGTCGTCGTTGAGGAACCGGGCGACGGTGCCGTCGCCGGTGTAGAGCCGCTGGATGACCTCGTTGACGCCGGCCGAGGCGTCGGCGGCAATCGCGACGAGGGCGTCGGCGCGGCCGGTGAAGCTCTCGAGCGCGCCGCGGAACGAGGCCGTCGTGAGCACGGTCTCCTCGTAGAGGCGGGGGTCGTAGAGGAACCGCCCGAGCGTGCCCTCGCCCGTCCGCACGTCCTGCATCATCGTCGTCAGGCCGACGGTCACGGAGTCGAACCGGGCGACGGAGTCGAAGAGGCGGTCCGAGACCTCGCTGAAGTCGAGGGGGTCGCGGCCGGCGATCCGCGCGTTGTCGGCGGCGGCGGGCTGGCTCGGCGTGCCGCCCTGGATCGAGACGACGACGTTGCCGACGAGGCCGTCGGTCTGGATCACGGCGCGGGAGTCCTCGCGGATGAGGTTGCGCGCGTCGTCGCGGATCCGCATCGTCACGGTGATGGGGAGGCCCGGCGCCTCGGGGAGGAGCACCTGGTCCACGCGGCCCACCGAGATCCCCTGGTAGTAGACCGTGGCCCCGGGCTGGAGCCCGCCGACGGCCTCGAACTCGGCGCGGATGGCGTAGGTGTCCGAGAGGAGGAACGTCCGGTTGGCGAGGACGAACAGCGCGAGGACGAAGAGGACGACGCCGCTGAGGACGACGAGGCCGAGGCGGGCTTGGCGCGACATGGGGCAGCGGGTGTGGGGACGGGAACGTTAGCCCGGTTCGGTGGGCGGCGCAAGTCGGAGCCGCAGGAGCGGAGCACCGCGGGCGGGCGCGCCGGCCGGCGCTCAGGCGGCGCCGTAGGCCTCGGTCCCCTCGAAGAACTCCCGGAGCGCGGGGTGGTCCGCGTTCCGGACCTCGTCGAGCGTGCCGGAGGCGATGATCTTCCCCTCGTAGAGGAAGTTGGCGCGGTCGGTGATGATCTGGGCGGCGAGGAGGTCGTGCGTGATGGAGATCGACGAGATGCCACGCTCGTCGCGGAGCTTGACGATGAGGTCGGAGACGACGCGGACGCTCACGGGGTCGAG
>JAWWCA010000027.1:0-22276 GCA_033720695.1 Rubricoccaceae bacterium
AGGTGCCGGCGGGGGCCGCGGCCGGGACCGCCTGCGTGAGCGTCCGCGTGAGCGACTGCCCCGGCGCGAGCGCGACGGCGCGGGGGCCGAGGACGGGCTCGCGGCCGGCGGGGCCGGAGACGGCGCTCCACGCCTCGACGCTCTGCGGCTCGCCGGTGGTGTTGGTCAGCGTGACGGCGAAGGCGAAGGTGCCGCCCGAGGCGGGGATCGTGATCGGACCGCCGACGGGCTCGGCCGTGACCGCGACCGGCGCGGCCTGGCCGCCGACGCCCACCAACAGCGACAGCTCGCGCCCGAGGCCGCTCGGCGGCATGCTCGTCAGGAGGAGGAGGTCGGCGACGGCGTCGCCGGTGAAGTCCTCGAAGGTGGGCGCCCACGGGCCCCAGTAGGCGCCGAGGCGGTGGGGGAAGGTGAAGCCGCCGGCCCCGTCGTTGTAGTACATCGCGACGCCGTTCGCCACCGTCGTCATCATGAGGTCGAGGTCGCCGTCGCCGTCCACGTCGCCGGCTTCGAGGCCGGTGACGCCCTGGAGGTCCGGGGAGTAGGGGGCGTAGTAGTCCGTCCGCCCGGTGAACGCGCCGGTGCCCGTCCCGAAGAGGACCGTCAGCGTCTCGCGCCCCGAGTTCCCGTTGGACGAGTTGGCCGTCGCGAGGTCGAGGTGGCCGTCCCCGTCGAGGTCCTCGACGACGATGAAGCGCGGGCCGCGGCCCACGAGGTAGACCCTCTCCTCCTGGAAGGTGCCGTCGCCGTTGCCGAGGTGGACGTTGAGGAAGTCGCGGAAGCCGTACGGCATCCAGTGCGTCGTCACGAGGTCCACGTTCCCGTCCTCGTTGAAGTCGCCCCCGTCGATGGCGTGGGGGCCGAGGCTGATCTGGACGGTGTAGGCGGGCTGGAACGTGGCGTCGCCATTGTTGAGACTGATGTAGAGCTTGTCCGCACCCGTCGCGCACGCCAGCTCCTCGGCGTTGATCACGTCGAGGTCGCCGTCGTTGTCGAGGTCGAAGGCGTTGACGTCGCCGTTGCCGCACGTGTTGAGGTCCCACTCGACGGGGGCAGCGAACGTGCCGGTGCCGTCGTTGAGCGCGGTCCAGAAGTCGTAGCCGGTGAAGAAGTCGGTGTGGGCGTCGTTGTAGAGGATGTCGAGGTCGCCGTCGCCGTCGAGGTCGCGGAGCTTGCCGCGGGAGGCGCCGCGGCCGTACTCGGTCGAGTGCGTGATGGTGACGGGCACGCCGAAGGTGCCGTCGCCGTTGCTCTCGACGACGGCGCCCGGGACGCCGAAGCCTCCGCCGGAGACGAAGAGGTCGAGGTCGCCATCGCCGTCCACATCCCCCGCGTCGAGGTGGAGGGTTGAGCCCGTGCCCGACGGGAAGCGCGACGCCAGCTCGGGCAGGCGGCCGTCGCCGGGGTTCCTGTGGACCGTCACGGCGAGCGACATCCGGTCGGACGTGAGCACGTCGAGGTCGCCGTCGCCGTCGACGTCGGCGAGGGCGAGGTCTTCGGTGCCCTGCCCGGCCGGGACGTGGTGGGCGCCGTCGAAGTGGCCGGTGCCGTCGTTGAAGAGGGTGACGATGCCGTCGCCGGTGCGGCCGCTCCAGTCACAGAGCGCGACGTCGAGGTCGCCGTCGCCGTCGAGGTCGGCCGGCACGAGGGCCTCGGGGGTGGTGAAGTACTGCGCCACGTCCTGGTAGACGGGGTCGGCGAAGGTCCCGTCGCCGTAGCCGCGGTAGAGGGCGATCTCGCGCTGGAGCCCGCCGCTCTCGCCGATGCCCACGAGGAGGTCGAGGTGGCCGTCGGCGTCGTAGTCGGCCGGGCTGATCACGCCGACGCGCGGGTCCAGAAAGCCGGCCTCCGTCAGCATCACGGGCGCAAGGAAGCCGCCCGTGCCGTCGTTCATCACGATCACGAGCTCACTCAGCGCCTCGATGGCGAGGTCGTCGTAGCCGTCGCCGTTGAAGTCGCCCGCGGCCACGTGCGTCGGCGTGGTCTCGCCGACCGCCAGCGGGATCTGCGGCGCGAAGCCGCCGACCCCGTCGCCGAGGAGGACGGCGACGTGCTCGACATCGTACTGACCGCTGCCGGCGACGAGGTCGAGGTGGCCGTCGCCGTTGAAGTCGCCCACGTCGAGGTCGAGCGGCATCGTCTGGACGGCGAACGCGCCGCCGGGCGTGAACGCGCCTGTGCCGTCGTTGAGGTAGAGCACGACCGTGTTGCCGATCTCGGAGCCGATCCGGCCCGAGTGCGGGAGGGCGAGGTCGGGGTCGCCGTCCTCGTCGAAGTCGGCCACCACGACGTCGAAGTGCCCCTTCGTCGAAACGGTGTAGTGGACGGGCTCGCCGTAGACCCCGGTGCCGTCGTTGAAGAGGAGGACGAAGCCGGAGGAGCCGTCGGTGCCGCCGGGCGCGGCGTAGTCGTAGTTGGCGACGACGGCGTCCTGGTCGCCGTCGCCGTCGAAGTCGGCGGCGGCAACCGCGTAGGGGTCGCGCTCGGTCGGCGCGGGGTTGCCGTCGTAGGCACTGACGCCCACGTTGTAGCCGACCCACGGCACGCCGTCGAAGGGCAGGGCCGGCTGGGAGATCGCGGCCGGGGTGCCGAGCAGCACCGCAGCGAGGAGAACGGGGAGGCGCATGGGATGCAGGGCCTGCGTGGCGCGGTGGGGTTGGATGAGGCAGCGCATTCGGGTCAGCGAACGAGGGTGAGGTGGCGCACGGCCGAGAACGCCTCCCCGGAGGCGCGGACGACGTAGACGCCCGCGGGCCAGTCGGCGGCTCGCACAGTCATCCTATGAGCACCGGCCGATACGGTGCCCTCGTGGAGCGTCGCCACCCGGCGGCCCAGCGCATCGACCACCGCGACGGTCACGGTCTGAGATCTCTCCAGCGTGAGCACGAGTTGGGTCGTGGTGGAGAAGGGGTTCGGTTCGGCTGTGCTGAGGACGGCGACCCCGGACGGGGCGTCCGGCTCGGCGGCCGTGCCCACGGCGGAGAAGTGGACGATGGCGCCGCCCGCGCCCACGGCCCAGCCGGCCGTCGGGGTCGGGAAGTGGACGCCTGCGAGGTGGGCCCCCGTGCCGCTCGGCTGGAGCACCCACGACGCCCCGCCATCGCTCGTGAACCAGATCTCGCCCCCCTCGCCGACGGTCCACCCGGTGTCGGGGTCGAGGAAGAAGAGGCCGCCGTTGCCCGCCTCGCCGTTGGAGACGCCGACCCACGAGGTGCCGCCGTTCGTCGTCTTGAGCACGGTGTCGCCGCTGCCCGCGACGAACCCGGTGGCGCCGAGCATCTGGATGTCGGTGAGGTCCTCGCCGGTGCCGGAACCGACGGGCATCCACGTGAGGCCCCCGTCGGTGGTGCGTCGCATCTCGCCCCCGCGATTGCCGACGAACGCCTCGGCCGCGCTCACGGCCGCGACGCTCTCGGTGCGCTGGACCGAGCCGGTGTTCCGGTAGGCCCAGGTCAGTCCACCGTCGGCGGAGACGGCGGCGTCGCCGTCGCGGCCAGCCACCCAGGCCACGTCGTCGTCGGCCCAGCTGACGTCGCGGAGGTCGCCGGCCCCCGTGAAGACGGCGCTCCACGTCGCGCCGCCGTCGGTCGTGCGGAAGACCGGCCCGTCGTCGGAGGCGGCGAGGCCGACGGTGCCGGACGGGTTGAAGGCGACGCCTTCGAGGTCGTCGGCGGGCAGGGTCTGTAGGGCCCAGGACTGACCGCCGTCGGTCGTCCGGGCGACCACCCCACCCGCGCCGACGGCGACGCCGGTCTGGGCGTCGACGAAGTGGACGCCGTGGAGGTCGGCGCCGGTGCCGCTCGCCTGCGGCGCCCACGACTGTGCCGCGGCGGGGGCGAGCGAGAGGAGCAGGAGGAGCGTAGCGAGGCGCATGGCGAGGGTGTGGGGGATGGGCCGGGGGGAAAGAGGGGAGGGGGACCGCATACGCTGCGGTGTCCCCTCTGCGGGCGCCGCAGACAGGAGGGAGCGGCTCGGGGAGCGCTCCGGCGTCTCCTGCCTGCGAAGGCCCAATGGGCGCTACCGCGCGAGCGTCATCCGGCCCGTCCGGACGTCGCTGCCGACCTGGAGACGGTACACGTACGTCCCCGCGGCGAGGTCAGAGGCGTTGAACACGGCGCTGTGCGTACCAGCGTCCATCCGAGCGTCGACGAGGACGGCGACCTCGCGGCCGAGCACGTCGTAGACGGCCAGCCGGACGTCGGCCGGGGCGGCGACCTCGTAGGAGATCGTCGTCTGCCGCGCGAACGGGTTCGGAGCCACCGCCACCGGAGCGGCGGCCGACGCCGAGGCCTCCGCCATCACGGAGAAGTCGGCGACTTCAGCGACCTCGAAGAGCTCGCCGCTCTGGCTCGCGCCGACGCGCGGGGCCGAGATGGCGATCGTCTCGACGTACGTCGCGCAGTCGGAGCCAGCGCCGGTGTCGACGAGGGCGAGCGTGAAGTTGTAGTTGCCGCCGGGCGCTGCGCTGGGAACGTTGAGGTTGACGTTGATGGGGGCCGAGGCGCCGCCCGGGAGGGTCCCGTTGGCGAGGACGCGGGTGCCCTGGGGGTTGCCGCCGTCGCGGTTGTACCGGAGCTCGAGGCGGAGCAAGACGCTGGCGGAGCCGTTGTTCCGGACGCCGCCGGTGATGGAGAGGACGCGGGTGCCGGCGTCGTAGGCGAGGTCGGCCGAGGTGAACTTCGCCTCGCAGCCGGTGGCTGGCGCCGTGAAGTGGGTGATGGCGCCGGCGTCGCCGACGGCCCAGCCGGACGTGGCGTTGGCGAAGTGGACGCCGTTGAGGTTGGCGCTCACGCCGCTGGCCTGCTGCACCCAGGTCGCACCGCCGTTGTCGGTGAACCAGATGAGGCCGAAGTTGTCGACGACCCAGCCGGTGTTGGCGTCGAGGAAGTGGACGCCGTCGCCGTCGGCGTTGCCGTTCGAGACGTTCGTCCAGGTGGCGCCGCCGTTCGTGGTCTTGAGGATGGTGTTGTTGCTGCCGACGGCGTAGCCGGTGCTGGCGTCGACCATGAACACGTCGCTGAGGTCGGCGCCGGTGCCGCTGTTCTGCGCGGTCCACGTCGTGCCGTTGGTGGTGACGAAGATCTGGCCGAGCTCGCCGACGACCCACGCCTGCGTGGCGCTGACGGCCGAGATGGCGTCGAGGCGCTCGATGTTGGCGATGCTGGAGACGGTCCACGTCAGGCCGCCGTCGGTCGAGCGAAGCGCGTCGCCCTCCCGGCCGACGCTGAAGACGACGGTGTCGGTGCCCCACGAGACGTCGCGGAGGTTGTCGTTGCTGCCGGTAAAGATGGTGTTGAAGGTGACGCCGTCCGTCGTGCGGAGGACGGGCCCGTTGTCCGTCGCGACGATGCCGATGGGGTTGGCCGGGTTGAACCCGACGCCCTCGAAGTCGAAGCCCCCGACGGCGAGCTGCGTCCAGGTGGCGCCGCCGTCGGTGGTGCGGAGGAGGGTGCCGTTGTCCCCGGCGGCGTAGGCCTCGGACGAGGACCGGGCGAAGACGTTGTTGAAGTCGTTGGCGGTGCCGCTGGTCTGGGGCGCCCAGGTCTGGGCGAGGGCGGCGGGCGCCATGAGGAGGGTGAGAAGGAGGAGGCGCATGGTGTTCATGGCGGTTGGCGGGGCGTGTAAGCGGGGCGCCGAGGCGCGGATGGAAGGGAGTGAGAGGCGAGTGCACACACTGTGCATGCGGTGCACGCCTGGAAGGGAGAGCCGGTGCGGAGCGCGCTTCCGACGGCTCGCCCTCGCCCTACCCAATCGCCATGCCACTTCACAGAAAGGCCTTTACGGGGAGGCGCCGGCAGACGAGGCCACGGACTCGCGCTCTCGCGCCGCACCTGGGCCTGCCCTCAGAACCTCAGAGCCGCACCCGCAGCGCAGCACCGCCCGGCGCCGGGGTCACCGCGACGCGCTCCTCGGGTCCCCCGAAGACGCCGGCGTCGACGGCGGCGTAGGCCCACACGAGCACGGACCCGAGGAGGACGTTGTTGCGCACCTTGAACCACGTGTCCATGGTGGCGCGTCGGTCCTCGATCAGCGCCGGATCGCGCTCGTCGAGGTAGGCCTGGCGAGCCTGGTCGTAGCGGAGAGCGGATGCGGCGGAGACGGCGACGCCGGTTGCCCAGAGGCCGCTCAGTACCCACCCCTTCGCCCGCTCCCCTTTGTACCGCTGCCCCCACCCGGGGAGGGCGAGGGACCGCACAAGGGCGGCCGGCCGCGGGTCTCGCACGACGACGTAGCGCACGGCCGCCCCGGACTCCTCGCCCGCCCCCTGCTCTTGCGCGAACGCCGCCTTCGTTTCGTCGAAGAACGCGATCGTGACGGGGGAGACGAGGAGGGGGTCGAGCGTGAGGGCGGGGTCGAGTGTGAGGGCGGCGCGGAACTGGGCCGCCGCCTCCAGCTCGTCGCCGCGCGCGTAGAGGATGAGGCCGAGGAGGGTGTGGAGGCGGACGAGCTGGTCCGGCGAGAACGCGTCGTGCTCGGCCAGCGCCTCCCGCGCCAGCCGCTCGGCCGCCTCGTAGTCGAGCCGCTCGTAGGCCGCCTCCACCTCACCGACGGCCTCTCCGGGGCTCGGGAGAGGCTGCGCAGGGACGGCGGCGGCCAGCAGGAGCCCGAGGAGTGGCGGAGCGAGAGGGCGGAGCGAGAGGCGGACCATCGGCTAGCGCACGAGCGTGAGTCGCAGCGTGCGCTGCGACGCTCCCACCACCGCTCGCACGACATATGGGCCTGACGGGAGGCGCCGCCCAGCGGCGTCGGTGCCGTCCCAGACGAGGGCATGGCGGCCCGTCGGGAGCGGCCCGTCGTGGAGGACGGCGGCGCGCCGGCCGAGCGCGTCGTAGGCCGCGACGAAGGCGTGGGCTGGGCGGTCGAGGCGCAGGGCGAGGCGGGTGCCGGCGTGGAAAGGGTTGGGACCGGCGAGCGTAAGTGAGAGGCCGGCGTCCGGCCCGCCCGGCTCGCTCGCGAGCGGAGGCGCTTCGTCGAGCTTGAGGCTGGTCACGGCGAGGGCCCCCTGCCCGTCTTGGCCGCCGAACACGTAGACCACCCCGTTCACGACGGCGGCGGCAGCGCCCTCGCGCGGCGACGGGAGCGGGATGCCGTCCGTCCACGCATCGGCGAGGCGGTCGTAGACGTCCACGCGGGCCAGCACGTCGTTGTCGGCGTTGCGCCCCCCGATGGCCCAGGCCACGTCGTCGGTGCCGGTCCCGGCGAGCGCCCCGCGCGCCTCCGGCAGGGGGGCTCGGGCGGCGCCGCCCTGGTTCGGGAGGTAGAACTCGGCGGAGGCGAGCACGCCGAACGTGCTGAAGCCGCCGAAGAGGAGCACGCCGTTGGCTTGGGGGACGGAAGCGAAGGCCGCGCGGGGCGTGGTCAGGACCCACTCCGGGTACTCGTACCACTCCTCTTCGGCGCCGTCGTAGTACTCGGCGTCGGCGAGGAAGGTGCCGCCCGGCGTGGCGCCGCCGAAGACGTAGACGTCGGCGCCGACGGCGAAGGCGGCGTGCCCCTCGCGCTCGCGCTCGAGGTCGTCGAAGGATTCCCAATCGTCCTCGGCGGGCACGTAGACCTCGACGTCGTTCGTCACCCGTCCATCGCTCTCGCGCCCACCGGTGAGGAGGATGCGGCCACCGAGGATCACGGCGGCAGCGTCGGAGCGAGCGCGGCGAAGCGGCGCGACGGCGCTCCACGCGTTCAAGGCCGGGTCGTACCGCTCGACCACGCCGAGGGCGGTGCCGCTCGCGTCACGGCCGCCCATCACGTAGATCTGCCCGCCCAGCACGGCGACGGCGGGGAAGGCGCGGGGCGTGGGCATCGGGGCGACCTCCAGCCAGACCAGCTCCTGGGCGAGAGCGGCCGGGTGCCCAACAACGAGAGCGAGAAGGAGGGCGAGCAGCGAGGAACGCATCGGTAGCGAAGTCTAGGGACCGCCCGGGGCTTCCGCAAGGGCCGTGCCGACTATGAGCCGCCGAGGAGATCGGCGAGGTTGAGCCGGAGCGTGCGCGTCTCTCCGGCTCGCGCCGTTACGGTGCCGGTCCAGGTGCCGAGGCCGGGGTGCGTGAGCCGGATGGGGTGGACGCCCGGGGCGAGGATGACCTGCCGCTGCGGCGGCACCGCCCCCAGCGCCTGCCCTCCCACCGACACCTCGGCCCAGGGGTGCACCTGGATCGTGAGGCGCGCCACGCCTTCCCAGAGCGAGACCGCCAATCGCTCCTCCGCGCCGCCCTCTACGGTGACCTGTCGCTGCACGACGGGAAACTCGGGGTTGCGCAGCTCGACGCGGTGCGGCCCCGCCGGGAGGGCCTGCGCCGTCACGAGCGAGCCTTCCCCGATGCGGCGGCCGTCCACCCACACCTCGGCCCACGGCTGCACGGCGACGGTGAGCCGTCCCGGCGCAGGGTCGGCCGGCTCCGCCGGAAGGGGAGCGGTCCGATCCGGCAACGCATCCGGTTCTGGGAGTCCGGAGGCGGAGGGCTGCAGGGGCGCCGGTCCGGGCGGAACCTCCTCGCGTGACGCGTCGGTTGGTTCCTCCGCGGCGTCCCCCTCCGGCGCGGTGTCAGCGGGGGGAGGGGGAGCGGCGGCGAGGAGGGTGTCGGAGGGCAGCGCCGGTAGCGTCACCGCGAGCGAGTCGGGCCGATCCGTCTCTGCGACCGTCGGCCGATCCGGGTCGGAGGGGAGGGCGACGAGCGCGAGCGCTGCGAGGGCGGCGAGGCCGAGGACGAGCCCCCCCGTCCATGCCGCCCGGCGGCGGGGGGCCGGCGCAGGGGCGCGGTCGGCAGCGGGCGCGCGTTCGGGCGAGGGCGACGCCGCGGCCTCGTCGGCCCCCGCGGCCGGCTCCGAGGGGGCGACCAACTGGGCGGTGGCGAGAGTGGGGGGCGCCGGACGGGCGGCGCGGTAGGCATCGGGGTCGGCGAGCCAGGCGGCGAGGGCGTCGGCGTCGGCGCGGAAGCCGGTGCCACGGAGGGCGGCGCAGGCGTCCAGGGCGTCGGCGGCGGCCGAGGCCGATGGCCGCCCGGACGGTTCCCGCGCGAGGAGCTGCTGAGCGACGTCCAGGAGGTCGGCCGGCAGGCGGAGGTCGCTGCGCAGCGCGGGGAGGGGGTCGTGGTGCAAGGCCGCGTCGAGGGCGGCGGGGACCGTCGGCGCCGGGAAGGCGGGGCGGCCGGTGAGGGCCTCGGCGAGGACGGCGCCGAGGGCGAAGAGATCGGCCGCCGGGCCGACGGCCTCGCCGCGGACGCTCTCGGGGGCGAGGTAGCCGGGCGTCCCCCGCACCTCGCCCGCCGCCTCGGCCGTGTCCACGCGGGTGGCGAGGCCGAAGTCGGTCAGCTTCACGCGGCCGTCGTCGCCGAGGAGGACGTTGGCGGGCTTGAGGTCCCGGTGGAGGAGGCCGGCGGCGTGGGCAGCGCCGAGGCCCCGCGCCGTCTCGGCGGTGACCCAGGCGGCGAGCTCGGGCGGGAGCGGCCCGTGGGCGTCGAGCGCCTGCGCCAGGCTCCGGCCCTCGACGTACTCCGTCACGAGGTAGGGCCGCCCGTCCTCCTGCCCCGATGCGTACAGCGCGACGACGTTGGGGTGCTCCACGGCGGCCACGGCGGCGGCCTCGCGCGCCAGCCACGCCCCCAGCGCCGGGTCGGCGGCCGCCTCCGGCGTGAGCACCTTCAGGAGCACGACGCCCCGCTCGGGCGCGTAGCCTTTGTAGACGACGACGGCGTCGCCGCGCGCCAGCTCGGCGAAGGGCCGGATGCCCGCTATCGTGGGGTGGCTGGGGATGGGTGTGGGGGAGAGGCGAGGGGACAGGGTACAACGCGCGACGCGTGGCGTTGCTCATGCGGCCGCGCGCCGGGGCGCTCACCCCTCGCCGTCCTCCCACTCCTTGAGGCGGTAGTGGAGCCAGCGGCGCGAGACCCCGAGCGCACGCGCCGTGGCCGAGACGTTGCCCTCGTGGTGCGCGAGGGCCTGCTCCACGTGCCGGCGCTCGACCTCCTTGAGCGGGAGCTCGGGGTCGAACGACGGGCCGGCCTCGCCCTCGGGGAGGCGGAGGTCCGCCGGCGCGATGAGCTCGCCCCGCGCCATCACGGCCGCCCGCTCGACGGTGTTCTCGAGCTCGCGGACGTTGCCGGGCCAGCGGTAGCGCTTGAGGGTGTCGAGAGCCTCGGGCGTGAAGCCCCGGAGGTGCGCACGCGAGCCCGTCGCGAAGCGGTCGAGGAAGTGGGCGGCGAGGAGCGGGATGTCGTCGCGGCGCTGGCGCAGGGGCGGGAGCTCGATGGCGATGGTGTTGAGGCGGTAGTAGAGGTCCTCGCGGAAGTGCCGCCCGGCGATCTCCTCGCGGAGGTCCTTGTTGGTGGCCGAGATGACGCGGACGTCGACCCGGCGCACGGCGGTGTCGCCGACCCGCTTGATCTCGCCCTCCTGGAGCACGCGGAGCAGCGAGGTCTGGAGCTTCGGCGAGAGGTCGCCCACCTCGTCGAGGAAGATGGTCCCGCCGTCGGCCACCTCGAAGAGCCCCTTCTTGTCGGCGACGGCGCCGGTGAAGGCGCCCTTCTTGTGCCCGAACAGCTCGCTCTCGAGGAGCTCGTCCGGGAGCGAGCCGCAGAAGATGGCGACGAACGGCTGCTTGGCGCGGTGCCCGTTGTAGTGGATGGCGCGGGCGATGAGCTCCTTGCCCGTGCCGCTCTCGCCGCCGAGGAGGACCGTGGCGTCGGTGTCGAGCACGCGCGTGACGGTCTCGAACACCTCGCGCATCCGCGCGCTCTGCCCGATGATGCCGTCGAAGCCGTGGGCGCGCTGGACCTCCTTGCGGAGGTGCCGGTTCTCGTTGCGGAGCGACTGGTACAGCTCGGCGTTCTCGATGGCGACGGCCGCCTGGTGCGCGAAGGACCGGAGGAACGGGACAGCCTCGCGCGTGAACCGCCCCCGCTGCGTGACGGAGTCGAGGTAGATGGCGCCGATCTGGCGCGCCTTGATCCGGAGCGGCACGCACGCGATGGACTGGATCTTCTGGAGCACCACGCTCTGGGACGAGCCGAACCGCTCGTCGGCGGCGGCCTCGTAGAGGAGCACCGGCTCGCCGGTCTGGAGCACCGCACGCACCACGCTCGCCGAGCCCTGCGTGAGCCCCTCGAGCTCCTCCTCGGCGAAGTTGCGCTGCGCGCGCACCGAGAAGCCCGCCTCGGCCTGGTCGTCTTCGAGGAAGACGAAGCCCCGCTCGGCGTCGAGCGTCTGCATGGCGATCTCGAGCACGGTCTCGAGCAGCCGTCCCGGCTCCCGGACAGAGTTGACGGTGGCGGCGATCTCGGAGAGCGCTTCGAGCGAGGTGCGGGTGCCGAGGCTGTCCGGATCCACGGAAGGCAGCACGGTGGCGGGGTCGGGCATCGGGGGCGGCGGGGTGGGAAAGCCGGCAGGAAGGCAAACCTGAGGCCAAGGGGGGTGGCTCTCGGGGGGCGCGACAGAGCGGCCCTTCCTTTGCTCTGGGGGTGGGCGGAGGGGCGCCGGCGCCTGGAGGTGCGCACGCCATGCGCGCCGTGCGCAGCCTGGTCACAAACCCCTCGGCTCGGGATCAGTTCGGCGGCACCGTGAAGCCGGCCTCGAACGAGCGGGCGAGGTTGCCGAACGCGTCCACCGCCGAGACGAACCACTGGTAGTTCCCGGGCACGAACGTCGCCATCCCCTCGGTGATGGTCACGTCCAACCGATCGCTCGGGATCTCGTCGAGCGTGAGCACGGGGACGCTCTGGCCGGCGGTGGGCACCAGGAAGATCTCGATCCGCCACGTGAAGGCGTAGGGGAGCGAGAAGGCCTCCCACGACATCGTGAAAGGGGGGGCCACGAGGTCCTGCCCGATCGTCTGAGGGAAGACGGCCTCGGGCGTCGACTCGACGATGCGGGTGACGTGGGCGTCGTCGCCGCGCGAGGTCGCGCCCTGCTGGTCCGTCACCTCGATGTAGAGGTTGCGCCCGAGGAGGTCCTGGAGCCCCACCGGCAGCTCATCCTCCGTGAACGTCCGGGCAAAGGCACCCTCCTCGCCCGAGACGGCCAGGAGGGGCGCGCGGAAGCCGTCGAAGTCGGGGATGACGAGGTCCACGGCGGCGACGTCGCCGAGCCCGTCGGGGTCCGCCACCGTCGCTGCGACGACGAGGCGGGTGAACATCTGGGGTGGGGGGTAGAACCGGTTGATCTGCTCGGTGTGGACGCGCTGTTCGAGGACGAGCGGGAGCGCGTCGAGCGAGAGCACGAGCGGGGGCGTCGGCTGCGCCGGGGCCACGGTGAGCGCGGTGTCGGCCGGTGTGTAGCCAGGGGCCTCGACCGTGAGGGCGTAGGGTCCTGGCTCGACGTCGGGCACGCGGAAGCTGCCATCGGCGCTCGCGACCGCGACGACCTCCACGCCGCCGCCCTCCGGTTGCAGCCGGATGCGGGCGCCGGCGACGCCCTCGGAGGGCCGCGACGCCCGCACGACGACGCCCACCACCTCGCCGTCGTCGTCGAAGGCGTCCGAGAGCGGGTCGAACGGGTTGCCCCGCTCGGCATCGGCGAGGCAGCCGGCGAGGCCGACGCTGAGGAGGGCGAGGAGGAGGCGGAGGTGCACGAGGCGGGGGGAGGGCCACACATAAGGTAGCGGAATTCGCCGGGCGAGCGCGAGGCGCTTCGCGGTCACTGGCACCGCCTTTGCAGAGGGAGCCCCCAATGACGACCGCTCCCCCCGCCCCGTCGCCGGCCCGCACCGCTCGCCCGGCAGGTCCCCCGCCGTCGGCGTTCCGCCAGAAGCCCACCGCGTGGGCCCGCGTCTACCATGCCGCCCTCGGCCTGACGTGGGTGGCCGTGGCCGGCTTCTTCCTGCTGTGGGGGCTGGACTACTACCTCCTACCGCTCCCCGAGCGCCCCTGGGCGCCCGGCCACGATCTCTTCAAGCCGACCGGCCTCGTGGGCAACCGGCTCGCCGTCGTCGGCACGGCCATGATCGCGAGCGGCGTGGGCTCCTACATGCTGCGGAAGCGGTGGGGCCGGCTGGCGGGGCTGGGCAAGCTCCGCCACTGGCTCTCGTTCCACATCTTCCTCTGCACGCTCGGCCCGTTCCTGGTCCTGCTCCACACCTCGTTCAAGGTGGGTGGCCTCGTGTCCATCGCGTTCTGGAGCATGGTGCTCGTGGTGTCGAGCGGGGTCGTGGGGCGGTATGTGTACGTCCGCATCCCGAAGACGCTGGGCGGGCAGTTCCACTCGATGCAGGAGCTGGAGGCGGAGCGGACGGCGCTGCTGGCCGAGGTCGAGGCGAGCGGGCTGTCGGCGGCGCAGCGGTCGCTCGTGCTGGCCGAGCCGCCCGAGCCGCGGGGGCTCCTCCACGCCCTCTGGCTCGCCGTCCGGTTCGACCTCGGCGGCTGGGTGCATCGCCGCCGTCTCCGGGCCGCCCTCTCCGACGCCGGGCTCGACGCGACCGCTCAGGCGCGCGTGCTCGCGCTCGACGGGCACGTGCGGCGGCTGGGGCAGCAGCGAGCGCTCCTCCTCCCCTTCGGCCGGCTGTTCCGCTACTGGCATACCTTCCACCTCCCCCTCGCCATCGTGATGGCGCTCATCCTCCTGGTCCACATCGGCGTCGCCATCGCCTTCGGGTACGGATGGACGCCGGCGTGAGGACGGGCCGCTGGCCCTCCTAGCCCCCTTGCCGATGCAGCTCTCGCTCCGCCAACAGTTCGCCGTCCTCGGCGCCGCGCTCGTCGCGCTCGTCGCGCTCGTGCTCGTCCAGGGCGCCGCGCCGCCCGCACCGGCCTCAGCGCCGCGGCTCACCCCGGAGGCCGCGGCGCCCCCGGCCCCCTCGGCCGACAACGTGGCGCCAGCGTTCCATGCGCAGCTGAGGACGCTGGAGGCCCGCATCGAGGAGGCGCCGCGCGACACCGCCGCGCTCCTCCAGCTCGCCCGCCTCCACCAGGACGCCCACCAGCTGGACGAGGCCGCGGATACCTACGAGCGCCTCCTCGCGATCGCGCCGGACCACCGGCAGGCCCACCTCGACCTCGCCCTCGTCTACGCCGAGGGGGGACGCCCCGACGACGCTCGTCGCGCCACCGAGGCCCTCCTGGCCCGTCACCCCGACGACCCCGCGGGCCGCTACAACCTCGGAGCCCTCGACGCCAACGCAGGCGACCTCGACGCGGCCCGCCGGGTCTGGACAGGGGTCGCCGCGCAGACCTCGGACCCGGCGCTCGCCGAGCAGGCCCGCGCCTCGCTCGCCCAGCTCGACCCCCTGCCCGCCTCCGCGCCCGCCTCGGGCGGGGCGACCTCTCCGTCGGCCTCCGGAGCCCTCCCCGCCGGGCACCCGGCCCTGCCGCGCCTCGAGCCCATCCTGGTGCAGCGGTGAGAGGAAGAGACGACAGGCTGTGGGGTATGCGCGCGTACCCCCTGCTTCTGTTGCTATCGCTCCGCTCAAGGCAACCGGAGCTGTCCCCCTTGATCAAGGGGGACAGCTCGCGCGTGCGGAGGGCGTGCGGCGGGTATGAGCGCGAACAGGGCGGGTATGAGCGCGAACAGGGGGTGGCCCGGTTGGCGACAGGCTTCCTCCTCGCGCTCCTCCTCGTCCTCCCGGCCCGCGCCCAGCTCATCTCGCCGGGCGAACTGACGGCCGCGCACGCCCACCTCGAAGGCATCCGCAGCTGTACGAGCTGCCACCAACTCGGCCAGCGGGGCATCGCGCCGGACAAGTGTCTCTCGTGCCACACGCCGCTCCGAACGCGGATCGCGCGGCGGCAGGGATTCCACGCCGGCGTCAGCCGGCAGTGCGGGTCGTGCCACAAGGACCACTTCGGGCGCGCCTTCGACCCCGTCCGCCTCGCCACCGGCTCCTTCGATCACGGCCAGACGGGCTTCCGCCTCGTCGGCCGCCACCTCAACGCCACCTGCCGCTCGTGCCACCGGCCCGCGCACATCACCGACCCCGAGGTGCGCCGGTTCAAGGGGCAGGCCGGGCGGCTCGGCGAGACGTTCCTCGGCCTGGGGGACGACTGCGAGACGTGCCACCGCGACGACGACCCCCACGGCGAGCGCTTCGACGAGGGCTGCGCCTCCTGCCACTCGCCGCAAGGGTGGGACGAGGTCGCCGGCTTCGACCACGCGGCCACCGGGTTCGCCCTCGCCGGCGCCCACGCCCGCGTCTCCTGCGCCTCCTGCCACGGCGCCGCCGGCCGCGGCGCCGCTCGGTTCGAGGGCCTCTCGACGAGCTGCCGGGGCTGCCACGCCGACGAGAGCCCCCACGGGGGGCAGTTCCGCGGCCAGGAGTGCGCGTCGTGCCACGGGAACGCGACGTGGGGCTCGACGCCCAACTTCAGCCACGCCCGAACCGGCTTCCCCCTCACCGGCAGCCATGCCCGCATCGCCTGTGCGAGCTGCCACCCCGGGAGCGGCCCGCGGCGCCAGTTCGAGGGCGTCGAGCACGCCTCCTGCCGGTCCTGCCACGAGGACGCCCACGGCGGCGCCTTCGGCGCCGACTGCGCCCCGTGCCACACGACGACCGGCTGGCAGCGGATGGGGGCCTCGTTCGACGCCGACCGGTTCGACCACGAGGCCCACACCGGCTTCGCCCTCGTCGGCGCCCACGGCCGGATCGCGTGCCAGGCGTGCCACAGCCCGCGCGACGACGCGGCCATCGAGGTCACGTTCACGGGGCCGACCGCGAACGTGACGTTCCCGGCCGTCGCAGCCGAGACGTGCCTCTCGTGCCACCGCGATCCGCACGGCGGTGCCTTCCTCGACGCGCCGGGCGGACCCGTCTGCGCCAACTGCCACGGGCAGGACGCCTGGACGCCGACGAGCTTCGGCATCGAGCGCCACGCCGAGACGGCGTTCCCCCTCACCGGCGCCCACCTCGCCACGCCGTGCTCGGCCTGCCACACGGCGGCGCCCGGCGACCTCGCCCCCCACTTCGAGGCGTCCGATGCGTGCGAGACGTGCCACGCCGAGCGCAACCCGCACGGCGACGAGTTCGCCGACCCCGGCGGGGTCACGCGCTGCGCCGCGTGCCACAACGCGACCGACTGGGACCTCGCCGCGTTCGACCACAGCCAGACGGGCTTCCCGCTGACGGGTGCGCACGTGGGCACCGAGTGCGCAGCCTGCCACGCCCCGGAGACGCGGCCCGACGGGCGCGTGGTCCGGCGCTTCCGCGGCCTCTCGTCCGACTGCGCGAGTTGCCACGGAGCGGCGAGCGTGCTGGACCCGACGCCCGCCCAGAGCCCGCACCAGGGCCAGTTCGAAGGCCAAGCCTGCGACGCCTGCCACGACACCCAGGCGTTCACCGTGGCCCGCTTCGACCACGACCAGACGCGCTTCCCGCTCGACGGTGCGCACCAAGCCGTGGCGTGCTCGGCGTGCCACCGCCCGGAGGCGGCGCCCGATGGCACGATGTTCGTCCGCTTCACCCCACTCGGCACGGCCTGCGCCGACTGCCACGGCTCGCAGCGATAACATGACCCCCGCCACGCGCATGCAAGGGAGCTGGAGAGGAGGCCGCGCACGCGCCGCGGCCCTGCTCCTGGCATTGCTCGTGGCTTCCGGCGGAGCGGAGGCCTCGGCCTCTCCCGATCCGCCCGTCACCCGGCAAGCTTCTCCGACGCTCCGGTTCCAACTCGTCGGCAGCCGCGCTCCGCGTCCCTCGCCCCCCCGCCCCGCGGCGAACCCCCACGGCGAACTCACGATCGCCTGCGAGGCGTGCCACACGGCCGAGGGGTGGGACCGCCTCCGCGAGCCGCTCCGCTTCGACCACGCCGCCGACGCCGGCTTCCCGCTCCTCGGCCGGCACGCCCAGGCTGCGTGCCGCTCCTGCCACGTCGACCTCCGCTTCGACGGGCCCGACGTCACGCCCGACGCCTGCGCCTCGTGCCACCTCGACGTCCACCAGGGCCAGCTCGGCGCCGACTGCCAGCAGTGCCACACGACGCAGGACTTCCACCTCGTCCGCGGGCTGGAGATCCACGCCGGGACGGCGTTCCCCCTCACGGGCTCCCACCTCCAGGTGGCCTGCGAGGCCTGCCACGCCGACGACCTCGACGGCGCCTTCCGGCCGCTCGACCCCTCCTGCTTCGCCTGCCACCAGGCGGACTACGAGGGGACGGCCGACGGCCTCGTCAACCACGTCGCCGTCGGCTTCCCGACGGCCTGCGACGCCTGCCACAACACGCTCACGTTCGGGACCGGCGTCGCCTTCGACCACGCCGCCGCCTCGGGCGGCTTCGGCCTCCTCGGCGCTCACGCGGCCGCCGCGTGCACGGCCTGCCACGCCGCCGGCAGCCTCGACCCCCTCTTCCAGCCGGCGGGCCCGAACGACTGCTTCGCCTGCCACCAGGCGGACTACGAGGGGACGGCCGGCAGCCTCGTCAACCACCCGGCCGCCGACCTCCCCACCGACTGCCAGCAGTGCCACACCCTGGACACCTGGGAGGGCGCGGCCTTCGAGCACGCCTCGGCGACCGGCTTCCCCCTCGTCGGCGCCCACGTCCAGATGGCCTGCGAGACGTGCCACAGCGCGCCAGGCTTCGGGGTCCCAGGCAACCCCGCCGGCCCCGACGACTGCTTTGCCTGCCACGCCGACGACCACGCCGAGGCGCACCCCGGCTTCCCTACGACCTGCACCGACTGCCACACCACGAGCGCGTTCCTCCCGGCCACGTTCGAGCACGCCGCGGTCTCGGGAGGCTTCGCCCTCGTCGGCGCCCACGTCGCGCTGCCGTGCTCGGCCTGCCACGTTGGTCCCGACCTCGAGCCCATCTGGGAGCCGGCGGGTCAGGACGACTGCCTCACGTGCCACACCGAGGACCACGCCGAGGCCCACCCCGCCTTCCCGACGACGTGCCTCGACTGCCACACCACGCAGTCGTTCGAGGGCGGCGCCTTCGATCACGGCGCCACGACCGGCTTCGCCCTCGTCGGCGCGCACATCGCGCTCGACTGCGGGGCCTGCCACACCCTCCCCGACTTCGGCCTCATCGATACGCCGAGCGGGCAGAACGACTGCTTCGCCTGCCACGCCGACGACCACCAGGAGGCCCACCCCGGCTTCCCGACGACGTGCCGGGACTGCCACACCACGCAGTCGTTTGATGGCGCGACGTTCGACCACCAGCAGGCCACCGGCTTCCCCCTCGTTGGCGTGCACGTGAGCCTGGCGTGCTCGGCGTGCCACACCCTCCCGGACTTCGAGCCGCTCTTCGACCCGGCCGGCCCGAACGACTGCTACACCTGCCACGCCGACGACCACCAGGAGGCCCACCCCGGCTTCCCGACGACGTGCCTCGACTGCCACCAGCCGGACACCTGGGCGGGCGCCACCTTCGACCACGACCCGCTCTTCCCGATCTACTCGGGCCGGCACGAAGGCGAGTGGGCGAGCTGCCAGACGTGCCACGTCCAGCCGGGCAACTTCTCGGTCTTCTCCTGCCTCACGTGCCACGAGCACAACCGGGAGGAGATGGACCGCCGTCACGAGGACGTGGGCGGGTACGTCTACGAGAGCACGGCCTGCTACTCTTGCCACCCGGATGGGGAGGAGTGATGCGTGGCTGGCTGACCCCTTGCTGGCTGCACCCTTCGGGGCCGGGGTGGGCCGGGAGCCTCGTCGGGCTCCTCGTCCTCCTCGCGGCTCCGGCAGCGGCGCAGGTGCCTGACGCCCCCCAGGGGGAGGGCCTCCGCGTGGAGGCGCAGGTGACGTACATCGCCGGCCAGAACGCCTACCTCGATGCCGGGACCGACGCCGGCCTGGTTGCCGCCGACACGCTCACGGCGCTCCGCGACGAGGGGCGGCCGGGCCGTCTCCGCGTGGTCAGCGCCACGGCCGACCGCGCCGTCGTGGCCTTCGTCGGCGCGCCGTTCCCGATCACGCTCGGTGACCGTCTCGTCCTGCTCCGCGACGCCGCCGCCCCGGCGCCGTCCGCGGATCCCGATGCCGAGGCGGCCCCCGCTTCGCCCGACCGGCCCTCGCTGCTGGACCGACCTCCAGCCGAGACGCCGCGGGCCGCCCCGGTGCGCCGCGCGTCGATCTCCGGCCGCCTCCAGGTGGGGGTCGACGGCCTCGCGTCCAGCACGCGGGCGACCGACGGGGGCGCGACGTTTTCGCGGACGTACGCCCGACCCTTCACAGCCCTCCGTGCCGCCGTCGAGGGCCTCCCCGGCGGCGTGGGCCTCGACGCCAACCTGCGCGCCGCCTACCGCTACGCCGACCCCGCCCCCTTCGACCGGCCCGCCGAGGTCCGCGTCTACGGGCTCTCCCTCAGCCGAGAGGTCGGCGGCGTCGACGTGCGTGCGGGCCGGTTCTCGAACCGGTACGACCGGTTCAGCGGTTACTGGGACGGCCTCCTCCTCCACGTCGGCGGCGACGACCGCGGCGTCGGGGTCGCCGCCGGGTTTCAGCCGGACGGTGCCAGCGGGGCGCCCTCGGGCGAGCTCCCGAAGGTCACGGCGTTCGCCCACCACGCGTTCGCGCTCCCGGGCGGGGACCGCGCACGCCTCGATGTGACGGCCCTCGGCGGCCAGGTGCTCCCGCGCGGCGACAGCCTGCGGATGCGGACGTTCGCCGGCGCGCAGCAGACGGCCTACGCCCGCGGCGTCTCGTTCTCGTCCGAGGTGCTCGTGGACCAGGACCCCGAGACGGGCGACTGGGTGCTCTCGCGCCTCGGCGGCCGCCTCTCGGCGACGGTGGCGCCGGGCGTGCGTCTCTCCCTCTTCGCGCTGAGCCGCCGCCCCTACCTCCTCCTCGGCGACCTCCAGCTCCTCCTCGACCGGAGCACGCGCGTTGGTGGGGGCGCGGCCGTGACGGTGCGCGGCGGCCCGCTCCCCGGCACGACGCTCCGCGCCGACGTGTCGAGCGCGACGACGGTGGGGGTTCCGGGCACCGTCTCCGCCAGCGGCGGGCTTTCGGTGCCCCGCCTGCCCGGCGTCGGCGTCGGCCTCAGCGCCAACGGCACGGTCTGGCAGCAGGACCGCGACGACGGCACCCGCACCGGCGTCTACGGCGGCGCCGGGCTCGACCGCTCGTTCGGGTCGCTCTACGCCCGCCTCGGCTACCGCTACCAGCAGTCGCCCCTCACGGCGGGCGAGGCCCTCGTCTCCCACGGCCTCGACGCCCTGGTCCAGGTGCCCGTCACGCCGCGCGTGGCGTGGACCCTGCAGGCCAACCTCCTCGCCGGCGACCGGCTCTCGAGCACGCGGTTCTACTCCGCGCTCTGGTACCGCCTCTAGCCCTCGCGCGCATTTCTGGCGAAGGCCGGCGCGCGCGCCTCCAGAGCGCGGGTTTGGAACGGGCCTTGTCCTCCGTCCGTCGAGGGCCGCTCTGATGCGCGCACCGCCTCGTCCCCCTGCACCGTCTTGCACAGGCTGTGATCGACCTGCTCATCATCTGGATCGTCGCCCTCGGGCTGACGGCGGCCACCGCCGTCCCGTTCGTGCTCCGCCGGCGGCGGGTGGAGCGGCGGGCCGCCGAGGCGGCGCTCAAAGCGAAGGCGTACGGCCTCGACGAGCCGCAGACGCTCCACCCCGTCATCGACCCCGGGCTGTGCGCGGGCTGCGGGGCGTGCGTGAGCGTCTGCCCCGAAGGCGACGTGCTCGCGCTCGTCGGGATGCAGGCCGAGGTGATCGCGCCGGCGCGCTGCGTCGGCCACGGCCGCTGCGAGCGCGCCTGCCCCACCGACGCCATCACGCTCGTCTTCGGGACGGCCCAGCGCGGGATCGAGCTGCCCCGGATCCGGGAGAACTACGAGACGAACGTGCCGGGCCTCTACATCGTCGGCGAGCTGGGCGGGATGGGCCTCGTCAAGAACGCGTTCGAGCAGGCGCGGCAGTGCGTCGAGGGGATCGCGAAGGAGAAGAGCCAGGCGCCGGACGACGCCCTCGACGTCGTCATCGTCGGCGCCGGCCCGGCCGGCCTCTCGGCCACGGTCAATGCCAAGGAGCAGGGGCTCCGGTACCGGACGTTCGAGAAGGAGCCCGACCTCGGCGGCACCGTCCGCCGCTACCCCCGCCGCAAGCTCGTCATGACCCACCACTTCGATGTCCCTGGCTACGGGCGGCTGGCGTTCACGGAGGTCCAGAAGGAGCAGCTCATCGAGACCTGGGAGGACATCGTGCACCGGACCGACGTCACGGTGGAGACCGGCGTCTCGGTCGAGGCCGTCGAGCCCCTCGGGGACGACGGCTTCCTCGTCCGGACGAGCGCGGGCGCGGTCAAGACGCGCCGGGTCATCCTCGCCATCGGCCGGCGCGGGAACCCCCGCAAGCTCGGCATCCCCGGCGAGGACCGCGACGGCGTCTACTACAGCCTCGCCGAGCCCGAGCACTTCGCCGGCCGCCGCATCGTCGTCGTCGGCGGCGGCGACTCGGCCGTCGAGGCCGCCATGATGCTGGCCGATCAGCCCGGCACGACGGTCCGCCTCTCGTATCGGAAGGACCAGCTCTCCCGTGTCAAGGCCCGCAACCAGGAGCGCTTCGACGCGGCCGTGGCTGCCGGGGCGGTGGAGCCGCTGTGGAGCACGAACCTCACCCGCATCGGCGACGGCGTCGTGGCCTACACCGACGCCGACGGTGTGGAGCACGAGGTGGCGAACGACGACGTGTTCATCTTCATCGGCGGGGAGCTGCCGACGGCGTTCCTCAAGGCGTGCGGGATCCTCTTCGACACCCACTTCGGGACGCCGCGTGTGACGGCCTAGGGCGGTAGGTTGGGGCGCCCCGCCTTCTCCGCCCGTCGTGTTCTCCTCTCGCCCCTCGTCGGACGCCGTGCTCGTCATCGCCCACCGCGGCGCGAGCGGCTACCGCCCCGAGCACACGCTCGCCGCCTACGCGCTCGCCGTCCGCCTCGGCGCCGACTTCATCGAGCCCGACCTCGTCCGCACCCGCGACGGCGTCCTCGTCGCCCGCCACGAGAATGAGATCTCCGAGACGACGGACGTGGCTCACCATCCCGCGTTCGCCGGCCGCCGCACCACCAAGGAGATCGACGGCCGGGAGGTGACGGGGTGGTTCGTGGAGGACCTCACGCTGGCGGAGCTGCGAACGCTCCGGGCTGTCGAGCGGCTGCCAGGCCTCCGCCCCGGCAGCGCCCGCTACGACGGACGGTTCCCCGTCCCCACCCTCGGCGAGATCGTCGCTCTCGCGCAGGAGATGGGCGAGGCGCGCGGGCGGCCCGTCGGCCTCTACCCGGAGACCAAGCACCCGTCCTACTTCGACGCGATCGGGCTCGGGCTCGACGAGCCGCTCGTGGCGGCCCTCCACGAAGCCGGCGACCGGGGCCCCGACGCGCCCGTCTTCCTCCAGTCGTTCGAGGTCGGCA
>JAWWCA010000028.1:0-22028 GCA_033720695.1 Rubricoccaceae bacterium
AGGAGGAGACGATCGGGAGAGACCGGGGGCATAGGGGGCTCTGGAAACGCCGCGGGCGCGCCGCGCCGTCGCCGTGCCCGGGCGCGGCGTGCTGCCCCGCTCGCGGAAGGCGAGTCGAGCGGCAGCACGCGCGTGCGCAGGAGCGGGCCGGCGAACGGCGAGCGGGGGGGGCGCTACTTCTGCTCCTCCTCGGCAGGCTCGGCGTCAGCGGCCTCGGCCTCCTCCGCGGCCGGCTCCGTCGCCTCGGCCGCCTCCTCGGTCTCCGCCTCAGCGGCAGGGGCCTCTTCGGCGGCGGGGGCCTCTTCGGCCTCAGCTTCGGACTCCTCGGCGGCGGCCTCGGGTTCCTCGGCAGCCTCGGCGTCAGGCGCGTCAGCCCCGGCGTCAGCCGTCGCCTCTTCAGCGGCGGCGTCCTTGGCCTCCGTCTCGGCGGAAGCCTCCTCGGCAGGGGCTTCGGTTTCCGGGGCTTCGGCATCGGCGGTCTCCGTCGCCTCCGCGGCTGGGGCCTCCTCCGGGGCGCCCTCCGGTTCGGCATCGGCGCCCTCGGCATCGGCGGCCTCGGCATCGGCATCGGCGGCCTCGCGGGCGGCGCGCTCGGCGGCCTCGGCCTCCTGGCGCTGCTTCTCGAGCTCGGCCTCGCGGGCGGCGCGCTCCTCCTCGGCCTTCTTCGCGGCGGCGGCGGCGGCCGTCCGCTCGGCCTCGAGCGCCTCGCGGCGGCGGTCCTCCGCCGTCTTCTTCGTCGGCTGCGCCTCGCCGCGGCGGGCGCGGAAGGCCTCGACCTCCTGCTGGATCTCCTCCTCGCTCTTCCCCTTGCGGAGGAGGTGGAGCCGGAGCAGGATCCCCTCCCGCGAGAGGAGGTTGCGGGCGGTGTGGGACGGCTGGGCGCCTTCGCGGAGCCAGTAGAGGATGCGGTCCTCGTTGAGCTCGACGCGGGCCGGCTCCGAGATCGGCTCGTAGCGGCCGAGGTCTTCGATGAACCGGCCGTCGCGCGGGCTGCGCGCGTCGGCGGCGACGAGGGCGTAGACGGGGAGCTTCTTGCGCCCCATCCGGCGGAGGCGGAGTTTGACGGCCATGGTGGCGGGTGCGGGTTTCGGGTCGGGAACGAGGGGGAGGGGGCGGCCTAGCGGCCGCCGAGGAGCTGCTGAAGGCCGACGGCGCCGCGGCCCTTGCCGGACAGCTTCGTCATCGTCTTCATCATCTTCTTCATTTCGCGGAACTGCTTGAGGAGCTGGTTGACGTCCTGGACCGTCAGGCCGGAGCCGGCGGCGATCCGCTGGCGGCGGCTGCCGTTGATGATCTCGGGCTTCCGCCGCTCCTCGGCGGTCATGCTCTGGATCAGCGCCTCGATGTGCTTGAAGGCGTCGTCCTCGACGTCGAGGTCCTTGATCTGCTTGCCCACGCCGGGGATCATGCCGAGGAGGTCCTTGATGGACCCCATCTTCTTGATCCGCTGGAGCTGGGTGTAGAAGTCCTCGAGGTCGAAGTTCTGGGAGGACAGCTTCTTCTGGAGCTTCTCGGCCTCCTCGAGGTCGTACTGCTCCTGCGCCTTCTCGACGAACGAGACGATGTCGCCCATGCCGAGGATGCGCTGCGCCATCCGGTCCGGGTGGAACTCGGTGAGGGCGTCGAGCTTCTCGCCCGTCGAGGCGAACTTGATCGGCTTCTCGACGACGGAGCGGATCGAGAGCGCGGCGCCGCCGCGGGTGTCGCCGTCGAGCTTGGTGAGGACGACGCCGTCGATGTCGAGCTGCTCGTTGAACGCCTTCGCCGTGTTCACGGCGTCCTGCCCCGTCATCGCGTCCACGACGAAGAGGATCTCGTCGGGCTCGACGGCCTCCTTGATGGCGACGACCTCCCGCATCATCGCCTCGTCGACGTGGAGGCGGCCGGCGGTGTCGACGATGACGGTGTCCCGGCCCATCTTGCGGGCCTCGGCCACGGCCTCCCGCGCCACGCGGACGGCGTCCTGCACGGGCGTGCCGTCGTCGCCGCGGACGCTGTAGACGGGGACGCCGACCTGGCCGGCGAGCGTCTCGAGCTGGTCCACGGCGGCCGGGCGGTAGACGTCGGCCGCGGCGAGGAGCGGGTTCTTCCCCTTCGACTTGAGGAGCCTCGCGAGCTTGCCCGTGAACGTCGTCTTGCCCGAGCCCTGGAGCCCGGCGATGAGGATGACGTTGGGGAGCCGCTTGCTCTTGTTGAGCTCGACGTGGACGTCACCGAGGAGGAAGACGAGCTCGTCGTAGATCAGCTTGACGAACTGCTGGCCCGGGGCGACGGACGTGAGCACCTGCTCGTCGAGGGCGCGCTCCTTGACCTTGTTGGTGAAGGTGCGGGCGACCTCGTAGTTGACGTCGGCGTCGAGGAGCGCGCGGCGCACCTCGCGCATCGTCTCGGCGATGTTGAGCTCGTTGATGCGGCCCTCGCCCTTGACGTTCTTCAGGGCCGCGTCGAGCTTGTCGGAGAGGGATTCGAACATGGGTGCCGGGGGGGAGGGTGGGGGCTCGCGGACCCGATGCGGGGTCGGGGCGAGGATCCGGGGCTGAGCCGCGAGGGCGCCGGTGCCTTCGGCGCAGACGGGTCGGCCGGACCCCGGATCGGGTTCCGAACTGGCAGCCCCAAAGCTACGGCGACGCCGCCGCGAGGCGGTGGAGACGGGGCGAAGAAACGGCGCTCGCGACGGCCCCGCCCCGCCCCCGCCGGCCCGTACCTTCTCGCGAGCCTCTCCCCCGCCCCATGCCCGTCTCCGACCCCTGGTGGTCGTTCTCGCTCGACCCCGACGCCGACCTCCGCCTCACCGACGACGACGGCCGCCCGCTCGTCAACCCGCCCGATGCGGAGGGCCGCCTCCACCTCGACTACGGCCACTACCTCGGGCTCGACAAGCTCCTCGACGCGCAGGTCCCCTCCTCGTCCGTCCCCGACGAGCGCGTCTTCATCGTCATCCACCAGCTCTTCGAGCTGGTGTTCAAGCAGATGACGTTCGACCTCGGCGTGCTCGCCGCGACGCTCGGCCGCCTCCTCGACGGCGACGGGACCGAGGACCACGCGCTCGAGCCCCTGCCGGACGAGCGCGGCCCCTCGCCGTTCTGGCGACCGGCCATGACGGCGGCGGCCCGCCTCCGCCACTCCGCCCGGCGCGTGCTCCCGGCCGTGATGACCTACGTCGGCCAGGGCGAGGACGACGACGTCCTGTTCTCGACGCTGGAGTACCAGCGCTTCCGCGACTTCCTCGTCCCCGCCAGCGGGTTCCAGACGGCCCAGCTCCGCCTCGTCCAGCGCGCCCTCGGCAAGGGCCCGCTCCTCGACGTCCGCGTCTTCCCCGGCGACCTGTACGGCCAGCACTACCAGGGCTCCCCCACCGGCCACGTCGCCCTCGGTGACCCGCTCGTCCTCCGCGAGGGGCACGCCCGCACCTTCCCCCCGGAGGGCTCGCCCGCCGCCGCCGTGGCGGGGCTCGACGACCGGGCCCACGCCGCCCTCGCGCGCTTGGCCCCGCGGGCCGAGGCCCTGCCGGCTCCGCCCTCCGTCCGCCTCATCGACGCCGAGGAGGTGGCGCGCGCCGTCGCCCGCGTCCGGGCGACGCTGGGCGACCACGAGGGCGCCGACGCCATCGCCGACGCCTTCCGCACCGACCTCGAGGATGCGGCGTCGCGCGAGAACGACCGCCGCACCGCCTTCGCCGACGCCCGGCGTGGCGCCCAGGCCCTCCACGCCCGCCACCACGACACGTGCCTCGCCTTCGTCCTCGACCGCCTCGCGGCGACGGACGCCGCCCTCCACGCCCCGGACCCCGACAGCTTCCTGACGGTCCACCGCAAGACGGTCCGCCGCCACGTCGCGGACGAGGGCGGGACGGGCGGCGGCGGGATGCCCTACCTCATCACCAGCCAGCGCTTCCTCCTCCCCCTCTTCCCCGCCCTCGTCGCGTACACCGACCTCGGCGTCGCGGGGACGGCCGACGACCGCGGGCGCTGGTAGCGCGTGGCAGAGCCCTACCCCTCCCGCTCGCCGCCGGTCGCCCGCTGGCGCAACAAGTCGATCGTCTCGGTGGCGTGGCGGAGGTGCGGGATCACGATGCTCCCGCCCACCACGAGCGCCACGTTCAGCGCGTCCATCAGCTCCTCGTCCGTGTAGCCGGCCGCCACACACTGCCCGAGGTGGTAGTCGATGCAGTCGTTGCAGCGGAGCACGGCGCTGGCGACGAGCCCGAGGAGCTCCTTCGTCCGGCCGTCGAGGGCGCCGTCTCGGTAGGCAGCGGTGTCGAGGTTGAAGAACCGCTTGATGCCGAGGTGCGTCCCCTCATCGAGGATGCGCCGGTTCATCCGGGCGCGGTAGGCGTCGAAGCGGTCGAGGCGCGTTTCTTCGGGCATGACGGATCGAGAAGACGTACGGCGGGAGAAGGCGAGGCTGCGGGCGGCGTTCCGGGCAGCCCGGCTCGCGCTCAGCGACGCCGACTACGCGGCCCGGAGCGCGCTGATCCGTGACCGGCTCCTCGCCCTCCCCGAGGTGGAAGCGGCTCGCACGGTGCACTGCTACTGGCCGCTCACGGCGAAGCGCGAGGTGGACACCCGCCCCCTCATCGCCGCCCTCCACGCGCGGGGCGTGCGCGTGGTCCTCCCTGTTGTCGTTCCCCCCAGCGAGAGCAGCGGGCCGACCCTTCGCCACCGGCCGTTCGAAGGCGAGGACCGGCTCCGGCCCTCCCGATGGGGGCTCCTCGAACCGATCGGCCCCGACGCCGCCCCCCACGCGCTCGACGTCGTCGTCGTGCCCGCCTTCGGCGCCGGCCGGAACGGGCACCGGATCGGCCACGGCGCGGGCTACTACGACGCCTTCCTCGCGGAGACGCCGGCGTTCACCGTCTGCCCCGTCTACGCTGCCTGCCTCGTTCCCCACGTCCCCGCCGAGCCCCACGACCGGCCCGTCGACGTCGTCGCGACGGAGGACGAGGAGGTCCGGCTCCGAGGGTGACCCCCGGCGATCCCGAATCCGGTCTGGGGACGGGACGTTTCTATCTTCTCGCCGGCCCCACTCCCGACGCCATGGTGCTCGCCCCCCTCCCCGACGCCGCCCGCCTCTGGCTCTTCGCCGCCGCCCGCGACCTCACCGGCGCGGAAGCGGCAGCGCTCGTCGACCGCGTCCGCAGCTTCATGGCCGGGTGGACCTCGCACGGCCGCCCCGTCGCATCGGCCGCCGAGGTGCTGGAGGGCCGCGTCCTCGCCGTCGGCGCCGCCCTCTCGGAGGCGGAGCTGAACGCGGGCGTCTCGGGCTGCGGCATCGACAAGCTCCAGCACGCCGTAGAGGCCGCGGCCGAGGCCGGCGGCTTCGCCTGGACCGGCGCCCTCGACGTGCTCTACCGCGACGCCGACGGCGCCGTGCAGGCCGTCGCCCGGTCCGACTTCCGGCGGCTCGCGCGGACGGGCGCCGTGGACGCCTCCACGCCCGTGCTCGACCTCACGCTCTCGACCGTCGGGGCGCTGCGGGCCTCGGGCGTCGAGCGGCCGGCGGCGCAGAGCTGGCACGCGCGGGCCTTCGGCCTCGCCAAGACGGCTTCCACCGGCGCCTGACCCGACGGCGGCCCGCGAGGACGGCCCCTTCCGCGAGATCGCCGCCGGCCCGGCCGTGCTCCTGGTGATCCTCGGCACGGGTACGGGCGGCTCGGGCAGCACATCGCGTGGGACCGAACCGTGGGGTTGCCGGACCGGATCGAGTGGGTCCGGCAGGAAGGTTGCTCTGCAGGAGCCGCGACGACGGCGGTGCGCGAGCGGCGCCCCGTCCCGCACAGGCGGGGTGAAGGACCTGCCCCTGTCCGTCGTCGTATACTCGTTCTGTACGCCAGACTGGACCCGTCCCCCTATGCGCACGACCGCGCTCTTCGCCTTCGCTCTCCTCGTCTTCTCCGTCGTCCCGGCCCACGCGCAAGGCGGGGCCATGGCCGCCGACGCCCTGATCTCGCAAGACCTCGCCCGCGACAGCGGCTCGGTCACCTACTTCAGCGAGGCGTGGCTCATCGACACGATGGAGCGGCGGACGGGCAGCCTCGACGAGGTGCCCCGCGTCTTCTACCGGTACCACGTCGTGCCGGAGGGGATGAACCGGCTCGAGGCCCGCCTCGACGTCTACCGCCGCTACGGCGACCGCGACGTGGTCAAGCCGCTGCTGTGGCTGCTCAACCGGAACGACCTCGAGGACCTCCGCCCCGGCGACACCCTCGTGGTGCCGAACGCGTTCGGCCTCGACTTCCGCGCCTACTCCCCGTTCCCGCACTACTACCCCGGCGCGCGGAACATCGACAAGGTGGTGATCCTGGAGAAGAACATCCAGGCGTGGGCGGCCTACGAGTGGGGCGAGCTCCAGCGCTGGGGGATCATCTCGACCGGCGCCCAGAGCAGCCGGACGCCCTCGGGCCGCTTCAACATCAACTGGAAGCAGGACTACCGCGTCTCGACGCTCAGCCCTGGCTACGGCTCGAACGACCCGAACGCCGAGCTGTGGGAGATGTACTGGGTGATGAACGTGCACGAGGCTCGCGGCATCCACATGCACCAGTACGCCCTCCCCACGAGCGGCCCCGCCTCGCACGGCTGCGTCCGCCTCCTCGAGCCCGACGCGAAGTGGCTCTACGGCTGGACCGACACCTGGCAGAAGACCGGCGGCGACGAGATCTCGTCGGTCGGCGCGACGATCCACCGCCAGGGCTCGATGGTGCTCATCATCGGGGAGGACATCTCCGGGGAGCCGCGGCCGTTCGTCTTCCGCGAGGACTACCCCGCCATCCGGATGGTGCACCTGCCGCCGGACCCGTGGGCCGTCCCGCCCGGCTCGCCGCAGCAGGAGCAGTTCGACCGCCTCCGCAGCCGCCAGGGCTAGGCGCGGAGCACGGGCGAGGGCGGCTCTCGCTCCGCAGCGCGGGGTGGACGGCGCAGCGGATGCGTGCGTACGACGCCCCGTCGCTAGTTTCCCGGCCGTCGTACGCCCCCAGCCCTCGCGCCCATGAGCACGCCTCCCCCCGAAGGAGCCCCCGCCGACGCCGCCGCGTCCAGGCCCGGCCTGATCAACCGCCTCCTCGGTGGGATCGAGACGGTAGGCAACAAGCTGCCGGACCCGGCGATGCTGTTCCTGCTGTCGCTCTTCATCGTCTGGGGGCTCTCGGCCCTCCTGGCCGGCGTGCAGTTCGCCGACCTCGACCCGCGGACGGGCGAGCCGATCCGGGTGATCAACCTCCTGACCGGGCCGGCACTGGCGACGTTCCTCTCGAACATGGTCACCATCTTCACGAGCTTCGCCCCGCTGGGCGTCGTGCTCGTGGCCATGCTCGGCGTCGGCGTGGCCGACGAGGCGGGCTACTTCAACACCAGCATCAAGCTGCTCCTCGGCAAGACCTCGAAGGCCCTCCTCACGCCCGTCGTCGTGCTCGTGGGCCTCATCAGCCACAGCGCGGTCGACGCCGGCTACGTCCTCGTCATCCCCCTCGGCGGGATCATCTTCTACGCGGCGGGTCGGCACCCGCTGGCCGGCATCGCGGCGGCGTTCGCGGGCGTCTCGGGCGGCTTCAGCGCCAACCCGGTGCCGTCGGCGCTCGACCCCCTGCTCCAGGGCTTCACCCAGCCCGCGGCGCAGCTCATCGACCCCGACATCCTCATCAACCCGCTCAACAACTACTTCTTCACCGCGACCTCCAGCCTCCTCATCATCCTGCTCGGCTGGTTCATCACCGACCGGATCGTCGAGCCCCGCCTGGACGCGGCGACGCCCGTGGACGGCGACGCCGAGGAGACCCCGGACATGGGCACGATCACCTCGCGCGAGCGGAAGGCGTTCTGGTGGGCGACGGGCGTGCTCGTGCTAGGGCTCGTGGGGCTCACGCTCACGCTCCTGCCCGAGAACTCCGCCTTCCGCGACCCCGAGACCGGCTCGCTCAACTCGTTCTCGGCGCCGATCATGCAGTCGATCGTGCCGCTGATCTTCCTGCTCTTCCTCATCCCCGGCGTGGTTTACGGCTTCATCGCGGGGGTCTTCAGGGACTCGAAGGGCGTCGTGGACGCGATGACGAAGGCGATGCAGGGGATGGGGTACTACGTCGTGATGGCGTTCTTCTGCGCCCTGTTCGTCCACGCCTTCGGGGCGTCGAACATCGGCGCCCTCTTGGCGGTCAAGGGCGCGGCGGCGCTCCAGGCGCTGTCGCTGCCGGGCGGCGTCACGATCGTCGGCATCGTCTTCCTGACGGCGTTCGTGAACCTGTTCGTCGGCTCGGCGAGCGCGAAGTGGGCCCTCCTGGCGCCGATCTTCGTGCCCGTCCTGATGCAGGTCGGCATCTCGCCCGACCTCACGCAGGCGGCCTACCGCGTGGGCGACTCGTCGTCCAACATCATCACGCCGCTGATGCCATACTTCCCGCTCGTGGTCGTCTACTGCCAGCGCTACGTGAAGGCGACCGGGATCGGGACGCTGACGTCGCTGATGATCCCCTACTCGGTCGCGTTCATCGTCGCGTGGTCGGCCTTCCTGATCGTCTATTGGATCATCGGCATCCCGCTCGGCCTCAGCGCCTCCTACGCCTACCCCGCGCCCTGAGCCCTCAGGCTCCGCGCATCTCGGGGAACGGCTTCCGCTGGCCGGTGCGGCGGCGGATCGCGTTCGAGAGCATCATCAGCTCCCCGACGTTCTCCAGCGTGAGGATGCCGACGAGGCGGCCGCTCTGGGTGACGGGGAGCAGCGGGCACTCCGACTCCTGCATCCGCTCCAGCGCCTCGTCGAGCGGCTCCCCGGCGTCGACGGGGCGGCAGGCCGGCTGCATCACGTCGTAGACGCGGGCGTCGCGCTCCCGCTCCGAGAGCGCCTTGACGAGCCCCTTCCGCGTGAGCACGCCCGTCACCTGCCCATCCACGCCGAGGACGGGGAACTCCTGCTCGGAGCCGGCCAGGAGGAGGTCCACGGCGTCGGCGAGCGTGGAGCCGGGGCCGAGCGTCGAGAACTGGGTGAGCATGGCCTGGCGGACGGGCACCCCGCGGATCACCGTCCGCATCAGCGTGGCGTGCGCCTCCTGCTGCGCCCCGAGGTAGACGAACAGCGCGATGAAGAGGAGGAACGGGTTGAACCCGCCGACGATCGCGAGGAAGCCGAAGAGGATCGCCATCCCCTGCCCCACGCCCGCCGCGATCTGGGTGGCGCGGGCGTACTCCAGCCGGTAGGCGAGGAGCGCGCGGAGCACGCGGCCGCCGTCCATCGGGAACGCCGGCAAGAGGTTGAAGCCGACGAGGATCACGTTGATCCAGAACAGGTTGGGCCAGAAGTGCCCCACGGGGTCGGCGAGCCCCGTCGGCATCCCGAGCGGCGTGCCGAGCGCGACGGCCCCGACCCAGAGGACGGCGGCGATGACGACGTTGACGGCCGGCCCGGCGAGGGCGACGAGCAGCTCCTGGGTGGGGTGCTCCGGGATCCGCTGCAGCCGCGCCACGCCGCCGATGGGATAGAGCGTGATGTCCTTCGTCGGCACTCCGAAGCGGCGGGCCATGAGGGCGTGGCCGAACTCGTGGAGGACGACGCACCCGAACACGGCGAGGATGAGGAGGACGCCCGCCACGGCCGTCTGCACCGTCGCCCCGCCGAGGAGGTAGAACGCGAACGCGCCGGCCAGGAGCAGGCCGAACGTCCAGTGGAGGAACACGTCGATGCCGGCGATGCGGCCGATGCGGAGGGCGCTTCCCATCGGGAGGTTGGGGGCGGGTGGAGCCGTCTGTACCCGCGAGGCCCGATGCGGCTCCCGCCCCCGTCACCGCCCCAGCACCACCTTCACCGGGAGGTGGTCCGAGACGTTGCGGGCCTCGCGGAGGGTGGCGAAGCGGTCGGTGAAGTCGAGGACCTCGGCCTGCAGGACGCTCAGCTCGTCGGCCTCGTAGAACACGTGGTCGTACGGGTTGGCCCGGGTCTCGCCGGCCGGGGTGCGGACGGCCTTCAGCGTCGTGAGAGCGTCGTCGTGGGCGTCGTCGAAGCCGCGCGCGCGGAGGGCGTCGAAGGCGCTGTGCCGCGCGGGGAGGTTGAAGTCGCCGACGATCACGAGGTCGGCGGCGTCGTAGCGCCGGTCGAGGCCGTCGAGGAGGCGGTTCTCGTCCTCGGGGTCCTTGCTCTGCGGGACGGCGTGGAAAGAGGCGACCAGGATCGGCTCGCCGCCCGTCGTGAAGGAGCAGAGGAACGGCTCGCGGTCCACCTGCGGGGCGAGGGCGGCGTCGAGGCGGCAGGGGCCGTCGAGGCGGACGCGGTCGGTGCGCCAGAGGAAGGCGTAGCGCTCGCTGCCGCGGCCGCTCGTGGGCTCGGAGACCGCCCAGTCCCACGTCCCGCCGCGCCGCTGGAGCGCCGTCGCCAGCCGGATCACCGCATCCGGCCCGGGCGCCGAGGTGATCACCTCCTGGATCGCCACCACGTCGGCGGCGGGCGCGAGGAGATCGGCCATGACGGCGACCTCGCCGTCGCTCTTCGAGCCGCCCATGTTGGCGATGTTCCACGAGACGAGGCGGAGGCCGTCGCCCTCGAACGAGCCCGCCACCTGCGGCCCGTCGTCGCGGCTGACGGGGCGCGGCGGCGCCTCCCGCCCCGTCAGGAGGCTGTAGAGCGGGCCGATGTTGATCCACCCGGCGTCGTGCGCCTGCACGGCCGCCCACCCGAGCGCGATGAGCGCGACGACCACGAGGAGCGCGCGTCCTCGCAGCGGCGTGAGGCGAGACGACGAGCGACGGGACGAGGAGCGACGGCGGGGCATGGGCGGCAGAGGGTGTGGCGCGAAGATACCCGCTCCGGCCGGGCGCCTCCGGCGCCTAGCGCGGCCGCGCGAACACCTGCGTCCAGTACCGATCCTGCTCGGCTGCCCCGAACTCGACGAACGACGGGTTCATGAGGTTGGCGCAATGGCCCGCACTCGCCACCCAATCCGCCACCACCGCCTCGACCGAGGGCTGCCCCCGCGCGATGTTTTCCCCGACGCGCTGCCACGCGTAGCCCGTCCGGCTCACGCGCTCCCCCACCGTGCTGCCGTCGGAGCCGGTGTGGTCGAAGCGGCCGGTCACGGCCATGTCGTGGGTGTGGACGCCCGCGGCCGCCGCGAGGTGGCCGTTCCAGACGAGCGGGGGCGCGGGCCCGTGGCGCTCCCCGCCGCAGTCGCGCCCGGCGGCCCGGTGCGCGTTGACCGCGGCGAGCATGGCCGCGTCCTCGGCCGACGGGGGCTCCGCGACCGAATCGGGGAGGAGTTCCACGACCCCGTCGCAGCCGAGCAAAACGGCGCAGGCGAGCGCTACGGCAGAGGGCAGGCGCATCATCGTCCACCGGGGTTGATCCGGTGGCGATGTCGGGGGCGGCCGCCGAGGCTTAAATTCTCAGGGCCCCTGTCGTCCGGCCGTTCCGCCCTGCGGGGCCGGCACCCTAGTCCACCACGAGCGTCGCGCGGAGGGGGGCCTCCCGGGGGGGCAGGCAGACGGCGTCGTTGCAGGCCGCGTAGCGCAAGCGAGCCGAGACGTCGTACGTCCCGCGGGGCGTCTGGGGGCCGATCCGGAGGGCCTGCCAGACGCGCACACGCCCCGCGTGGTAGCGGTACGACTCGCGGAGCGTCTCGTCGAAGCCGTCGCGGGGATCGTCCTCGCTCGGTTGCCCTTCGAGGCGGACGCCGCTGGGCAGGCCGTCGAGCGCGATCTGGAGGGGACGGCCTCCGGGGGAGTCGAGCGAGTAGAGGCGCCATCCCGGCGCCACCTCGGCCGTGAACGTCACGAAGGCGAGATCGCCGCGCTGGAAGCTGCCGGTGTCCGCGCCCGCCGTCGCCGGAGGCCGGACGCTCGCCGTCCACGCGACGACGGCCTCAGGGAGGTCGCCGCCGATGGAGCCCTCGAACTGCGCGCGGGCCGGGAGGGCGAGCGCGAGGAGAGCGAGGAGCAGGAAGAGGCAGAGCCGCATGGGCGGGGTCGCTGAGCCGGGTCCGGGGAAGATACGGAGAGCCCTTCCCGAACGCGTGGGGCGCGCTGCTCCGTGTGCAGCGCGCCCCAGTTTCACACCTGCGGGGCCGGCCGGCCCCGGGAGGCGCTTAGACCGTCTGCTCCTCGGGCACCACCTTCACCTTCAGCTCGGCGGTGTGCTCGGGGTGGAGCCGGATCGAGGCGGTGTAGACGCCGGTGTAGCGGATCTCCTCGCCCAGCGAGACCTTCCGCCGGTCCACCTCGATGTTTCGGGCCTTGAGGGCGTCGGCGATCTGCTGGTTGGTGACGGTGCCGAAGAGGCGGTTCTCCTCGCCCGTCGGCATCGCGATCGTGAGCTCCATGTCGCCGAGCCGCTTGGCGAGGGCCTCGGCGTCGCGGCGCTGCGCGTCCAGCTTGTGCTGGCGCTGGCGGGTCTCCTCCTCGTACCGGCGGACGTTGCCGGTGTTGGCGACGACGGCGAGCCCGCGGGGGATGAGGAAGTTCCGGCCGTAGCCGGGCTTGACCTCGACGACCTCCCCGGCCTGGCCGAGGTTCTCGAGGTCCTCCTTCAGGATGACTTTCATGGGATCGTTGGCTATGGGCCATGAGCCGCGGGCCGTCACAGCCCGCCGCCCACGGCTCACTTCACGTTGTCGGCGACGAAGGGGAGGAGCGCGACGTGGCGGGCGCGCTTGACGGCGCGGGTGAGCTGGCGCTGGTACTTCGCCGAGACGCCGGTGACCCGGCGCGGGAGCAGCTTGCCCTGGTCGTTGACGTAGCGCTTGAGCGTCTCGACGTCCTTGTAGTCGATGTACTCGATGCCGGCCTCCTTGAAGGGGCACTTCGGCTGGACGCGCTTGGCGCCGGGCGCGGCCGTGCGCGCGATCGGCTCGGCGGCCTTCGCGCTCGTGCCGGACTTGGTTTCGTCGGTTTCAGCCATGGTCGGGGTCGGTTGGGGAGCGAGGGGGCGTCGGGGCTCAGGCTTCGGCGGTGGCGGCGGCCTGCTTCCGCTCGGCCTGCTGCTGCTCGAAGTGGCGCATCATCTTCGCGTCGTAGCGGAGGATGAGGTGCCGCATGATCTCGTCGTTGATGCGGAGCACGCGGTCGAACCGGGCGATGAAGTCGCCGTCGGTGTGGCGGAACCACAGGTTGACGTAGTAGCCGTTCCGCTTCTTCTGGATGGGGTAGGCGAGCCGCTGGCTCCCCATCTCGTCGATCTCGACGATGTCGCCGTCGTTCTCGCGGATGTACTTCGTGACGCGCTCGACGATGTCCTTCGTCTGCTCGTCGTTGAGCACGGGGTTGACGATGTACATCATCTCGTACATCGGGATTGCCTGATCGGCCATGGTTCCCTCTGGAATACGTGGTTGGGACGTATGCCCGCCGTCGGCGAGCGACCGCTCAGGGCGGCGGGCAGGGCAGGCTGGAAAGATAGGGGGCGGCGGGCGGTGGGCGGTAGGCCGAGGGGGGTGAAGAGTTCAGGTATCCCCCGTCGCCTCCCGGGCTCGTCGGCGCCGCTACCGCTCGCCCGCCATGCGCTCGGCGTGGTCGGCCACGCGAAGGGCCGAGACGATGGGCTCGAGGGCGCCCGCAAGCACGTTCTGGAGGGCGTGGTTCTTGTCGTCGCCCTCGAGGCGGTGGTCCGTCACGCGGCCCTGCGGCCAGTTGTAGGTGCGGATCTTGGCCGAGCGGTCGCCGCTCCCGATCATGGCGCGGCGGGCGTCGGCGCGCTCGGCATGGAGGCGGTCCTGCTCCATCTGGTAGAGGCGGGCGCGGAGCACCCGGAGCGCCTTGTCCTTGTTCTTGTGCTGGCTCTTCTCGTCCTGGCACGTCACCACGAGCCCGGTCGGCTTGTGCGTGATGCGGACGGCGGAGTCGGTCGTGTTCACGCTCTGGCCGCCGGGCCCGGAGGAGCGGTAGACGTCGATCTCGAGGTCCTGCGCCCGGATCTGGACGTCGACCTCCTCGGCCTCGGGCAGCACGGCCACGGTCGCGGCGCTCGTGTGGATGCGGCCCTGGCTCTCGGTGGCCGGCACGCGCTGGACGCGGTGCACGCCGCTCTCGTACTTCATCTGGCCGAAGGCATCGGGGCCCTTGAGCGCGAACACGATCTCCTTGAAGCCGCCCATCGCGCCCGCGCTCGCGTCCATCACCTCGACGCGGAGGCCGCGGTCGGCCGCGTACTTCTGGTAGATCTCGAAGAGGTCGCCGGCGAAGAGGGCGGCCTCGTCGCCGCCGGTGCCGGCGCGGATCTCGACGATGGCGTCGCGGGCGTCCTCGGGGTCCTTCGGCACGAGGAGCCGTTCGAGGTGGGCCTCGGCGCCGGGCAGCCGCGCCTCGACCTCGGCGAGCTCGGCCTCGGCCATCTCGGCCATCTCCCCCTCCTCGTTCTCGACGAGGCCCCGGAGGTCGCCGCGCTCCTTCAGCAGCGCCCGATACCGCTCGACGGCGCCGACGACGGCCTCGAGCTCGGCGCGCTCCCGCCCGAGCACGGCCAGGCGCTCGGGGTCCGTCGCGACCTCCGGGCGAGCCAGGAGGGCGTTGACCTCGTTGAAGCGGTCGAGGATCTCGTCGAGGACGCTGGGATCGATCATGAGGGGGCGCAGAGGGGGAGGAGGAAGTTGGGCGACGGAGCGGCCCTGTGCAATCGTCCGCTCTCCAGCATCGGGACCCGGCGCGACGCCCGCACACGGAGGGGCGGGGCTGCCGCGTTGCCCGAACACCGGCCTCCGCTTTTCGTTTCTTACCGGCATGCGCTTGCTCCTCGTCCTCCTCGCCCTCGCCGTCGCCGCCCCGGCCGTCTCGGCGCAGCAGCGGAGCGTCCGCGTCGCCCGCGACGCGTTCGGGGAGGCGGACCCCCGCCTCCAGCTCGCCCAGCAGTACCTCCGGGCCGGCGAGACCGACCGCGCCATCGCGCTCCTGGAGGACCTCTACACCGCGTCGCCCTCGTCGCCCACCTACTCCCAGCTGATGGAGGCGTACGCGGAGGCCGGCCGCCACGACGACGCCGTCGCCTTCGTCGCCCGCCGGATCGAGGCCGAGGGGCCGCGCCCCATGCTCCTCGCCGACCACGCCGCCGCGCTCCACCGCGCCGGCCGCACCGACGAGGCCGGGGCCGCCTGGGCCGCCGCGGTCGAGGCCGCCCCGGGGGCGGAGATGACCTACCGCGTCGTCGCGAGCTCCCTCGCCAACGCGCAGCATCTCGAAGAGGCCGTCGGCGTCTACCGCCAGGGCCGCGAGCGGCTCGGCGACGCGGCCCTGTTCCAGGCCGAGATCGCCCACCTCTGTGGGCTCGCCGCCGACTACGGCTGCGCCGCCGACGAGTACCTCGCGCTCCTGGCCGAGCAGCCCGGCGGGCTGGGCGTCGTGCAGGCCCGCCTCGCCCGCCTCCTCGGCGGCAGCGGCGCCCCCGAGGCCTTCCGCGCCGCCATCGACCGGGCCATCCGCCGCGACCCGCTCCACCGCCCCTACCGCGAGCTCTCGGCCTGGGTGGCCCTGGAGGAGGGCGACTTCGCCGCCGCCCTCGACGCCAACCGCGCCATCGACCGGCTGGAGGGCGAGGAGGGGCAGTCGCTCTTCGCCTTCGCCCGGGAGGCCGTGGCCGGCGGCGCCTACGACGAGGCCGCCGAGGCCCTCGACCTCATTCTCGACGGCCACGCCGACGGGCCCCTCGCCCCGCTCGCCCTCCTCGGCCGTGCCCGGCTCGCCGAGGAGCGGGCCGCCGCCGCGGGCGAGCGCGCCTTCGACGCCGACGGCGCCCGCCTCTCCGCGCCCGGCTACGAGGCGGCGCTCGACGGCTACCGCACGTTCGCCGAGCGCCATCCCTACCACCCGGAGGCCAACGGCGCCCTCGCCGACGCCGCCCGCCTCTACCGCACCGTCTTCCGCGACTTCGCCGCCGCCGAGGCCCTCCTCCAGACGCTCGCCACGCGCGCCGGCGACCCGGCCGTGAGCGGCCAGGCCCGCCTCGACCTCGGCCGCGTCGCCCTCCAGCGCGGCGACCGCGGCACCGCCCGCACCGCCTTCACCGGCGTCGAGGAGAGCCTCCGCATCGGGGCGCTCGCCGAGGCCGCCCGCCTCGAGCTTGCCCTCCTCGACTTCTACGAGGGCGACTTCGCCGGCGCCCTCGCCCGCGTCGAGGCCATGAACGAGAACACGGCCACCGACGTCGCCAACGACGCCATCGCGCTGAAGGTGCTGCTGAAGGAGAACGAGGGGCCGGACTCGCTCTCGACGCCGCTCCGCACCTACGCCGAGGCCGCCCTCCTCGGGCGGCGAGGGCAGGCCGCCGAGGCGCTCGGCGCCCTCGACGCCCTCCTCGCCGAGCACCCCCGCCACCCCATCGCCGACGAGGCCGCGATCGCGCGCGTCGACGCCCTCCGCGCCCTCGGCCGCACCGGCGAGGCCCTCGACGCCCTCGACGCCTTCCCCGCGCAGCACGACGGCTCCTACCTCGCCGAGCGCGCGCTCTTCCTCACCGGCGAGATCCACGAGCGCGACCGCGGCGACCTCCCGGCCGCGCAGGCGGCCTACACCGCGTTCCTGTCCCGCTTCCCCGGCTCGCTCCTCGCGCCCGAGGCCCGCGCCCGCGTCCGCCGGATCCGCGGGGACCGCCCGCCGGGCTGATCATTGGGGATGGAGGATGGACGGTTGCAGATGGCTCCCATCCTCCATCCTCCATCTGCCAATCCTCCATGCGTAGCCTGACCGCCCTCCTCTTGCTCCTGAGCATCCGCGCCGCGCCGGCGCAGGACCTCCTCATCCCCATGGACGAGGCGCAGAGCGACCACCTCAAGGCCTACGGCGCCGTGTACTGGGCGCTGGAGCAGGAGCTGGAGGTGGACTGGCTCCTCAACTACCGGGGCGGCTCGTTCCTCGCCCCCGCCGCCTCCGCCCTCGCCGACGAGCTCCGCATCCGCGGCGTCTCGTTCGAGGCGGTCAGCGGCGGGCCCATCCGGGCCGAGGTCGAGAGCCCGGCCGTGAACCAGGCCGTCGTGCGGCTGGAGAAGGCGCCGAAGATCGCCGTCTACGCCCCGCAGCAGACGCTGCCCTGGGACGACGCCGTGCTCCTCGCCCTCACCTACGCCGAGGTCCCCTACGAGCAGATCTACGACGGCGACGTCCTCGACGGCCGCCTCGGGGAGTTCGACTGGCTCCACCTCCACCACGAGGACTTCACCGGGCAGTTCGGGAAGTTCTACGCGAGCTACCGCAACCAGGCGTGGTACCAGCAGCAGCAGGCCGCCGCCGAGGCCGACGCCCGCGACCGCGGCTTCGCGAAGGTGAGCGGGCTCAAGCTCGCCGTCGCCCACGCCATCCGGGACTACCTCCTCCAGGGCGGCTTCCTCTTCGCGATGTGCTCCGGCACCGACACCTTCGACATCGCCCTCGCCGCCCACGCCACCGACATCGTCCCGGCCGAGTTCGACGGCGACGGCGTGGACCCCGCCGCGCACTCCCGCCTCGACTACGGCGAGACCCTCGCCTTCACCGGCTTCACGCCGTCGTTCAACCCCCTCGAGTACGAGCACTCCGACATCGACGTGAGCCCGCCGCCCGAGATGCGCGACCCGCTCACGGACTACTTCACGCTCTTCGAGTTCTCGGCCAAGTGGGACCCCGTCCCGAGCATGCTCACGCAGAACCACGTCGCGAGCGTGCCCGGCTTCATGGGCCAGACGACGAGCTTCGCGCCCGAGCGCATCAAGCCGAGCGTCGTCGTGATGGCGGAGTCGCCTGCGACGCGGGCCGTGCGCTACCTCTACGGCCCGGCCGGGCAGGGCTTCTTCGCCTTCTACGCCGGCCACGACCCCGAGGACTACCAGCACTTCGTGGGCGACCCGCCGACGGACCTCAACCTCCACCGGCACTCGCCGGGCTACCGGCTCATCCTCAACAACGTGCTCTTCCCCGCCGCCCGGAAGCAGCCGCAGAAGACGTGAGTCGGGGCGGCGGATGGTAGATTGGGGGACGGCGGGCGCCGCCGCCGTCCCCCTCTTCTCCCCCTCCCTTCTCGCGGACCGCCGTGAAGCCCAAGTCCCCCTCGCAGAGCACGTGCCGCATGAACGAGCTCGTGCTGCCCAACGACACCAACACGCTCGGCAACCTCATGGGCGGGCGGCTCCTCCACCTCATGGACGTCTGCGCTGCGATCGCCGCGCAGCGCCACTCCAACCGCATCGTCGTCACGGCGAGCGTGGACAACGTGGACTTCCAGCGCGCGATCGCGCTGGGCGAGGTCGTGATCCTGGAGTCCGTCGTCAACCGGGCGTTCACGACCTCGATGGAGGTCGAGATCAACGTGTGGGCCGAGGACACGACGACGGGCGAGCGGCGGACGTGCAACCGCGCCTACTACACGTTCGTGGCCGTGGACCAGAACGGGCGGCCGATCCCCATCCCCCCGCTGGCACCGGAAACGGAAGAGGAGCGCGCGCGGTACGAGGGCGCGGCGCAGCGGCGCGAGTTACGCCTCATCCTCTCGGGGCGGCTCGGGCTCGAGGAGGCCGAGAGCCTCCGCGACCACATCGCCGCCGTCGCCGGCTCCTCCTGACCTGCCGCTCCCCTCCCCGATGCTCCGCGCACTCCCCCTCTTCCTCGGCACCTGTGTCCTCCTCCCTACCGCCGCCGCCCAGCCGGGCGGCTTCGGCATCGGCGGGCAGATCGGCGAGCCCACCGGGCTCACGATCAAGCTCGCCAGCCAGCCCTCCTTCGACTTCGCGGCCGAGTGGAACTTCGAGGACTACTTCTTCCTCCAGGGCCACCTCCTCCTCGCCGAGCGCCGCTTCCGCGGCACGGCCGCGAACCTGACCTACTTCTACGGCCCCGGCCTCTTCCTCGGCGAGCGCAACGACGACACCGCGTTCGGGCTCTCCTTCAACGCGGGCGTGGCCTACTACACCGGGCCGGTCGAGATCTTCGGCCAGCTCACCCCTCGCCTCCGCCTCGCCCCGGACTCCGACTTCGACCTCGGCGCCGCCCTCGGCCTCCGCTTCTATCCGTAGGCCTACTCCGTAGGCAGCGGGCCGTGAGCGGCGGACTGGGAGCGAAGCGCCCCTCGGCCCGACACCCCCAGCGCCATGCCCCGCCCCCTCCGCATCCTCATCGCCAAGGTCGGGCTCGACGGCCACGACCGCGGCGCGAAGGTCGTCGCCGCCGGGCTCCGCGACGCGGGCATGGAGGTGATCTACACCGGCCTCCGGAAGACGCCCGAGGTGGTGGTCGAGGCCGCGCTCCAGGAAGACGTCGACGCCGTCGGCGTCTCGATCCTCTCGGGCGCGCACGGGACCGTGCTGCCGCGGCTGCGCCGGCTCCTCCACGAGGCCGGCCTCGACGACGTGCTCCTCCTGGCCGGCGGCACGATCCCCGAGGACGACGCCGAGGCCCTCCTCGACGCCGGCGACGTGGACCACGTGTTCACGCCCGGCACCCCCCTCGGCGACATCGTGGCCTATCTTCGGGAGGCCGTGCCCGAGCGGCGCGGCGCCTAACCGCCGCCCCCGTGCTCTTCCCCCGCGTCCTCCTCACCGGCGCCGACGGCCTCGTCGGCCAGGCGCTCCAGCGCCGCCTCGCCCACTGGCGCGAGGCCGACGTCCTGGCGACGGGGCTCGCGGCCCGGCCCCGGATGCGGAACCGCCCCGGCGGCTACGTCCCCCTCGACGTCACCGACGAGCAGGCCGTTGAGCGGCTGTTCCTCGACTTCGCCCCGAGCGTGGTCGTCCACGCCGCGGCGCGCTCGAAGGTGGAGGCCTGCGAGGACGACCGCGAGGGCTGCTGGGCCGTCAACGTGGACGCCACGGCCACGCTGGCCCGGCTCTGTAAGCGCCACGGCGCCCGCCTCGTCTTCCTCTCGACCGACTTCCTCTTCGACGGCACCGACGGGCCCTACGCCGAGGACGACCGGCCCGCCCCCGTCAACGGCTACGGCCGCTCCAAGCTCGCCGCCGAGAACGCCGTCCGCCTCGTCGGCAACGGCCGGTGGACGATCGTCCGGACCAGCCTCGTGTTCGGGACCGGCGAGCATCTCCGCCGCCTCAACATCGCCACGCTCCTGGCCCGCGTCCTCGGCGACGGGCAGCCGTTCGACGCGGCCACGGACCAGATGCGCAGCCCCACCTACGCGCCGGACCTCGCCGACGGCCTCCTCCGCCTCGTCCGCTACGAGAAGGACGGCGTCTACCACCTCGCCGGGCGCGAGCGGCTCTCGGTCTACGACTTCTGCCGCCGCGCCGCCGTGCACTTCGGCTTCGACCCGTCGCGCATCCGCCCCACGACGACGGCGGCCCTCCACCCGGACGCCCCGCGCCCGCTCGACGGCGGCCTCCTCATCCTCCGGGCCGAGAGCGAGGTGCGCTTCCGCCCCCGCTCGCTCGACGCCGCCCTCCGCGACCTCGCCCCCCGCCTCGGCCTCCCGGTGCCGGTGGACGGCGGGCAGTAGCGGCGAGCCCTACTCCCACACCCCTGGGGCAGCGGGCGCGAAGTAGAGCCGGGCGTCGATGCCGTTGATGGGGTCGTCGACGCGGAGCACGAGCTCGCCGGGCGAGAGCCGGTAGCCGGCGCGTCCGGCCACGTAGCGGTCCAGCTCCAGCACCTCCGTGGGGCAGGCGCGCCGCGTGCATGCGAGGCCACGGACGACGACGTGGAGGTCGCTCAGCACGTAGGTGCCGACGCAGTTGTTGCAGGAGCGCGACCGGAAGCCGTAGTCGGCTTCGAACCGCAGGAGGTCGGCGGGGAGCCCATCGCCCTGGGTGAGGCTGTCGCCGTCCTGCACGAGGGCTTGGAGCTCCCACGTCGTGTCGGCGAGGGGGTTGGGCGGGGGCGGCACGGGGCGGCACGCGGCGAGGAGGGCCACGGCGGCGGCGAGGAGGACGAGGCGCATCGGAGCAGAGAGGGGGAGCCGGAAGAACGCACCCGCGGGGGAATCGCCGCAAGTTCACGGCGGCCCGTCGGAGGGGCGATCTTTCTTCCCCTCGCCCGTCAACGGTCACCTCGCCTCTCCTCCTGCGCATGCTCGACCTCCAGCTCCTCCGCGACGACCCCGAGCGCGTCAAGGCCGCCATCGCCACCAAAGGCGCCGACCCGGCCCTCGTGGACCGCCTCCTCGACGCCGACCGCGAGCGCCGCGCCACGCTCACGGCGCTCCAGACGCTCCAGCAGCAGCAGGGCGAGTTGGGCCGCCAGATCGGCCCGCTCATGAAGGCCGGACGGAAGGACGAGGCGCAGCCTCTCCTCCAGCAGTCGAACGGCATCAAGGCCGAGATCCAGGAGGTTCAGGAGGCGGCGCGCCAGCACGAAGAGCGGGTCCAGGCCCTCCTCCTGGAGATCCCCAACCCACCGCACCCCTCGGTGCCGGTCGGCCAGTCGGCGGAGAGCAACGCCGTCGAGCACGAGTGGGGCGAGAAGCCGTCGTTCGGGTTCGAGGCGAAGCCGCACTGGGACCTCGCGGCGCAGCACGGCCTCATCGACTTCGAGGCCGGGGCGAAGGTGACGGGGGCGGGCTTCCCGTTCTACCTCGGGCAGGGCGCACGCCTGCAGCGGGCGCTCATCCAGTTCTTCCTCGACCAGGCTGTCGAGGCGGGGTACACCGAGGTGCAGCCGCCCCTCCTCGTGAACGAGGCCAGCGGCGTCGGCACGGGCCAGCTCCCCGACAAGGAGGGGCAGATGTATCGGACGGCTCAGGAGCCTGAGGCGATCGAACGAATTAGGCGCTTGGTTCAAGAAGGTAGGGATGAAAGACGGATCTTGAGCGAAACGATAAGTGAGTCGTTATCTCAAGGCACCTCCTCGGGCGGCGCCGCTAGTCGGTTCGCTCACTTGCTCAAACATGAAGCCGAAGAGCTGGTCCCACTGATCGATGCGCTGTCGGTCGGACACTATCTCATCCCGACCTCAGAGGTCCCGGTCACCAACTTGCTCCGAGACGAGATCCTCGACGCCGACCGGCTCCCCGTCAAGTACGCCGCTTACACCCCATGCTTCCGGCGCGAGGCCGGCTCCTACGGCAAGGACGTGCGCGGGCTCAACCGGCTCCACCAGTTCGACAAGGTCGAGATCGTCCGCTTCGTCCACCCGGACGAGAGCTACGACCACCTCGAA
>JAWWCA010000029.1:0-21583 GCA_033720695.1 Rubricoccaceae bacterium
CCCCGGGGCTCAGGAGAGCCCCGGGGCCGCGCACTTGCGACTCATCTCCCGCTAGTCGAGCACGGTCAGGCGTCCCGTCGTCGCTTCCGCGCCGGCCGTGAGCCGGTAGACGTAGGTGCCGGCGGCCAGCCCGCGCGCGTCGAACACGGCCTGGTGCGCGCCCGCCTCGCGGTAGCCGTCGACGAGGACGGCCACCTCGCGGCCCAGCACGTCGTAGACCGTGAGCCGCACGTCGGCGTCGGCCTCAAGGGCGAAGCCGATGTGCGTCTGGCCCCGGAACGGGTTGGGGTAGACGCCCCCGACACTCCCCGTGGCGGCCGCCATCAGAGCGGTCTCGACGGGCATCCACGGTGTGGCGTCGGTCACCTGCCAGCCGCCGCTCCGAGCCGCCCGACCCGTCGTCCGGGCGGCGGCGATCACGTTGATCACGAACGACTCCGACGCCACGACCTCGCCGTCGATCACGGCGTTGATGTCGTAGTCGTAGGGACCGGGGGGGGCGTCGGCGGGGACCTGCTGGACGAAGCTCCCCATCACCGTCTCGCCACCCTCGACCGTCCCGGAGCGGATGTGGCCGCTCCCGAAGAGGGTGTTGCCGGAGAAGGCCTCGAACCGGAGCGAGCCCGTGAGCGGCGCGGCGGTGTTGTTCGTGACGTCGTAGTCGAACGCGACCGAGCCCCCGGGGGACACGTCGAGCGGCGTGGTGGGCTCGGCGTCGAGGGTGACGTCGGGGAGGCCGCCGGTCACCTCGAGGTGGACCGGGTAGCTGTAGAGCGCCGGCTCGTTGGTCTGGATCGCGAGGAAGTTGAGGTAGGTCCCCGGCTCGAACCCGTCGGCGCTGAGCGAGACCGTCACCGTCGTGGACTGTCCCTCGGGGACGGTCCCCGTCGCCGGCGTCACGTCGGTGATGAACGAGGGGACGAGGTCGAACAGGATGGCGAGGTTGTCCTGGAGATAGGGCGCGTTGTAGACGACCTCGAGGCCGTCGTTGCCCGCCGCGTTCTCGATCCCGATGGTGTGGCCGTTGGGGCTCGACGCGTCGTCGGTCATCGAGAGGTACTGGAGCAGGATGCGGCCGTCGTCGTAGAGGATGGCCTGGAACGTCGAGACCTCGCCGTTGCCGTCGGGGAAGTGCGGGACGTTGTCGAACTGCACGACGAACCGGCCGTCGCCCATGTCCTGGTAGAGCACGTCGCCGAGGGCGCCGCCGGGGTCGAGGTCGTCCCAGTACATCGCGATGATGGCGTTGGGCGTGTTCGAGCTCGGGATGGGGTCGTTCGAGAGGTCGGACGGCGTGAGGTCGGAGGTGTCGAAGGTGAGGTAGCCGTTCGACGAGATGCCGATCTGGGTCTGGTCCTCCCCGTAGAAGGGGAACGCACACGGGAGCGGCACGAACTCGCCGTCGTCGTCGGAGAGAGAGACGACGGTGCCGGTGGCGCTGATGTCGACGAAGCTGAACGTCGGACCGTCGGGCTCGTTGGAGTCGACCCACTGGTAGCCGAAGGCGTCGGGGCCGCCGCCGCCCTCGGTGCCCTCCGAGTACCGCGTGAAGTCGAAGTTGAGGTCACCCTCGCCCGTGTTCGAGATCGTGAGCTCGGCCGTGCCCGAGGCGCCCGGGGTGAGGGTGACGTCGAGGCCCTCGCTCAGATCGGGGTCGAAGACGGCGACGGGGAAGTCCCGGGTGATCTCCTGCCAGAAGGCGGCGTTGAAGAGGCTCGTGCCGCTGTTGTTGCCGCCGCTGGAGGTGCAGCCGCCGTGGGTGTGGACGCCGACGGCGATGTCGTTCGCGTCGTCGATGACGGGGCTGCCCGAGTTGCCGCCGGTGGTGTCGGCCCGGTAGCGCATCGTGGTGCCCGAGGAGCCGGCGTTGGGGCCGTTGTCGGTCTGCTGCGTCTGGTTGTCCGCGCCGTCGTCGACGCCGTAGCCGGTGATGCGGATCGTGGGCGGGCCGAGGTCCTGGGCGAGGTCGAAGAAGGCGCCCTGCGCCTCGAGCGCGGTGAGCCCGGTCTGGGTGTTGGGCGCCGTCGTGAAGAGGCCCCAGTCGTTGCCAATGCCGCCGTTCGAGAACACGATCGACGGGTCGTTGACGGTGTACTGGTCCTCGGGGCCGGGGTGCTGGATGGTCCCCCCCGGCAGCGACGGCGGCACGTTGAACTCGACGACGTTCGCCGAGCCCGCCGAGGCGATGCAGTGGCCGGCGCTGATGAACCGGCCGTCCTCGATCAGCCACGCCGTGCAGCCGATGGAGAGGAGGCGCCCGGCGCGGGGGTCGTTGGACGACGTGCGCTCGTCGTTCCCATCGCAGATCGTCTCCGGCCCCCCGTGGAGCCCGACGATCACCTCGTCCATCGCCACGCGCACGTCCTCGTCGCCGGGGACGACGTAGAGGCGGACCTCGAGGGCGTCGCCGTTGAAGTAGGCGCTCGTGTTCTCCCACTGCGCGAGGGCGGCGGTGTCGAGCCGCTGCTCGTGGCCGTCGTGGAGGGAGGTCACGGTGAGGTAGCTCTCCTTCCCGAGGTCCACCTCGCGGAACGTGAGGCGGAGCCACGGCGCGCCGGGGACGCGCACGGTCTCGGAGAAGACGAGGAGGGCCGTGGGAGCCGCTTCGGGGGCGGCGTGGGTTCCCGAGTCGAGGGTGTAGGCCCGCGTCTCGGACAGGAGCGGGGCCGTCTGCGCCTGCGCGGCGGCGGAGAGCCCCAGCAGGACGAGGCCTGCGGCGAGCAGAGAGAGCGAACGGTTCATGGGGCCGAGGAAGGGTGAGGGAGGGTCGCGACGCGCCGGAGGCGGAGGGGGCGCGGAGGACCGATAGTATAGCCGTCCCGACCCCGTCTCCACAATCCCTTCATCCGCCTGATCGGCGCCCGGTTAGCCGCCGGCGAGGGCCCCGAGCATCCAGGCGCAGCCGAGGGCGGCGTAGATGCCGAGGACGTAGCCGGCCACGGCCATCAGCAGGCCAACCGGCGCCATCGCCGGGTGGTAGACGCCCGCGACGATGGGCGCGCTCGCCGCCCCGCCCACGTTCGCCATGCTCCCCGTCGCCACGAAGAAGAGGGGGGCCTTGAGCAGCTTCGCCGCGCCGAACAGGAGGGCGATGTGGACGGCGAGCCAGACGACGCCCGTCAGGAGGTAGAGCGGGGCCTCGCGGATGGCCATGAGGTCGCCCTTGGCGCCGATACTCGTCAGCAGCAGGTAGAGCGCGACGTAGCCGAGTCGGCTCGCGCCGTCGGCTTCGAGCTTGCGCATGGGCGTGAACGAGAGGGCGAGCCCGGCGGTCACGGCGATGAGGACGGCCCACGTCCCGCCCGAGATGATCGTGGGGTCGCCGAGGGGCGGGAGGGCGTCGCCGAGGATGCGCGAGAGTACGGCCGCGGCGAAGCCCAGCCCGACGATGATGCCCGCCGTCGTCAGCGTGATCGGCGCGCGCGTCTGGTCGAGCTGCTTCAGCGTCTCGTCCACCCTGTCCATCGCGCTCGTGTCCGCGCCGACCCAGGCGTTGAACCGCAACTGGTAGCCGGAGAGGAAGAGGAGGATTGCCATCCACCCGTAGCCCACCACGGTGTCGACGACGATGATGGGCCCGAGCCCGGCGTCGCTGAGGCCGACGCTCTCTTTGATGGCCACCATGTTGGCCGTCCCGCCGATCCACGAGCCCGACAGCGCGGCGAGCCCCTTCCACGCCTCGGCGTCGCCGACGAACTGGCCGACGGCGAGATACGAGATCGGCCCGCCGATCACGATGCCAAACGTGCCGACGAGAAGCATGATGAGCGCCAGCTTCCCGAGGCTCGCGATCGCCCGGAGGTCGATCGTGAGCATGAGGAGGAAGAGCGCCATCGGCAGCAGCACGTAGCCGAACCAGTCGTAGGCGGCGTTCGTGGCCGGGGTGACACCGAACGTCGTCAGCATCATCGGCACGAAGTAGGCCCAGAGCACGGGCGGGACGATCTCGAAGACCTTCTCGAGCGCCTTGACGCGGCTCAGCGCGAACACGCCCGCGAGCACGGCGGCGAGGAGCGCTGCCACCTGGGTGGGCTCGGTGACGAGGGCGTCGGGGACGAGGTCCTGGGGCATGGAGTCGCGGCGAGGTGCGCGGCGAAGATAGCGGAGCGGCGGCGGCCCTCGGCCGGACCGGCCCTAGGCCGGACCGGCCCTAGCCCCCGGCCCCAGCGCGAGCGTGTCGTCGCAGAGGCGGTCGAGAAGGTCGCGGCGGTGGCTGGAGACGACCACGAGGCCGCCCGCACCACGGAAGGCGATGAGGAGGGCGAGAACGGCCTCCGTCGCCTCGGCGTCGAGCCCGCGCAGGGGCTCGTCGAGGAGGAGCACCGACGGGCGGCCTACGAGCGCCGCGGCCACCTGGGCCTTCCGCCGCATCCCGCTGGAGTAGGTCCCGAGGGCGGCCCGCCGCCGCTCGTCCAATCGCACGGCGTCGAGGAGGGCGGCGTGGCGGGCGGGCGACTCGGCGTCCCACGTCCCCCGCTCCCGCGCGATCCACGCCAGCAGCTCCTCGGCCGTCAGGAATGCCGGCAGCTCGGCCTCGTCGTGCGCGATGCCGACGTGGCGGAGGTAGCGGTACGGCGCGCGGTGCACGTCCAGCACGCCCTCCGGCGCCTCGTACCGGACGTGCCCCTCGGTCGGCACCGCGAGCGCGGCCAGCAGGCGCAGCAGCGTCGACTTCCCCGCGCCGTTGGGACCGACGAGCGCCGTCGCGGTGCCGGGCGCGAAGACGTGCGTGAGCCCGTCGAGCACGAACGGCCCGTTCCCGTAGCGCTTCGCGACGGTGTCGAGGCGGAGCGCGCCGCCGGGGGCGTCCGGGGTCAGGCGGAGGGCCGAGCGGTCCATCAGGCGTACCGGCGGAGCGCGCGGCGCTCGCGCGCGAGCGTGACGAGGAGAGCCGCCCCCGCCGCCCCGGCGAGGTCGATGGCGAGCCAGGTCAGCACCCACGGCCACCCCGGGCCGGGCGAGAGGACGGCGGCGGCCGCGAGGGCAAGCCCGAAGGGGAGCACCCAGCGCGCGTTCATCCAGAACCGCACGGCCGCCCACGTCTGCGGCGGGTGGAGCGCGAGGCCGAGCGGGACCGGCAAGAGCGACGGCGAGGCGAGGGCGACGGCCGCGTTCTTCCCGATCACGAACAGGAGGAGGAGGGCCATCAGGACGCCTTTGGGCGCGCCGAGCGCCGCGGCCAGGACGACGGGCACGAGCCCCAGCGCCACGAACCGCCCGAGCGGGACGCGCCGGTCGAGCTGGACGAGACCCGCCCACACGGCCGGACGCTGCGGGCGCGGCACCCAGTAGAGCGACGCGAACGGGAGCGGCTCGCGCAGCGCGGTCTCGGGGCGGGCACCGCCGAAGGCCTCGGCATAGAGCGCGCTCGTGGCGTAGAACGGACGGTCCCAGCCGTGGCGGAGGCGAACGAGCCGTGCAGCGGCCCCCACCGCGAGCAGGGCACCGGGCACCCACGCCCACGCCGTCCCGTCGAGCACCCGCCCTGCGATCGCCACGGCACTGCCGACGAGGAACACATCGGCCGTCGCGAGGATCGTGGGCACGTACCCCTCGGCGACGGCGAACCGGAGGGGTGGATAGAACCGGCCCGCGGCGTGGTACCAGCCGCCCTTCTCGCCGCGCTGCCACGCCGCCGAGCGCTCGCCGAGGGTGGCGTACCGGAGATACGCGTACAGCCCGACGCCGAGCACGCCGCTCATCCCCTCCAGCACGAGCCGCCATGAGGAGAGAGCGCCGCCGGTCAGCACCCCCGCCGCCACAACGCCCACGCCGACGAGCGGGAGCCACTGGCCGAGCTGGTAGCGGAAGAGGCGCGCGGGCGCCGGGTTGACGAGCTGGAGGAGACGACGGTGCGGGTCGGGCAGCAGCACGTGCGGCGTGGCAACGGCCGCGAGCGCCGCAACGCCGATGAGGAGGAGCCGAACCGCGTCGGCCCGCGCCGCGTCGGCCCCGGCGAGGGCTGCGAGGTAGGCGGCGAGCGCCAGAGCAGCGGCCCAGGCGAGCCCCCCGAGGCGCTGCGCCGCGCGGCTCCGGATCCCGGGGAGGCGCATCGGTTAGCGCAGCGTGCCGAGGTATCGGATCCCGTGCGGGAAGCCGTCGGGGGCGTCCTCCCGCAGTCGGCGGCCGAGACCCTCGGGGTAGACGGTCAGTCTCGCCAGCTCCTCGAACGGCACGAGGCGGACGCTGCGGAGGAGTTGCTCGCCGCCCAGTTCGGGATCGGCCCCCACCTCGATGCGCTCCGGCAGGCCGCCGGGCACGCGCGCCTCGAAGTAGAACGAGACGGCGTGGAGCGGCGGCCGCACGAAGTCGAGGACGTAGCGGAGCGGGCCGACCTCGACCGCCAGCCCGGCCTCCTCCTGCACCTCGCGGCGGAGCGCCGTCTCCAGCCCCTCACCGACGTCGACGCCCCCGCCGGGCGGCGTCCAGAACGGCGCGTCGCTCCAGATCCCAGCGTGTTCGGCAAGGAGGACGGCGGAGGGATGGTCGGCGTCGTCGAAGAGGAGCGCGCCGACGCGGACGCGGACGCGGCCCTCGAAGTCGGCGAGGACGCGCTTGAGGCGGTGGAGCCGAGGGTCGGTGGGCGTGCTCACCCGCTCACCCTTCGGCGAGGACGCGGGCGGAGGCGCGGCGGATCCGGCGCGTGCGGGCGGGCCCCGCGGGTTCGGCGAGGCGCCCCTCCGCCTTCGCATGGGCCACGGCCGCCGCGACGAACGCCACGAACAGCGGATGCGGCCGGTGCACCGTGCTCTTGTACTCGGGGTGGAACTGCACGCCCACGAACCACGGGTGCGTCGCGCCGTCGGCGCCGTCGCCTCCCCCCTCCCGCGGCAGCTCGACGATCTCGACGAGGTCGCGCTCGGGGTTGAAGCCGGAGAAGCAGAGGCCGCCCTCGCGCAGCTTGTAGCGGAGGTCGTTGTTGACCTCGTAGCGGTGGCGGTGCCGCTCCGAGACCTCGTCCTCGCCGTAGACGGCGCGCGCGATCGTGCCCTCGGCGAGGCGGCAGGCGTACTGCCCCAGCCGCATGGTCCCCCCCTTCTCGGTCACCTCCTTCTGCTCCTCCATCAGCGCGATGACCGGGTGCGGCGTGTCGGGGTCGAACTCGGTCGAGTTGGCGTCGTCCCAGCCGCACACGTTCCGGGCGAACTCGATGCACGCCACCTGCATGCCGAGGCAGATGCCGAAGAACGGGACACCATGCTCGCGGGCATAGCGGACGGCCTCGACCTTCCCCGCGATGCCGCGGTCGCCGAAGCCCGGCGCGACGAGGACGCCGGAGCAGCCCTCCAGCTTCTCGGCCGCGTTCTCGGCCGTCACGTCGTCCGAGAGCACGCTGACAACGTCCACCTGCACCCCGTTCGCCGCCCCCGCGAGGAGGAAGCTCTCCGAGATCGACTTGTAGGCGTCCTGGTGCTCGACGTACTTCCCGACGAGGGCGACCCGGACCTGCCCCTCGGGGTTCTTGAGGCGGCGGAGGAACTCGACCCACTCGGCCAGCTCGTCCTTCACGGCGCCGCGGGACTCGAGGTCGAGCCGCTCCATCACGACCTCGTCGAGGCCCTGCTCGCGGAGGAGCAGCGGCACCTCGTAGATCGACTCGGCGTCGAGCGCCTCGACCACGGCGCGCGGCTCGACGTTGCAGAACAGCGCGATCTTCTTGCGGACGTCCTCCGGGATGGGGTGCTCCGTCCGGCAGACGAGCACGTCGGGCTGGAGCCCGTAGCTCTGGAGCGTCTTGACGGAGTGCTGCGTCGGCTTCGTCTTGAGCTCGCCGGCGGCGGCGAGGTAGGGGACGAGCGTGAGGTGGACGAGCGCCGTGTTCTTGCGCCCCTCCTCGAGGGAGAGCTGGCGGATGGCCTCGAGGTAGGGGAGGCTCTCGATGTCGCCGGCCGTCCCCCCGATCTCGGTGAGGATGACGTCGTACTCGCCGGTCTCGGACAGCCGCCGCATCCACGACTTGATCTCGTCGATGACGTGGGGGACCACCTGCACGGTCTTGCCGAGGTAGGCGCCCGCGCGCTCCTTCGCGATGACGCCGGAGTAGACCCGGCCCGTGGTCACGTTGTTGGCCTGCCGCATGGGCACGCCGAGGAACCGCTCGTAGTGCCCGAGGTCGAGGTCGGTCTCGGCCCCGTCGTCGGTGACGTACACCTCGCCGTGCTCGTAGGGGTTCATCGTCCCCGCGTCCACGTTGATGTAGGGGTCGAACTTCTGGACCGTGACGCGGAGGCCGTGCGCCTCGAGGAGCCGGCCGAGGCCGGAGGAGACGATGCCCTTGCCGAGCGACGACGTGACGCCGCCGGTGACGAAGAGGAACTTGACCGGAGCGGCCGGAGGCGAGTCGGGAGACGGCATGGCGCGCGGGCGGTAGGGGGAGCCGGTTCGCCCCGCAAACTACGGAGCCGGCGGGCCCGATCCGCCGACGGACGCGTTCTTTACACAGCCGCGCGCGCCGGCGCCCTCCCGGCCTACTCGAACGGCTCGACGAGCACGAGCGCGCTCTCGACGCGGGTGGCCCGGGCGAGGACCACGACGCGCCCGTCGCGGGAGACGACGAGGGCCGGCTCGCGCGAGGGGAGCGGCCCGAGGTCGCGCCGCACCGTCTCCCGCGCACCCGTCGTGGGGTCGAGGCGGACCAGGTGCGTGCCGTCTGCGCCTCGCCCGACCAGGAAGACGCCGGTATCGGTCACGGCCCAGCTGCCCCAGTCGGACAGCGCGAGGGTCGTGTCGAGACGGGCGGCGGGGCCGTCCGGGAGGCTCCTCCGCCAGAGGCCGGGGGCGTCCGCGCGGGAGAAGACGAGGGCCCGTCCGTCCGCCGTCGGCTCCCCGACGAAGCCGCCGGGCGGCGAGACCGGCTCGGGCGGACCGGCGGCGGCCGGCGCCTGCCCGTCGCCGCCGACCGGCACCCGCCACACCCGCCAGTCGCCGTCCGGGTTGGCACCGAAATAGACGAAGCGCCCCTCCGGCCCCCAGCGCGGCCCGAGGGCGTAGCCGATGTCCTCGGTGACCGGGCGCGCGGCGCCCCCCTCCGCGTCGACGACGTAGATCTCGGCCGTCCCCCCCTGCTGCGCCTCGAAGGCGATGCGCCGGCCGTTGGGGCTCCAGCGCGGCGCCCCCAGCCGCGCCCCCTCGAAATCGACGAGGCGGACGAGGTCGGTGCCATCGGCGCGGGCGGTCCAGAGGGCGGGGGTGCCGGAGCGGCTGGAGACGAAGGCGATGCGGGCCCCGTCGGGGCTGATCGCGGGCTGCGTGCTGGCGTCGGTAGACACGACGGCCGGCTGCGGCGGCCCCTCTCGGGTGAGGTCGAGGCGGTAGAGGTTCACCTCCGCCGTCCGCGCTTCGAAGACGAGGCGGCCAGGGGCGAGGGCCGGCCGCCGGGGAGTGGCGGCCATCGCCAGGGGCACGCGCTCCGGCTCACCGCCGTCGGCCGGCACCCGCCACAGCCCTTCCACCCCGCCTCGCCCGCTCGCAACGACGAGCCCGCGGCCGTCGGGGGTCCAGGCGAGGCCGCCGATCGGCACCCCGTCGTGGGTCACCTGCACCGCCGCCGCGCTGCCGTCGAGCGCCTGGACGAGCACGTCCTCGGCCCCGTCGGGGCTGTGCCGCACGAACGCCACGCGGGTCCCCGCGGGGTCGAGAGCAGGATAGAGGTCGCCGACGGAGCGCGGTGGAGGGGCCGTCAGCGGGCGAGTGGTGCCCGCCTTGACATCGACGAGAACGACCTGGTAGGGCGCGTCCGGCTCGGGCCGCGCGACGCCCACGACGCGCCGCCCGTCGGCCGTCCCGCTCAGCCCCCACGGGCCCACCACGGCGTCGGCGAGGCGTCGGACGCGGCCGCCGAGGGCGGGCGCTGCGAAGAGGCCACAGCGGAGATCGGTGCACCGGAGGAACGCGATCTGCCCGTCCGGCCCCCACGTCGGGTGGCGTTCCGTTTCGGGCGTCGCGGTGAGCCGGCGCGGGGCGGGGTCGTCGAGGCCCTGCACGTAGAGGTCGGACCCCGCGCTGTCGCGCGGCACCGCGACGAAGGCGAGGAAGCGGCCGTCGGGCGAGAGCGCCGGGTGCGTCTCGACGCCGGGGAGGTGCGTGAGCGGACGGCTCGCGGGCGCCTCCGGCCCCGCCCACCAGCGGACGCCCAGCACGAGGAGCACGAGCGCGAGCGCGACGACCCCCAGCGTGAGCCACAGCCGGGGTGCCCCTCCAGGGGCCGCCGCCCCCGTCGCGCGCCCGGCCGCCGTCGCAGGGGCCGCTGCCAGCGCCTCCCCCCCCCACTCCACCGGCGCGATGAGGCGGTAGCCCGCCTTCGGGATGGTCTCGACGTAGCGCGGGGCCTGGGCGTCGTCGTCGAGCGCGCGGCGCAGCTTCGAGGCCGCGCGCGAGAGGGCGTCCTCGGTCACCACCACGCCGGGCCAGACGGCCGCGAGCAGGTCGTCGCGCGAGACGGTCTCGCCCGCCCGCTCGGCCAGGTGCACGAGCAGCGCCATCACCTTCGGCTCGACGCGGACCGTCTCGCCCGCCCGCGCGATCTCGTGGGCGCTGGGGTCCACGTCCCAGTCCCCGACGCGGAGGCGCCGGGGGCGGTCGGGGTCCGGGAAGGCGGGGGAGCGCATGGGCCCCGGAAGATAGCCGGAGCCCCCCGCCTGGACGCCCTGACGGCCGGATCGAGAGATGGTCAGCGCTTGGTCGCCGGATGGTCCGCGGTTGCACAGGCGCCCGCGGCGTCGGCCGAGCGAGACTGGGCCTCGACGGACCGACGCCTCCCAGCCAGCCCCAGCCCCATGCGCCCCCTCCCGATCCTCCTGCTCGCTCTCCTCTCGGTCCCCCTCGCCGCCCAGCCCGTCCGCTACGTGGACGCCGACGCCAGCGGCTCGGGCGACGGCCTCTCCTGGGCCAACGCCCACACCGACCTCCAGGACGCCCTCGCCGCCGCCCAGCCCGGCGACGAGGTCTGGGTGGCCGAGGGCACGTACCGCCCCACCGACGGTGCCGACCGAGACGCCACGTTCCAGCTCCAGAGCGGCGTCGCTCTCTACGGCGGCTTCGACGGCACCGAGACCCAGCGCGACCAACGCGACTGGGCCACCCACGAGACCGTCCTCTCCGGCGACATCGGCGCGCCCGGCGACGAGGCCGACAACAGCCACCACGTCGTCACCGGCAGCGGCACCGACGCCACGGCCGTCCTCGACGGCGTCACCGTCACCGCTGCCCGCGCCGACGGCCTCTTCCCCCGCAACCGCGGCGGGGGCATGCGCAACGACGCGGGGAGCCCCACCGTCCGGCACGTCGTCTTCCGCGGGAACGTGGCCCGCCGCAGCCCCGACGGCCGCGACGCCTTCGGCGCGGGGATGTACAACGAGAACGGCAGCAGCCCCCTCCTCGAAGACGTCCGCTTCGAGCGCAACGTCTCGGGCACGCCGGGCAACGGCGCGGCCGGCGGCCTGGCCAACCGCGTCGGCAGCAGCCCCACGCTCCGCGGCGTGGTGTTCCTGGAGAACGAGGCTGGCGCCCTCGCCGGGGGCATGGCGAACGAGAGCGGCAGCCACCCCCTCCTCGTGGACGTGCAGTTCATCCGCAACCACTCACACGGGTGGACCGGCGGCCTCGACAACTACGACGACGCCAGCCCCGCCCTCTACAACGTCGTCTTCTACGGCAACACGTGCGCGAACTACGGCGGCGGCATCACGAACGACACCGGCGGCGACGCCCTCCTCGTCAACGTCCTCTTCGTGGGGAACGTGGCCGAGAACGCGGCGGCCGTCGGCGCGGGCGGGCTCCAGAACGACGGGAGCAGCCCCACCCTCGTCGGCGTCACGTTCGTGGGGAACGAGGCGCCGAACGGGGCCGCCGACGGCCTCGGCCACCGCGGCGGGGGCACCGCCACGCTCCGCGACGTGGCCTTCTGGGGCAACGGCACCGAGATCCTGGACGAGACGGGCGGGGGCCTCGACCTCAGCCATGCCGTCGTGCAAGGCGGCTTCCCCGGCGGCACCGCCGTCCTCGACGCCGACCCCCTCTTCGTGCGCCCGCCCTCGCCCGGCCCCGACGGGACCTGGGGGACCGAGGACGACGACTACGGCGACCTCCGCCTCCAGCCCGCCTCGCCCGCCCTCGACGCCGGCGACGCCACCCACCTCCCCGCCGACCTTGCCGACCTCGACGGCGACGGCGACACCGCCGAGGCCATCCCTCTCGACCTGGACGGCGGGCCGCGCGTGCAGGGCGGCGCCCTCGACCTCGGCGCCTACGAGGGCGCGACGGTCGTCGCGGCCGAGCCGCCGGCCTTTCCCGATACGTTTCTCCTTTCACTCATCTCACCGAACCCGTTCAGCGGCTCGGCGCGGTTCTCGCTATACGTGTCGCGCCCCCAACGCGTCATCCTTACTCTTTACGACACGCTCGGCCGCCGCGTCCTGCGCCTCCACGACGGTCCGCTGACACCAGGCATCTCCCACGCCTTCGACCTCGACGCGCAGGATCTGCCCGGGGGTGTGTATTTCATGCGCGCCAAGGGCGAGAACTTCGCCGCCACGCGCCGCGCCGTCCACCTCCCTTCCCCCCGCTGATCCCGCCGACGACGCCCGATGCTACGCCCGTTCTCTCTCATCTTCGCCCTGTTCGCGCTCGCGCCGTCGGCCCTGGGCCAGCCCGAGCCCATCCGCGAGTGGCTCTTCGTCCACGGCCCCGACGCCGCTGAGATCAGCCTCGCCGCCGACGTCGTGGTCGATGACGTGGGGAACGCCTACGCCACCGGCACCTACGCGGGGCCCGGCAACTCGGGCACGCGCGACGACATCATCGTGCTGAAGCTGAGCCCGGAGGGTGACCTCCTCTGGGAAGACATCGTCGTCGCGAGCGACTCCTACGACGGGGGGCACGCCGTCGCCCTCGACGGGCAGGGCCACCTCTACGTCGTCGCCGACGAACGGGAGTCGGCGCTCCTGCTGCGGGAGTACACGACGGGCGGGACGCTCCTGTGGCAGCGGCGCTACCAGCGCGACGGGCTCGGCCTCTCGGCCTCCGAGGGGCCCTACCGGCTCGTCCTCGACGGGGCCGGGCACCTCTACGTCGCCGCGACGGGATACGGCCCGGGCGGAGCGGGCAGCACCTCGGCCGACATCTCCGTGGCCCGCTTCACGACCGACGGCGTGCTCACGTGGGAGCACGTCTACGACGGCAACGGGGACTACAACCAGCAGAGCGTCAACACCATCCACCTCGCCCCCGACGGGGGGCTCTACGTGGCTGGGCAGAGCGCCACCGACGGCTTCGGCCCGAAGTTCCTCGTCTACCGGCTCACGCCCGACGGCGCGCTCGCCTGGGACCTCCTCCTCAGCGGCAACGACCGCGGCGGCGACAGCGCCATCGGGCTCGACCTCGGCCCCGACGGCTCGGTCTATGCAGCCGGCCTCGTGGACAACTTCCCCGACGGCACGCCCGACGCGATCCTCGCCCGGATCACCGACGGCGGCACGCTCCTGTGGCGGCGCGAGTTCGACAACCCCGACTTCCCCGGCAACGGCCCCGACGCCTTCCGCGCCCTCGCCGTGGACAGCCAGGGCAACGCCTACTGCGCCGGCGCCACGTGGTACGGCTTCACGGATCAGTACCATGACGTCCTCACCGCGAAGTACGGCCCCGACGGCACGCTGCTGTGGTGGGACAACGTGGACGCCCCCGGCTACACCCGCGACATCGCCAACCACGTCCTCCTCAACGCGCAGGAGCAGCCCATCGTGGTCGCCGAGGTCAAGAACATGCAGGGGCTCAACTTCACGCACGCCCTCCTGAAGTACGACGCCGACGGCCCCCTCGTCTGGGCCGAGGTCGGCGATATCACGACCGACGGGTTCGCGCTCTTCAACGGGGCGGCCCTCGGGCCCGGCGGCGACCTCTTCTTCGCCGGCTTCTCCCACTCGCCCCAGGACACTTACGCGCGCCTCGCGGTGGGGCGCTACCGCGACGCCCTCGCCCCGACCGTCGCGGCCCAGCCCGTCGGCGGCGCCGTCGTGATCCCAGCGGAGGGCGGCTCGTTCCGCTTCACCGCGACGATCACGAACCCGAGCGACGAGCCGATGACGCTCGACCTTTGGACCGAGGTGGAGGGGCCGGTCTCGCGCAGCCCGGTCGTCGGCCCCCGACGGCTCACGCTGGCCCCCGGCGGCTCGGTCACACGGACGCTCCGGCAGCCGATCCCGGGCACCGCCCCGCCGGGCGCCTACACCTATCTCGTCCACGCCGGCGTCTACCCCGACCGCCCCTACGGTACCGACGCCTTCGCGTTCGAGAAGCAGGAGGCGCCCGGGAACGGGATCGTCCTGGTGGCGAGCGATGCCACGCCCCAGGCCGAGTTCGGCACCGCCGTCGGGCTCGACGGCGACCTCGCCATCGTCGGCGCGCCGCACACCGACACCCGCGACGGCGCGGCGTACCTCTTCCGCCGGAGCGCGGGGGTGTGGCAGGAGGAGGCCCTGCTGGACGACCTCGGCCTGAGCGAGTCCGACGAGTTCGGCAACGCGGTCGCCGTCAGCGGCGAGGTCGCCGTCGTTGGCGCCTCGCAGCCGCACGTCCAGGACGCGGGCTACGCGGTCGTCTACCGCCGGACGGGGAACGCCTGGGCGCAAGAGGCCGTGCTGCGGGCCAACGACGCTCAGACCTACGATGCCTTCGGCGCGGCCGTCGCCCTCGACGGCGACGTGCTCCTCGTCGGTGCGCCGCAGCCCTACGGCACCGGGCCCGGCGCCGCCTACGTCTTCCGCTACGACGGCGCACAGTGGATCGAGGAGGCCCGGCTGACCGGCGCCGGCACTGTGGTCGGCCACCAGTTCGGCACAGCCGTCGCCCTCGACGGCGACGTCGCCGTCGTCGGCGCGGACCGCCACAACACGGGGTACTGCGGCAGCGCCTTCGTCTTCCGGCGCACCGGAAGCACGTGGGCGCAGGAGGCCGCGTTGAACGACGACGCCTGCGTCAACCACGACCGTTTCGGCGCCGCTGTCGCCGTCGAGGGCGACGTGGTGGTCGTGGGCGCCCACGGCGACGACCACGGCTCGAACCTCGAGGTCGACCTCGGCGCCGTCCACGTCTACGGGCGCAGCGGCGGCGTTTGGACGCTGGAGGCCCGCCTCACCGCCGCCGATGCCAACGATTACGATCACTTCGGCAGCTCGGTCGGGCTCGACGGCAACACGCTCATCGCCGGAGCCTACGGCGACAGCGAGGGGGGAACGGTTGCCGGCGCCGGGTACGTCTTCCGCCGCGTCAACGGCCAGTGGGTCGAGGAACGCAAGCTCCTCGCCAGCGGCACGCCGGAGGCGTTCGCAAGCTTTGGCTACGCGGCCGCGCTCGACGGCACCACGGCCCTCTTCGGTGCCCCCGAGGACGACGAGGTCTTCGCCGACGCCGGCGCCGCCTACGTCTACGACGTTTCAGCCGCCGGGCGCTCCGCGGCCAACCCCGTGGCCGCCTCCGGCTCGACCCTGCCCGCCCGCTTCGCCCTCACCGCCGTGGCCCCGAACCCGTTCTCGGCCACGGCCCACGTCACGCTCGACGTGCCCGAGGCCCAGCGCGTGACGGTCGCCGTCTTCGACCTCCTCGGCCGCCGTGTCGCCCTCCTCCATGACGGTGCCATCGAGGCGGGCACCCACGCGCTCGTGCTCGACGGCCGTGCCCTCCCGAGCGGCGTCTACGTCGTCCGCGCCGCGGGCGAGACCGTCACCGCCACGCGCCGCCTCACCCTCGTGCGCTGAGGCCCACACGCGCCGCCCTCCTCCCACCTACTGTTCGGTTCCATGCTCCGCCTATCCTTCCTCGCGACCTTCGTCCTCATCGCTCCGTGCGCCCACCTCGTCGGCTGCGAATGACGCCCCTCCGGTCCCTGCGCGCCGCGGTCCTCAGCGCCCTCGCCCTCGGCGGCTGCGACGCCGACGCGTCGAGCGATCCGCCGCGCCCGCTCGACCCCGTCGGCACTCTCTATGCGCTGGGCGGCTTCACCGGCCGGCTGCCGGGGGAGTGGGTCGCGACGGCCGACGTCTTCGCGTATGACCCCGACGCGGACGCGTGGGTGGCGCGCGCGCCGATGCCGACCCCCCGAGGCGAACATAACGCGGTCGCCTTCGACGGCAAGATCTACGTCGTCGCCGGGCGCGTGCCGCCCGCTACAGCGGTGCGCCCGATGCACGTTTACGACCCCGCGATGGATGCGTGGTCCACAGCCCCTGCCCTCCCCACAGCACGGTACCACGCCGCCACCGCCGTCCTCGACTCCCTCCTCTGCGTCCTCGGCGGCCGCGTGATCGAGAACGGGGTGCTCCGCAACCTCGACGCCGTCGAGGCCTTCGCGCCTCGAAGCGGACGCTGGTACACCTTCCAATCCCTGCCCGGCACGCGGAGCGGCGCGGCCGCGGCCACGCTCGGCGAGCGCATCGTCTTCGTCGGCGGCGAAGCGTTCGCCCCCCCGCGGGTCCACGCGATCACCTCGCTGTTCGACCCCGAGGAGGACGCCTGGTCGTCTGCCGACCCGCCGCCGGTGCCCGTCCACGGCACGGGCGCGGTCACGGTCGGCGGCGTGGTATACGTCCTGGGCGGAGGCAGCGCCGCGGGTGTGCGAGCGAGCGCAGCCAACCAAGCGTTTGACTGACGGGAGTGCTCGCCGCCCGGCCTCAGCGAGAGAAGACGTAGCCCAGCCCGGTCGACTTGTCCACGACAGCAACGGCCTCGGCGGCCGGGGACACCACGAGGCGGCCCGCGTCGTCGCGCGGCAGCGCCTCGACGTCGTGCGCCACGAAGCCATGCTCGAAGTCGGCGAGGTAGCCGCCCCGCTCGTACCGCATCACGGCGCCCGTCGCCACGTCGATGCCCCAGCCGAAGGCGTCGGCGAGATTGAGGACGGAGACGGTGTTGAACTCCTGGCGGAGCACGAACGTGAGCGGCTCGTAGCCCGCCGTCCGCAGCGTGACCTCGGTGTCACCGAAGGAGCGGCGGCGGACGGGGACGGTCACCGGCGTCTCCCCGACGTAGAGGCCGCCGCTATAGACCTCGGCCCCCTCGGGCTCGGACGCGAAGTGGACGTCGTCGTGGGTGCCGGTGAAGAGCGTGGCGCAGCCGGCGAAGGCGAGGGCGGCGGCGAAGAGGGCGAGGGAGCGGAGGGGGGCGCGCATGAGAGGGCAGAGAGGCTTGAGAACTGGGGAGTTGCTCTCTTCGCCGCTCGCACCGCCCCGAAGGTCACACTCACTCGAAGGGCTCGACGAGCAGGAGGTCGGCCTCGACGCGGTCCACGCGAGCCCAGACGACGGTGCGGCCGTCGGCGCTGGCGGCGACCGTCCCCTCGCCCTGCATGAGCGTGCCGAGGTCGGGGCCGAGCGCCTCGCTGCGCCCGGTCCGGGCGTCGACGCGGACGAGGCGGCCGGCGGCGCGGTCGAGGGCGAGCACGCCCGCCGCCGTCCCCGCCCAGCTCGCCCAGTCGCCCGCCTGCGGAACAGCCGAGAGCGGCCGGGCCTCGCCGTCCTCGACGCGCCACAGCCCCGCCTCCCCGTGCCGCGCGACGAGCAGCGCGCCGTCAGCCGTCTCCTCGGCCGCGATGCCGTCGGCGACAGGCTCGGGGCGGCCTCCCTCGACAGGGACCCGCCACACCTGCCACCGCCCGCCCCGGTCGGAGCCGAAGAGGACGTGCCGGCCGTCGCGCGAGAAGCGTGGATTGACGTCCCGGGCCGGGTGCTCGGTGAGGCGGCGCGGCGCCCCCCCCTCGGCATCCACGACCCACACGTCGGCGGGCCCCTCGCCGCGCGCCTCGAAGGCGATGAGGCGGCCGTCGGGCGAGAACCGGGGGTGCTCGACGGCGGGGCCGCCGAAGTCGGTGAGCCGAAGGAGCCCGTCGCCCTCGGCGGTGGCGGTCCACAGCTCGGGCGGGCCGGTGCGGTTGGAGACGAAGGCGAGGCGCTCGCCGTCAGGCGAGAGCGCCGGCTGCTTGTCCCACAGCGTCGAGGCCACCACGCGCTCGGCCTCGCCTCCCTCGACGGACCGCCACAGGTTGATCTCGAACACCCAGTCGGAGACGACGAGGCGGCCGTCGGCGAGGGCCGGGCCGCCGGGGTCCCGGACGGCCGGGCCGACGACGGGCTCGACCGCGCCGCCGCCGACGGGCACCCGCCAGAGGGCGTAGACGCCCGAGCGCGCCGACGAGAAGATGAGGTGGCGGCCGTCGGGCGTGAAGGCGTGGCTCGCGAGCGGGCGGTCGTCGAAGGTGAGCCGCTCGGCCGTCCCACCGGCCGTCGGAGTGCGCCAGAGGTCCCCGCCGTTCGGGGTCGTGCGGGCGAAGGCGACCCACGCGCCGTCGGGCGAGACCACGGGGTCGATGTCGTTGGTGCCGTCGGGCGGCTCCGAGACCGGCGTCTGGGCGCCGGTGTCGAGGTCGAGGAGCACGATGCGCGACGTCGGCGTCGCCGCGGTCGTGTCGCGGCCGGCAGCGGCGAGGCGCCGCCCGTCCGGGTGCCACGCCAGCCCCCAGCCCGCCACCCCCGACGCGACGCGCCGGGCCGGCCCTCCGAGAGCGGGCACCGTGTAGACGGCGCAGGGCAGGGTGTCGCAGCGCGTGAAGGCGAGGGACTGGCCGTCGGGGCTCCAGGCCGGGCTGAAGTCGCGCGGGCCGTCGGTGAGGGCGCGGGGCGCGTCGTCGTCGAGGGCGCGGACCAGGATGCGCCGCGGCCCACCCTCCGGCGCCCCGTGGACGTACGCGACGAGGCGGCCGTCGGGCGAGAGGCGCGCCTGCATCTCCACGCCCGGCGCGACGGTGAGCGCCCGCGTCGCGGGCGGCGGGGCGCTCGGCCGGAGCCACACCACGCCCAGCACGAGCAGAGCGCCGACGGCCAGGGCGCCGAGACCCCGCACCCACGGGCGCCTCTCCCACCGCGGAGCCGGGGCGGGCGCGGTCTCGGGCACGGCCACACGGAGGTCGAGGTGCTCCAGCGCCGCCCCGTCGCGGTCGCCCGGCCGCTCGACGGGCGCGATGAGGCGGTAGCCCGCCTTCGGGATCGTCTCGATCACGCTCGGCGCGCGGGGGTCGTCGTCGAACAGCTTGCGGAGCTGAGAGACGCAGCGGTTCAGCGCGTGCTCGGTGACGTAGACGCCGGGCCAGACCGCCTCCATGAGCGCCTCGCGCGGGACGGTCTCGCCGGCGTGGCGGGCGAGATGGAGCAGCACCTCCATCGGCTTCGGCTCGACGTGGACCGTCTCGCCAGGGCGGACGAGCTCGTTGGCGCGCGGCACGACGGTCCACCCGGCGAGGTCGAAGCCGGTGTCGAGGTCGGAGAACGGTTGGCTGTCGCCGTGCATCGGGCGATGGGGGGCACGCGGTCTCGTAGGATACGGGGGGTGCCACGAGGGATGCGATCCCGGAGTTCGTGCCCCGCGCCGCCCTGGGGGCGATCATCAGCAAAACATCAGGCCGTAGCCCCAGAGGGCAGACCGACATCAGAGGAGGCTCAGGCGCACGGCGGCGAGCCCGCCCTATCCTCCTCGCCGACCGTGTCCTGCCCACCTGCCCAACGCCTCCCATGCCCGTCCGCTACGCCCTCCTCGCCGCCCTCCTCCTCGGCGCCCCGGCCGCCGCGCAGCCCAATTTCACCGACGTCACCGAGGGCGACCTCCTCTCGACCGTCGTCTCGTGGGGCGCCTCCTGGGTGGACTACGACGGGGACGGGGACCCCGACCTCTTCGTCAGCCGCCAGAGCACGACCGGCGGCAACGCCCTCTTCCGCAACGACGACGGCACGTTCACGCTCGCCGACGCCGGCGCCCTCACCGACGCCTCCACGCCCGGCTCCCTCGGCCACACCTGGGCCGACTACGACAACGACGGCGACCTCGACGTCTACACCGTCGGCGGCTGGATCAGCGGGGCCGGGCACCTCTTCCGCAACGACGGCGGCACGTTCGTCGTCGTCGACGAGGCCCCGGTCGCGCCGGCCGATGACAACCGCGGCTGGAGCGCCGCCTGGGGCGACTACGACGCCGACGGCCTCGTCGATCTCGTCGTGGCGCACCCCGCCGGGTTCGTCGGCGCTTCGCAGCTCAACCACCTCTTCCACAACGAGGGCGGCGGCGCCTTCGCCCGCGTCACCGACGGCCCCATCGTCACCGACTTCGACCCCTACACCGTCCCCTCTTGGAGCGACTACGACCTCGACGGCGACCTCGACCTCTTCATCGGCAGTGGCCCGGCCAACGGCGTGACGATCGCCCCGGACAACCTCTACGAAAACGACGGCACCGGTACCTTCACCCGCATCACGACCGATCCCATCGCCACCGACCCCCGCGACGGCCAGGTGATGAACTGGGTGGACTACGACAACGACGGCGACCTCGACCTCTACGTCACCAACTACGCCGGGAAGCCCACCAACGACCTCTACCGCAACGACGGCGGTGGCGTCTACACCGCCATCACCGACAGCCCGCTCGTGACCGACACCGGCGGCTTCGGCCTCGCCAACACCTGGGGCGACCTCGACAACGACGGCGACCTCGACCTCTTCGTGACGACGGGCGGCGGCGGCCTCGACCGCCTCTACACCAACGAGGGCGGCGGGGTCTTCACCCGCGTCGAGGACCAGCCCCCTGCCGCCGACGCCACGACGACCTCCGGCGCCACGCTCGGCGACTACGACGACGACGGCGACCTCGACCTCGCCGTGACCTCCCAGGCCTCGACCGGGCCGGGCACGCGGCTCTACCGCAACGACCTCGCGAACGGGAACGCCTGGGTGAAGGTGCGCCTCCGGGGGCGGGACTCGAACCGCTCGGCGCTCGGCGCCATCGTCCGCGCCACGGCCACGATCAACGGGGCGAGCCGGACACAGCTCCGCGAGGTCTCGGCGCAGAACACCTTCAACGGCCAGAACAGCCTCACCGTCCACGTCGGCCTGGGCGACGCGACGACCGTGGACGAGCTCGAGATCACGTGGCCGAGCGGACAGGTGGACACCCACGCCGGCCTCGCGGTGAACGCCACCTACAACGCCGTCGAGGGCCAGGGCATCGCGCCGGTGGCCGCCGAACCCGGCGCCCCCGAAGAGGCCGCGACGACGCTGAGCCCGGCCGCGCCCAACCCGTTCACACACACGACCACGCTCCGCTACACGCTCGCGGCCCCCGCGGCCGTGCGCCTCACCGTCACCGACGTGCTCGGCCGCACCATCGCCGTGCTCGTGGACGGGGAGCAGCCCGCCGGCGCCCACGCCGTCCGCCTCGACGCGGCCGACCTCCCGAGCGGGCTCTACCTCGTCCGCCTGACGCACCCGGGCGGCACGAACGCCCAGGCCATCACCCTCGCCCGTTGACCCCGCCCGCCATGCACCCCCGGCTCCTCCTGAGTTGCCTCGCGTTCGCCTTCGGAGCGCTGACCCCGCTCGCTGCGGCCCAGTCCCCCGAGCCGCCCTGCCAGAGCCCCGAGGCTGCCCAGCTCGACTTCTGGCTCGGCGCGTGGGACCTCGCGTGGACGAACGACGACGGCGAGGGCCAAGGCACGAACACGATCACGAAGGCCCTCGACAGGTGCGTCGTCCACGAGCGGTTCGAGAGCGCC
>JAWWCA010000030.1:0-21259 GCA_033720695.1 Rubricoccaceae bacterium
CCTGCCCACCGACGACTCCGAGGTGCGCGACTGGGCGCTCGAGTGGCGTGACCGGGCCCAGGGGCGGCTGCTCGACAGCTACCTGGCCGCGCTGACCACCGAGGGCCTCGTGCCCGAGGACGCCCGTGACCGCGAGCTCCTCCTCGACAAGGCGCTGTACGAGGTCCGCTACGAGCTGGGCCACCGGCCGGACTGGCTGCCCCTCCCGCTCCGCAGCCTCCGGCGGCTCCTCCGGTCGCCGGCTGCGACGCTCTCCGCCATGCCCTGAGATGGCAGGGGCCTCCCCCTTTTGCTCCGCACCCCCTCTCACCCCGCCTCCTCACCGATGTCCCACCTCACCCCCGGCATCCTCCAGCGCTGGCAGGACGGCCGCTTCTCCGACAGCTACACCGTCCTCGGCGCCCACCCCGACGCCAGCGGGACCCGGTTCACCGTCTGGGCTCCCCACGCCGAGCGGGTCGCCGTCGTCGGCGACTTCAACGGGTGGGACCCGGGCGCGCACCCGCTGGAGCGCGGGAGCGAGGGGCTGTGGAGCGCCCACGTCGGCGGCGTCGGGGCCGGGACGTGCTACAAGTACCGGGTCGAGCGCGGCGGCGGCGCCTGGGACAAGACCGACCCCGACGCCGTCCGCAGGGAGCCGCCCACCGCCGGCGGCAGCCCCAGCGCCGGCCTCGCCTCCCTCGTCACCGACCTCGGCTACGACTGGGGCGACGGCGACTGGATGGCGAGCCGGAAGGGGCCCGAGACCCTCGACGAGCCGGTCGCGATCTACGAGGTCCACCTCGGCTCGTGGCGCCATAAGGCGCACGGCGAGAGCCTCGGGTTCCGCGAGATCGCCGAGCCTCTGGCCGACCACGTTGAGCGCCTCGGGTTCACGCACGTCGAGCTGCTCCCCGTCATGGAGCACCCGTACTACGGCTCGTGGGGCTACCAGGTCGTCGGCTACTTCGCCCCGACCTACCGGTTCGGGAGCCCGCAAGACCTCATGCACCTCATCGACACGCTCCACCAGCGCGGCATCGGCGTGCTCCTCGACTGGGTCCCGGCCCACTTCGCGACGGACCCCCAGGGCCTCGCGATGTACGACGGCGCGCCGCTGTTCGAGTACGACGACGAGCGGATGCGCCGCCACCCCGACTGGGGCACGTTCGTCTTCGACTACAACAAGCCCGGCGTCAAGAACTTCCTCCTCTCGAGCGCCCGGTTCTGGATCGACCGCTACCCCGTCGACGGCCTCCGGTTCGACGCCGTGGCGAGCATGCTCTACCGCGACTACTCCCGCAGCGAGTGGACGCCCAACATGTTCGGAGGGCGCGAGAACCTCGAGGCCATCGACCTCCTCAAGCTCGTCAACGAGGAGGTCTACACCCACCACCCGAGCGCGCTCATGATCGCCGAGGAGAGCACGGCGTGGCCCGGCGTCTCGCGGCCGACCTACAGCGGCGGCCTCGGCTTCCTCTACAAGTGGAACATGGGGTGGATGCACGACACCCTCACCTTCATGGAGAAGGACCCCGTGCACCGGAAGTACCACCACCACGAGCTCACCTTCCCCCTCCATTACGCCTTCTCCGAGCACTACGTCCTCCCGCTCTCGCACGACGAGGTGGTCCACGGCAAGGGCTCGCTCTGGGGCAAGATGCCGGGCGACGACTGGCAGAAGGCGGCCAACCTCCGCCTCCTCTACGGCCACATGGTGGGCCACCCCGGCAAGAAGCTCCTCTTCATGGGCCAGGAGTGGGGCCAGCGCGCCGAGTGGAGCCACGACCACGCCCTCGACTGGGGCCTCCTCGACGAGCCGCTCCACGCCGGCCTCCTCCGGTGGGTCGAGGACGCCTTCCGCCTCTACCGCGCGCACCCCGCCCTCCACGACGACAGCCACGAGGGCTTCCAGTGGGTCGACCTCGGCGACCGCGAGAACAGCGTCGTGAGCTACCTCCGGCGCGGCAGCGGCCGCGCCCTCCTCTTCGTCCTGAACGCCACGCCCGTGCCCCGCGAGAACTACCGGGTCGGCGTGCCCGAGGAGGGGACGTGGCGCGAGGTCCTCAACTCCGACGCGGCCGACTACGGCGGCGGAGGGGTGGGCAACCACGGCGGCGTGGAGACGACGCCGGTGCGGTACCACGGCCGCCCGTCGTCGGTGGTCCTCACGCTCCCGCCGCTCGGCCTCCTCGTGCTGGAGCGCGAGGCAGCGCCCTCCGGAACGAAGGCGACGGACGCGGCGATCTCCTGACGACGTCGGCGGCCCGGTGGGCGCGGCGGTCCATGCCGGACGGCGCCCCCCGGCGTTGGCGTCTCCGGTCGTAGCTTCGCGCGTCCGCCCTGCCCCGGCCGAGCCTCCGTCCCCCATGCCCCGTCTCCCTTCGGGACGCCCGCGCGTTCTCGTCGCCCTCGCCCTCCTCGCGCTCGCCGCGCCCGCCCGCGCTCAGACCGAGGGGCTCCTCCAGATTGAGGACGCCCTCCACACCTTCCTCGAGGACCAGCAGGCGCTCGGCCGCCTCCCCGGGGTCGCCCTGGGCGCCAAGCCGCTCTCGGCCTACGAGGCCCACGCCCTCCTCGACACCCTCGCCGCCCGGACCACCGCCGACCCCGACGCCTTCTCCTCGCTGGACCGGCGGCTCCTCGCGCAGTACCGCGGCGAGGCCGTGGGCGGCCTCCTCAGCAGCGCCGTCGCCGGCGTCCCCTGGCTCTACCGGAATGGGACGACGGCGCTCTCGGTGGAGGGCGAGGACTTCGGGATCGAGGCGGAGCCTCTCGCCGTGCTCGCCTACGGCCCCGTTCGACAGACGCAGTCCCAGATGCGCGAGGGCACGTCGTCGGCGTGGCAGAACACGCGCGGCGTGCGGGCCGCCGGCCACCTCGACATCGGCGCCGGCTTCGGCCGCGTCTTCTTCGAGACCCGGATCGAGGAGAACCAGGCGCGCCCGCCCGCGGCCGTCTACGCCTTCCGCGAGGGGACGGCCCCCCGCCTCGGCTTCGTGGCCCGCCCCTCCGAGGACGTCTACGACTACTTCGTGGCGACGGGCGTGGTGGGGTACCACACGCGGCGGTTCGAGGCCCGCTTCGGCCGCGACCGGAACCGCTGGGGCTTCGGCCGCGAGAGCGTCGTGCTCTCGAACTACCCGACGGTCTACGACCAGCTCCAGCTCAGGTGGAAGGTGTGGCGGCTCGACTTCACCAACCTCTTCGCGCGGTTCACCGAGCCCGACCGCATCACCGGCACCGGCCTGCTCGACTCCCGGTACGGCGCCTTCCACCGCCTCGCCATCGACCTCGGCTACGGCCTGGAGGCCGAGGCGTTCGAGTCCATCATCTTCGTCGCCGACTCCACGGGCCGCGGCGGCTTCGAGGTCGCCTACCTCAACCCGTTCCAGTTCTACCGTGGCACCGAGCGCGAGCTGGGCAGCCCGGACAACGTGCTCCTCGGCGCCGGGCTGGCGTGGACCGCCGCGCCGGGCCTCCGCGCCTACGGGCAGTTCATCCTCGACGAGCTGAAGGTCTCGGAGTTCTTCAACGCGTGGTGGGGGAACAAGTGGGCCTACCTCGTCGGCGCCACCGTGGTGGACCCGCCGCTGCCCGGCGGGAGCCGTGCGCGCGGCCTCTCCCTCCGCGTGGAGTACGCGCGGCTCCGCCCCTACCTCTACGCCCACCGCGCGCTCTGCCCCGATCAGGGCGCCGGCTGCCCGCCCCTCAACGCGCAGCCGCCCGGCGCCGCCTACGTCCACTACGGCGACGTCCTCGGCCACCCGGCCGGCCCGAACGCGAGCGACCTCGCCCTCTCGGCCCGCTACCGCCCCGTCCCCGACGTCGCCGTGGCGCTCGACGTCGTCTTCACCCGGCTCGGGCGCAACGAGCTGGCGGAGGACGGGACGGTGCTGGTCAACTACGGCTCGGACCCGAACGTCCCGTTCAACTCGCGCCCGGAGGAGAGCGAGGACAGCGCGGAGACGCTCTGGGGCGTCCGCCAGAACCGAATCCTCCTCGAGGCGCGGACGGAGGTCCGCCTCCTCCCCCAACTCTTCGCCGGGGGCGTGCTCCGCTACGGCTCCGTGGACGACGACCAGGTGGGCCTGAACCGGTACCTCTCCCCGCAGCTGATGCTGCGGTGGGGGCTCCCCTTCCCTAGCCTCCGCTACTGAGCCTCGTCGGACTCGTCGACCGTGCCGGGTCGGGCGTCCTGGGGAGGCGGCGCATCCGGGAGGGGTTCGCCCTGCTCCCAGCGGAGGTAGGCCTCCGCGAGCCGCGTCGTGTACTCGTCGTGTCGTGACTTGCGGAGGTGGAGGTGGTCCGGGAAGTCGGTCTCGTCGTAGAGGAAGGGGCGCGGGTAGAGGATGGCGAGGTCGTTGGCCCGCGCCCACGTGTTGAAGGCGTCCTGGCGCTCGCGGTAGACCTGGTCGCGCCCCCCCACCTGCATGACCGGGCTCTGGGGCATGTCGAAGAACACGACCTCGCCGCCGTGCGAGCGCACGAGGCGGACCATGTCGGCCCAGATGGACGCCTCCCAGTCGCTGGCGTCGCGGCCGCCCTCGCCGTGCTGCTCGACCCACCGCTCGTTCCGCTCCCGCATCGCTTCGAGCCGCGTCAGCTCCACGCCCGCCCGGTCGGTGCGGATGCCGCCGGCGTTGGTGAGGTCGACCTCCTCCTCGTCCTCCGGCGGCGGCATCAGCCGCCGGTTCACGGCCGCCTCCATGCGGAGCCGGAGGTGGCGGAAGTAGCGCGGGGTGTAGAAGAAGTGCGCGGCCGTCGCCCGCACCTTGTCGCCGAACTCGTTGTCGGCCTGGAGCCAGAAGCGGGGGAGGTCGCGGGTGGTGAGGAGCGGCCCGAGCAGGGAGGGCCACTGCGCCAAGGCCCACTGGTCGTCCCAGGTCCGGAAGTCCGCGACGCCGCTCGGCGCTTCGAGGAACACGGTCATCCCACGGGTCGCCTCGGGGTATCGCTCGATGAGGTTGCGCACGCCGAAGTAGTGCTGGACCTGCTGGGAGAACCCCTTCCCCACGTTGAGGGCCCGGACGTGCTGGCCGGGCTTGGCCGCGCGCAGCAGTGACTCGAGCGTGTCCGCCTCGATGGCCGCGGCCACCTGCGACGACCCGACGGCGAGGTGCGTGATGGGCTCGGCCTCTGCGACCCGCCGCACCGGCCGGTAGTAGTCCTCGAGCTCGGCGAGCCCGCTCCCGAACAGCAGTGGCAGCCCCCACCGCGCTGTCGCCTCGATCGCTCCTCCGATGAGGACGACGGCGAGGAGCCCCTTGAGGATGAACCGTTTCATGACGTCAGGACTGGCTGCGTGGGCACTGGGGGGTCAGGGCGGGGCGCCTCAGAACTGGAAGTAGATGAACTCCTGGCCGCCGAAGGCGCCGAAGAGCAGGAGCGCCCCGAGGCAGGCGAGGTAGATGGCCCACCGGAGGGGCCACGGCCGCGAGCCGATCCAGGGGTCGAGGTCGTGGCGGCCCTGGAAGATCTCCACCGCCACCAGCCCGACCACCACGGCGATGCTCAGGAAGAACTGGTACGGCCCCACCACAGCGATGAGCTCCCCGAGGTTGCTCTGGTCGAACCGGAACTGCGCGGTGTACATCGACCACACGTCGCCGAGCGAGGGGGCCACGAAGAACACGCCGAGGTAGGTGAAGATGTGGAACGTCACGAGGACGCCGATGAAGCGCTGCAGCTTCGGCACGAGGGGGGGCAGCCGGAGGGCCGGGAGGCCGGCGGCGCGGACGGCCAGCCGCCCGGACGTCCGGATCCGGAGGCCCCGCTCCCAGTCGGCCGCGCGCTTCCACAGCCGGTTCCGCGGCTTCCGCGTCACGTTCCCGATCACGATCGCGACGCCGTGCAGCGTCCCCCACACCACGAACGTCCATGCCGCCCCGTGCCACAGCCCGCTCAGCACGAAGACGAGGAAGAGGCTGAGCAGCCCCCGCTCCTTCGAGACCCGGTTGGTCCCGCCGTTGAGCGGGAGCCAGAGGTAGTCCCGGAGCCACGTCATCAGCGAGATGTGCCACCGGCGCCAGAACTCGTTCAGCGACGCCGAGAAGTACGGGCGGTCGAAGTTCTGCATGAGGTCGTACCCCATCACCCGCGCCGCCCCGATCGCGATCAGGCTGTACCCCGCGAAGTCGCAGTAGAACTGCGCCATGAACAGGTAAGTGGCGATGATGGCCGGCCACCCGTAGAACGCCCCGACCCCTTCGGGCCCGTAGTACGTCGCGAAGAGGATCGGCGCGACGCGGTCGGCCACGAGCAGCTTCATCATGAACCCCCCCAGCATGACCCGCAGCCCGCTCACGGCCCGGCCGTACTCGAACCCCACCCGCTCCCGGAACTGCGGGAGGAGGTGCTGGCTCCGCTCGATGGGACCGGCCACGAGCTGGGGGAAGAACGAGACGTAGAGCGCGAAGAGCCCGAAGTGCCGCTCGGCCGCCTGCCGCCCCCGGTACACGTCGATGGAGTAGGCCAGCGTCTGGAACGTGTAGAACGAGATGCCGACGGGGAGGAGGAGCTCGAGGACGGGGGCCCGGTAGCCGACGCCCATCCACCCGAACAGCGCGTTGGCCGTCTCGGCGAACATCCCCGAGTACTTGAACGCGCCGAGGAGGCCGAGGTTGACCCCGAGGCTGAGGAGGAGCCAGGGCCGGCGCGCCCGCTTCGAGCGGCGCCGGCCCATGGCGAGGCCGGCGCCGTAGTCGGTGACCGTCGAGAGGGCGAGGAGGAGGAGGTAGCGGGCGTCCCAGGAGCCGTAGAAGAAGTAGCTGGCGCCGAGGAGGAGCCAGGGCCGTGCGCGGTGGGGGAGGGCGAAGAACGCGGCCACCACGGCGGGGAAGAAGAAGACGAAGTCGAGGGAGTTGAAGAGCACAGCAGTAACGGGAAGAAAGAAAGCTGTGTGCAGACAGATAGAATCGCATCTATCTCAGTCCCTATGGCAATGTACAACGCAGACCGTTATGCTCCGGGGCGCCCTCGCGTCCCTCCTTGCCGGGGCCGGCGTGCGCCCGGGACCATGGCGCCGGGCGCGCGCTGGACGCACGCTCTGCCGCGCCGCGTAGGGCAGCAGATTCTTCATACGCCGAGGTTGGGCAGCGGTCGTAGGTTCGAGAACCTTAGCAAACCTCATCATGGCAGGCTCGAACGAGCTCCTCAGCGTGGGCGCCGCGGCCGATCTCCTGGGCGTCCATGTGGTTACGATCCGGCGCTGGACCGACGAGGGCAAGCTGCCCGAGGTCCGCACCCCGGGCGGCCACCGCCGCATCCCTCGTGAGGCCGTGGACCGGCTCCTCCGGGAGAGCGTTGAGGCCCCGGTCGCGCTCCCGGCGGCCGGCGGGCTCTCGGACCAGGCGTGGGCCGAGCACGCCCTCGTCCACACCCGGTACGAGCTCCGGGCCCAGCCGGAGACGCCGTGGAATGCCGGGCTGAGCGAGGCGCAGCGCGCCGAGAGCCGCGAGAACGGACAGCGGCTGATGGGCCTGCTCCTCCGGCACGTGGCCGGGACCGGCGAAGACGACGGGCTCTGGGACGAGGTCCGCCACCTCGCCCGCCGCTACGCCGAGCAGCTCCGCTGGCGGGGGCTGCCCCCGAGCGAGGCGCTCCGGGCGACGATGTTCTTCCGCGACGCCCTCACCGAGTCGACCGCCTACTACCCCCACCTCCACGAGCAGCCGGCCGAGGCGCAGGTCGCGCTCCTCCGGAAAGTGAACGCGTTCATGAACGAGGTGCAGCTCGCCATCGCCAAGGCGTACGAGGCCGACGACGCATGAGCGGGCGCGACACCATCGTGAGCCTCGGGCTCGACGGCGAGAGCGTGGCCGTCGGGGACCGCGAGGCGTGGGCGCTCGACCGGGCCGCTACCGCCGCGCTCCTCGACGCCGCCCGCGCCGACGGCCTCGGCGCCTGCCTGATCTCGACGTGCTACCGCGTCGAGCTGCTCGTGGCGGGATCGGCTCCGGCGGAGTCGTTGCTGGCATGGGGGCGCCAGCGGCTCGCCGCAGCCGGGCCCGGCGCCCCGCTGGACGCCTTCACGGCGCGGGTGGGGGACGCCGCGCTCCGGCACCTCCTCCGCGTGGCGGCGGGGCTGGAATCGGCCGTCCTCGGGGAGGCGCAGATCCGGGGCCTGGGGCGGCGCGCGCGCGCCGCCGCCCAGGACGCACGGGTGCTGACCCCCGTGCTCCGGACGGCGCTGGCGGCGGCGGTCCAGACCGGCCAGCAGATTCGCCGCGACACCGACCTCGGCCGCGGCGCCGCCTCCACGGCCTCGGCCGCGCTCCAGCTCGCAGAAGCGTCGCCGGCCGGCGTAGCGGGTCGGCCCGTCGTGGTGGTGGGAGGGGGGCAGATGGGGCGGCTCCTGCTGGGGCTGCTCCCCGCCGCCGGGCCGGCCTCGGTGACGCTCGTCTCGTCCCACGTTCCGGCGCACGACAGCTTCGCCGTCGTCCCCCCGGCCGAGCTGGCCGACGTGCTCCCGGAGGCGCGCGTCGTCCTCACCGCCACCGACCGCGAGGCGCTCCCGCTCGACGCGGCGCGGGCGGCCTGGGCCGACGGCCGGCCCCGGACCGTGATCGACCTCGGCATGCCGCGCAACGTGCGGGCCGAGGTGGGGGCCCTCCCGGGCGTCACGCTCCACGACATCGACGCGCTCGCGGCCGTCGTCGACGCGGGGATCCAGGCGCGCGAGGCGGCGGTGCCGGCCGCCGAGGCCCGAGTGGAAGCGGCGCTGCACACGCTCCGGGCCGACCTCGATGGGCTCCACCGCGAGCACCTCGTGGCCGATCTGCGCCGCCGCGCCGAGGCCGTCCGGCAGGAGACCGTCGCCTACGTCTGCAGCCGGTGCACGGACCGGACCTGCGAGCCCGGCCCCGGCCGCGTCCCACACTGCAGCGACCCGGAGCACCTGACGCGGACGCTCACCAACCGGCTCTTCCACGACCTCACGGTCGCGCTGCGCGAGCGGACCGACGACCTCGACGAGGACGCCCTCCGCCGCCTCTTCGCCATCGACGGAGGCCATGACTGAGCCCGGACGCCTCCGCCTCGGCACCCGGACCTCGCGGCTGGCGACGTGGCAGGCCGAGCACGTCGCGGCCGCCCTCCGCGCCGCGTGGCCCGGCCTCGACGTCGCGCTCGTCCCCTTCGTCACCGAGGGGGACCGCACGCTTGACCGGCCCCTCCCCGAGATCGGGGGGAAGGGGCTGTTCACCGCCGAGCTCGAAGGGGCGCTGCGCGACGGCCGCCTCGACCTCGCCGTGCATTCGCTCAAGGACCTGCCCACCGACGACCCCGAGGGCCTCACCGTCGGCGCCACCACGGTGCGGGAGGACCCCCGCGACGCCTGGATCTGCCCGGCGGGCCACGATCTGGCGGGGATCTCCGCCGGCGCCGTCGTGGGGACGAGCAGCCTGCGCCGGGGCGCCCAGCTGCTCCGCTGCCGGCCCGACCTCGTGATCCGCTCCATCCGGGGCAACGTCGAGACGCGCATCCGCAAGATCGAGGAGGGGGCGTACGACGCCGGCGTTCTCGCCCTCGCGGGCCTCCGCCGGCTCGGCATCGAGGACCGCGCCGCCGGCGTGCTCCCGCTCGACGCGATGCTCCCGGCTCCCGGGCAGGCCGCCCTCGGCGTCCAGGTCCGCGCCGACGACGCGGGCGTTCGCCGGCTCGTCGGCGCGCTCGACCACAGCCCGACGCGGGCCTCGGTGACCGCCGAGCGGGCGTTCCTGGCGGGCCTAGGCGGCGGCTGCAGCGCGCCCGTCGCCGCCCACGCCGAGGTGGCGGGCGAGCGGGTCCGCTTCCGGGGCCGGGTGGTCTCGACCGACGGCCGCCGCACGGTGGAGGTCGAGACGGACGGGCCCTTCGACGCCGCCGCTGCCGGGGCGTCGGGCGAGGCCGTGGGCCTCGCCGCCGCCCGCCTCGCCCTCGCCGACGGCGCCCAGGCGCTGCTGCCATGACCGCCACGCTCCAGGGCCGCCGCGTCGTCGTCACCCGCTCGCCCGAGCAGGCCGGCTCGCTCGTGGACGGCCTCCGGGCGCGCGGCGCCGAGCCGCTCCTCGTGCCCGCGCTCCGCTTCCTCCCGCCGCCCGCCATCGAGCCGCTCGTCGAGGTGGCGCGCGCGCTCCGACCGGGCGCCTGGGTCGTGTTCACGAGCGCGACGGGCATCCGCCACGGGTGGCGGGTACTCCGGGAGGTGTGGCCCGACGGGCTGCCCGAGGGCGCCCGCGTCGCGGCCGTCGGTGCGGGCACGGCCGGCGCCCTCCGCGCTGCCGGCGCGCCCGTCGACTTCGTGCCGCGGGAGGCGCTGGGCGACGTCCTGGTGGCCGAGCTGCCGCTGGACCCGGGCGCCCCCGTCTACCTGCTCCGCTCCGACATCGGCCGGGAGGCCATCGCCCCGGGCCTCGCGGCGCGCGGCGCCGACGTCCACGACGTGACGGCCTACCGGACGGTCGCCGAGGCCGATCCCGCCGCCGCCGCCGCCGCCCTCCGCCGCCGCCCCGACGCCGTCACCTTCACCTCGCCCTCCTCCGTCCGTGGCTTCCTCGCCGCCGTCCCCGACCTCGCCGCCCTCGCCGACGCCGCGCTCGTCGCCATCGGCCCCGTCACCGCCGACGCCCTCGCGCCGGCCGGCCTCGCCGCCGACGCCGTCGCCGACCCCCACACCGTCGGCGGCCTCCTCGACGCCCTCGACGATCTCTTCTCCTGACGCCGTGGACACGCTCGCCCCAATCGCGCTCGCCCCCGACCGCCCGCAGCGGCTGCGGACGACGCCCGCCGTGCGGCGGCTCGTCCGCGAGACGCGCCTGCACCCGGCCGACCTCGTCCTGCCCCTGTTCGTGACGCAGGGGGAGGGCGTCCGGCGCGAGATCGCCTCCATGCCGGGCGTCTTCCAGCGCTCCGTGGACGAGGCAGTGCGGGAGGCCGGGCGGGCCGCCGAGCTGGGGCTGGGCGGCGTCCTCCTCTTCGGACTCCCGGCGCACAAGGACGCCGAGGGCACGTCGGCCAGCGACGACGGCGAAGCGGTGCAGCGGGCCGTGCGGGCGGTCAAGTCCGAGGTCCCCGACCTCGCCGTCGTCACCGACGTGTGCCTCTGCGAGTACACCGACCACGGCCACTGCGGCGTCCTCAGCGCCGACGGCGAGCTCGCGCTGGAGGCGTCGCTCCCGCAGCACGTGGCCGCGGCCGTCAGCCACGCCCGCGCCGGGGCCGACCTCGTCGCGCCGTCGTCGATGATCGACGGCGTGGTGGGGGCGATCCGCGGGGGGCTCGACGACGCCGGCTTCGCGCACGTCGGCGTCTTCAGCTACGCCGTCAAGTACGCCTCGGCGTTCTACGGGCCGTTCCGCGACGCCGCCGACAGCGCGCCCGTCTTCGGCGACCGGCGGACGCACCAGATGGACCCCGGCAACGCCCGCGAGGCCCTCCGCGAGGCCGCCCTCGATGTCGCGCAGGGCGCCGACCTCCTCATGGTCAAGCCGGCCGTGGCCTACCTCGACGTCGTCCGCCGCCTCCGCGACGCCTTCCCCGGGCGCCCGCTCGGGGCCTACCACGTCTCCGGCGAGTACGCCATGCTCAAGGCCGCCGCCGCGAACGGGTGGCTGGACGAGCGGCGGGCGGTGCTCGAGACGCTGACGGGCCTGCGGCGCGCGGGCGCCGACCTCCTCATCACCTACTACGCCCTCGACGCCGCCCGCTGGCTGGCCGAGGGGTGACGACCCCACCCGGACCCATGGCCCTCGACATCGCCCCATCCGAGCCTGCCGCCAGCGGTGGCCTCGACCTCGCCGAGCGCGGGAAGACCCCCAGCGGCGCCCCGCAGTCGCTCGACCGGCGCCTCTTCGTCCAGCTCCTCGCCTACACCGGGTGCCCGGACCCCGCGCCCCTCGCTGAGGCGGCCGAGCGGGCGGGCGTCGGCGGCGTGGTGTACGCGAGCGCCCAGGACCCCCTCGGCGTCGCCGTCGTCCTCTTCCACGAGGACCCCGGCTTCTTCGTCGAGGGCGGCCGGGCGCTCCACCAGAGCGCGGCCTTCGAGGGGTTGCAGCCGCTGCCGCACCTCACGATGCTGGGGCGGACCTACGCCATCGGCTACGAGACCGACCTCCTCGACACGCTCGTCGGACGCCCGGTGCGGACGATGACGAACCCGGACTGGCCGTGGGCCGTGTGGTACCCGCTCCGGCGGAGCGGCCGGTTCGAGCGCGAGCCGCGCGAGGAGCAGCGCCGCATGCTCATGGAGCACGGCGGCATCGGCCGCGCGTTCGGCGCGGCCGACCACGCCCACGACGTCCGCCTCGCCTGCCACGGCCTCGACCCCCTCGACAACGACTTCGTGGCCGGGCTCGTCGGCCGCGACCTCCACCCGCTCTCGGCCGTCGTCCAGCGGATGCGCGCGACGCGCCAGACGGCCGAGTTCATCGAGCGCCTCGGGCCCTTCTTCGCCGGCCGCGCCGTCTGGCAGAGCGCGGGCCCCTTCGCCGACCTCGCTCACCGCCCCTCCGTGCCCACCCATGGCTGACCGCCCCGACCGCTTCCTCCGCGCCCTCCGCGGCGAGCCCGTCGACGCCACGCCCGTCTGGTTCATGCGCCAGGCCGGCCGCTACCTCCCCGAGTACCGCGCCATCCGCGAGGAGCACGACTTCCTCACGATGGTGAAGACGCCCGAGATCGCCGCCGAGATCACGCTCCAGCCGCTCCGCCGGTTCGACCTCGACGCCGCCGTCATCTACTCCGACCTCCTCCCGCCGCTCGAGACGATGGGGCTCGGGCTCCGGTTCGCGCCGGGCGTCGGGCCCGTGATCGACAACCCCATCACGACGACGCGCGACGTGGACCTCCTGGCGACGCCGCCGGCCGGCGAGACGATGCCGTGGACGCCCGAGGCGATCCGGCTCGTGAAGGCGGAGCTGGCGCCGAAGGGGATCCCGGTCCTCGGGTTCGCGGGCGCGCCGTTCACGCTCGCGGCCTACGCCATCGAGGGCGGCGGGTCGAAGCGCTACGAGAAGACGCGGGTGTTCATGTACAACGAGCCGGCGGCGTGGCGGCGCCTCATGGAGAAGCTGGTGACGGTCGCGGGCAGCTTCCTCGCGGCGCAGGCCGCGGCGGGCGCCGACGCCCTACAGGTGTTCGACTCGTGGGCCGGCGCGCTCTCGCGCTACGACTACGAGCGCTACGCGGCGCCCTACACCGCGACCCTCATCGAGGCGGCGCGCCGGACGGGCCTCCCCGTCATCCACTTCACGACCGGCACCGCCGGCCACCTCGACGCCGTCGCCGCGGCGGGCGGCGACGCGATCGGCGTCGACGCCGGGCCGTCGCTGCAGGAGGCCCACGCGCGCGTGGGCGGCCGGCCGCTCCAGGGCAACCTCGACCCGTACCTCCTCCAGGCGCCGTGGCGCGAGCTCAAGGCGCAGGCCGACCGCGTGCTCGCCGAGGCGCCGGCCACCGGGCACGTCTTCAACACCGGCCACGGCCTCGTCCCTAGCACTCCCCCCGACGCCGTCGCCCGCCTCACCGATTACGTCCACGAGACCACCTCCGAGACCGTCCCCGCCTGACCATGCCCGACTCCTCCGCCCCCATCGGCGTCCTCTTCATGGCCTACGGCGGCCCGGCCTCGCTCGACGAGATCCCGGGCTACCTCGCCGACATCCGCCACGGCCGGCCGACGACGCAGGCCGTCCTCGACGAGATCACGAACAACTACCGGCAGATCGGCGGGCGCTCGCCCATCGTCGAGCTGACGAAGGCTCAGATCGACGGCGCCATGCGCCACCTCAACCCGCCCGGCGAGCCCGAGCGCTACCGCGCCTACCTCGGCATGCGCCACTGGGCGCCGTGGATCGAGGAGACCGTCGGCCAGATGCTCGACGACGGCATCGAGCGGGCCGTCGGCATCGTCCTCGCGCCCCACTTCTCGACGCTCTCGATCGCGAAGTACCAGCAGAAGGTCCGCGCGGGACTGGACCTCTACCGCGGCGACCTCGACGTCGCCTTCGTGGACGCGTACTACGACGAGGACCTCCTCATCGAGGCGTTCGCCGAGCGCGTGCGGCAGGGCATCGAGGCGTTTCCCGACGACGAGCAGGACGAGGTCCACGTCGTGTTCTCGGCGCACAGCCTGCCCGTCCGCATCCTCAAGGGGGGCGATCCCTACCAGGACCAGCTCTGGACGACGGCGCGCCTCGTTGCCGAGCGCGTGGGCCTGCCTGAGGCGCGGTGGAGCTGGAGCTACCAGAGCGAGGGCCGAAGCCCCGAGCCCTGGCTGGGCCCGCAGCTCGAAGACCACATCCCGGCCCTCAAGGCCGAGCGCGGCATCGACAAGGTGGTGAGCGTCGTGATCGGGTTCGTCTGCGACCACGTCGAGATCCTGTACGACGTCGACATCGAGGCGCAGGCGGCGGCGCAGGAGGCGGGTGTGCGGCTCGTGCGCCCGCCCTCGCTCAACGACGACCCCCGGTTCGTCCGACTCCTCGCCGACCTCGTCGCCGGTGAGGCGGCGCGGGCCGGTTGGGTCGAGGCCGCCGCAGAGCCCGCCTCGGCATGACCGCGCCGCGCACCGACGTGCTCGTGCTCGGCGGCGGCGTCGCCGGGCTGACGGCGGCGCTGCGGCTGGCCGAGGCCGGCCGCTCCGTCCGCCTCCTGGAGGCCTCGGACCGCCTCGGCGGCGTCGTGCAGACGCTCCGGCGCGACGGCTTCACGGCCGACGTCGGGCCCGACGTGTTCCTCGTCCGCAAGCCGGCCGCGCTGAGGCTCGCCGCCCGCTTGGGCGTCGAGACCGCGTCGGCGCAGGGCCGGGCCCTCCTCCAGCGGGACGGCCACCTCCACCCGCTTCCTGCCGGGCTCACGGGGCTGATCCCCGGCCGCCTCGGGCCGCTCCTCACGACGTCGGCCCTCCCCCTCCGTGCGCGGCTCCGGGCGGCCCTCGAACCGCTCGTCCCCGCCCGCCGCGCCGACACCGACGAGAGCCTGGAGGACTTCGCCGCCCGCCGCCTCGGCCGCGGGGCGTGGGAGGGCCTCGTCGAGCCGCTCCTCGGCGGGCTCTACGGCGCCGATGCCCCGATCTCGCTCTGGGCCACGCTGCCGCACCTGCACGAGCGTGAGCGAGAGGGCCCGCTGCTCCGTCTCCACTCTGGCCCGGACGCGGGGGAGAAGGGCGCTCCCTTCCACCGTCCCGTCGGCGGGATGGACCGGCTCGTCGAGGCGTTGGAAAGCGCGCTGGACGAGCGGGAGGTAGAGGTCGAGCGGGGCGTGGCGGCCACGGTCGTTGCGCGGGAAGGGGGACGCTTCGTCGTGACCGGATCCGACGGAGGGCTCCGCGAAGCCGCGGCCCTGATCGTGGCGCTCCCGGCCCCCGCCGCCTCGCGCGTCCTCGCGCCCCTCGACCCCGCGCTCGCCACGCCCCTCGAGAGCATCCCGATGGGCAGCGCGGCCGTCGCCCTCCTGGGCTTCCGCGCGGCGGGCACCCACGTGCCGGACGCCTCCGGCTGGCTCGTGCCCCGGCGCGAGGGAGGGCCGGTCCAGGCCGTCACGCTCCTCTCGCGAAAGCACCCCGGCTCGGCCCCACCCGAGCACGACCTCGCCCGCGTCTTCCTGCGGCCCGGCTGGGCAGAAACGGCCGACGACGGCGCCCTCCTCGGCGCCGCCCAGACGCACCTCCGGCAGCGGGTGGGGCTCCGGTCGGAGCCCGTCCTCGCGGAGGTCCAGCGGTGGGGCGGCGCCTTGCCCCGGTACACCCTCGGCCACCTCGACCGCCTCGCCGCGCTCGCGGCGGCGCTCGGCCGGCACCCCGGCCTCGCCCTCGCCGGCGCCTCGCTCCGCGGGGTCGGACTCCCCGACGTGATCGCCGACGCAGAAGCCGCGGCCGACCACCTCCTCGCCACGACCGATTGATGACGACCTCTCCTGCCCTGTCCACCGCGCGCTCCGAGCGCCTCTTCGCCGAGGCTCAGGGCCTCATGCCCGGCGGCGTCTCCTCGCCCGTCCGCGCCTTCAAGTCGGTGGGCGGCACCCCCCGGTTCATCGAGCGCGGCGAGGGCGCAACCCTCGTCGACGCCGACGGCCACCGGTACATCGACTACGTGCTCTCGTTCGGACCGCTGCTCCTCGGCCACGCCCCCGAGGTCGTCGTGCGGGCCGTCGCCGAGCAGGCGGCGAAGGGGACGAGCTACGGCGCGCCGAGCCCGCTGGAGGTGGATCTGGCGCGGCTCATCCAGCGGCGCTACCCCTCGATGGAGCGCCTCCGGTTCGTCAACTCGGGGACGGAGGGGGCCATGAGCGCCGTCCGGGCAGCGCGGGCCTACACGGGCCGGGCCAAGGTGGTCAAGTTCGAGGGCCACTACCACGGCCACGCCGACCTCCTCCTCGCGAAGGCCGGCAGCGGCGTCGCGACGCTCGGCCTCCCCGACTCCCCTGGCGTCCCGGCGGCCGTCACGGCCGACACCCTCGTCGTCCCGTTCAACGACGAGGCGGCGCTCCGCGACGTGTTCGCACGCGAGGGAGGCGCCATCGCGGCCGTCCTCGTCGAGCCCGTCGCGGGCAACATGGGGCTCGTCCGGCCCCGTGACGGCTTCCTCGCCTTCCTCCGCGAGGTCACGCAGGCGCACGACGCCCTCCTCGTGTTCGACGAGGTGATGGTGGGCTTCCGCGTGCACCCCGGCGGCGCGCAGGCCCTCTTCGATGTCCGCCCCGACCTCACGATCCTCGGCAAGGTGATCGGCGGCGGCCTCCCCGTCGGCGCCTACGGCGGGTGCGCCGACGTCATGCGGATGATGGCGCCCGACGGGCCGGTCTACCAGGCCGGCACGCTCTCGGGCAACCCGCTCGCGATGGCCGCGGGGATCGCGCTTCTCCAGGAGGCCGACGCCTCCGACGCCTGGCAGGCCGCCGCCGATGCGGCCCGCGGCACCGCCGAGGCCATCCAGGCCGCTGCCGACTCGGCGGGGGTCCCTGTCCAGGTCGACGCCGTCGGGGCCATGTTCGGGTTCTTCCTCTCCGCCGAGCCCGTGACCGACTACACCTCGGCGGCGCGGAGCGACCGGGAGGCGTTCGCGCGCCTCCACCGGCTCCTGCTCGACCGAGGCGTCTACCTGCCCCCGTCCCCGTTCGAGGCCTGCTTCACGTCGAGCGCCCACACGGCGGCAGTCGTCGAGGCGGCCGCCGCCGCGTTCCACGACGCCTTCGCCCAGCTCTGACGCCGCCGATGGAGACGCCCACGCCGCCGCGACGCCTCCTCGGCGTCCTGTTCCTCGGCACCCTCCTCGCCGCCCTCGACATCGCGATCGTGGGTCCGACGCTGCCGGCGCTCCGCGAGGCCTTCGGCCTGAGTGAGCGGGCCGTGGCGTGGACCTTCACGGCGTTCGTCCTCGCCAACCTCGCAGGGCTGCCCGTGATGGCGGCCCTGGCGGACCGAATCGGCCGGCGGACCGTCTACCTCGCCGACGTCGCCATCTTTGCGGCCGGGACGGTCGTGGTGGCCGCGGCCCCGTCGTTCGGCGTCCTCCTCGTCGGCCGGGTGATCCAGGGGCTCGGGACCTCCGGCATCTTCCCCGTCGCGACGGCCGTGGTGGGCGACGCCTACCCGCCGGAGGCGCGGGGCCGCGCCGTAGGGCTCCTCGGCGCCGTCTTCGGCGTGGCGTTCCTGATCGGCCCCGCCGTCGCGGGGATCGTGCTCTCACTCGCGTCGTGGCGGTGGGTGTTCGCGCTCACGCTCCCCCTCGCCGCGCTCGTCTTCGCGCTCAGCGCCCGGACCGTTCCCAATTCCCGGGCCGCCACGCCCCGTCCCTTCGACGCGGCGGGCGTGGTGGTCCTGACGGCGATCCTGGGCGCCCTCGTCGTCGGGCTCTCGGGCCTGGACGCCTCCGCGCTCGCCGCCAGCCTCGCCCGCCCAGCGGTGTGGGGACCGCTCGCCGTCGTGGCCGTGCTCGTGCCCGTCTTCGTCCGGATCGAGCGCCGCGCGACCTCGCCCATCGTGCGCCCGGGCCTGATCGCCCGTCGCCCGGTGCAGGTGGCGTGCGCGCTGGCCGTCGGCGCCGGGCTGGTGGAGGCCACGTTCGTCCTGCTCTCGGCCTACGCCGTGGCCGCGTTCGGCGTCGCCCAGGCCCAGGCCTCCTACCTGCTCCTCCCGCTCGTGGCAGGCGTCGCCCTTGGGGCGCCCGTGGCGGGGCGGCTCCTCGACCGCGTCGGGGCGCGGCCCGTCGTCACCGTCGGCGCCCTCCTCATCGCGGCGGGGATGGGGACGGTGGCCCTCGGGCCCGGCCTGGGGCTGCACGTGGCGGGGACGGTCGTGCTGGGGGTCGGGCTCTCGGGGATCCTCGGCTCGTCGCTCAGCTACATCCTCCTCAACGAGGCGGGCGCGGACGAGCGGACGGTGGCGCAGGGGCTCTCGACCGTGTTCATCAGCGTGGGGCAGCTCGCCGGAGCGGCGGCGCTGGCGGCGCTGGCCTCGTCGGCCGACGTGCCGGCGGAGGGGTACCGGGCCGGGTTCGTGGCGGTGGCCGTCGTGGCCCTCGGGCTCGCCCTCCTCGCCCGCGCGCTGCCCGGGCGGCCCCGGCACGCGGCGGTGGGGGCCGAGGCGGCCGCCTGACGTCGGGCGCGAAGCGCCACCCACCGGGCAGCCGGGGGAGCGTATCGTAGGGGCCGACCCTCCGACCCTCATCCCCAACCGCCACCGTGCCCCGAGATCCCCACTACGCCGCGCTGGAGCGGATGTACCTGGCCGCCCCCGTCAACCGCATCTACAAGCCGACGATCGCCGTCTCCGAGGGCGCCGCGACGGTCGAGATCGAGGCGGGGGAGGGGCTCTACCACTCCGCCGGCGCCGTCCACGGCTCGGCCTACTTCAAGATGCTCGACGACGCGGCGTTCTTCGCCGCCAACTCCCTGGAGCGGGAGGTCTTCGTGCTGACGTCCTCGTTCACGACGTACCTCCTGCGCCCGGTCACCGCCGGGACGCTCCGTTCCGAGGGGCGGGTGGTGCACCGCTCCCGGACGCAGTTCCTCGCCGAAGCCGTTCTCGTGGATGCCGACGGGCGGACGGTGGGCCGGGGGAACGGCCTCTTCGTGCGTGGCCGCCTGCCCCTGACCGAGGCGGTGGGCTACGCCGACGGCGAGGACGGCGGCTAACCGGAGCGGGGCGCCGGGAGGCCCGGTTGCCGCGGGGTTGGGGACGGTCGTATCTACCGACCCCGGCCTTGCAGCTCCAACCCCCGATCTCGTGTCTCTTGTCTCGTGCCTCCGCGGTCTCGGCGCCGCCCTGCTTCTCTTCGCCCTCGTCCCCCTCGCCGGGGCGCAGGACGCCGACCGCCGTGTGCCCGGCGAGCTCATCGTCCGCCTCGCCCCCGGCACCGACGTCGCGCAGCTCCTCGACGCGCCATCCCTGAGAGGGGAGGGCCTGACCGCGCAGCGGCTCCTCGTCCCCGCTCTCGGCATCTGGCTCATCGGCTACGGCGACGCGCCCCGGGCCACGTCGGAGGCCCTCGCCACGCTCGAGGCCGTCCGCCGCGCGCCCGGCGTGCTCGTGGCGCAGTTCAACCACGAGGTCACCCTCCGTACGGCCGAGCCCACCGCGTTCCCCAACGACCCCCGCTTCGACGAGATGTGGGGGCTCCACAACACGGGCCAAAGCGGCGGCACCCCCGACGCCGACGTCGACGCCCCCGAGGCGTGGGACCTCACCACGGGCGGCATCGCCGCCTCGGGCGAGCGCATCGCCATCGCGATCGTCGACAGCGGGTTCTACCTTGCCCACACCGACCTCGACTTCTGGACGAACCTCGCCGAGATTCCCGGCAACGGCGTCGACGACGACGGCAACGGCTACGTCGACGACGTCAACGGGTGGAACGCCTACTCCTCGTCGGGCAACATCTCGTCGAGCACGCACGGGACGCACGTGGCCGGGACGGCCGGCGCGCGCGGCGACAACGGCACTGGCGTGACGGGCGTGAACTGGGGCGCCGAGATCGTCGCCATCCAGGGCTCCTCCGGCAACGAGGCGACGGTGATCGAGGCCTACGGCTACGCCCTCGCCCTCCGCCAGCAGTACGAGGACACGGACGGGGCCGAGGGCGCCTTCATCGTTGCCACCAACGCGTCCTTCGGCGTCGACTTCGGGCAGCCGGAGGACTACCCCCTGTGGTGCGGGATGTACGACGCCCTCGGCGCCTTCGGCGTGCTCTCGGCCGGGGCCACGGCCAACCGAAACATCGACATCGACGTGGAGGGCGACGTGCCCACGGCCTGCCCGAGCGACTACATGGTGGCCGTCACGAACACGACGCGGAACGACGAGAAGAGCAGCGGGGCCGCCTACGGCCAGACCACGATTGACCTCGGCGCGCCAGGGACGTCGGTCCTCTCGACCACGCCGAACAACGGCTACGGCCTCCTCACCGGCACCTCCATGGCCTCGCCCCACGTGGCCGGGGCCGCCGCCCTCCTGGTGGCCGGCCTCGACGCCGCGCAGTTCCAGGCCTACCGGTCCGACCCCGCCGCCTTCGGCCTCACGCTCAAGCAGGCCCTCCTCGACGGCACCGACGACATCGGGATCGAGACCGTCAGTGGTGGGCGCCTCAACCTCTACAACAGCCTCGTTCTCCTGCAGCAGACCGCCGCAGTCACGGCCGAGATCGAGCCCCTCGGGAGCACCATCATCCCGCCCGGCGGCGGCACGCTCCAGTTCGAGGTCACGTTCACGAACACCACGGGGCAGTCCCAGTCCGTCGACGCGTGGACGGCCGCGACGGGCCCCCTCAACCGGGACCCCGTCCTCGGTCCGCAGGCCTTCACGCTGCCGCCCGGCGGCAGCCTCACGCGGACGCTGACCCAGAGCGTTCCGGGTGCGGCCCCGGCCGGCACCTACACCTACATCGCCAACGTCGGCACATTCCCTGGGGGCATCCTGTCCAGCGACGCGTTCACGTTCGAGAAAGAGGCGAGCGCGGAGGCCCGGGGGGCATCGGTCGCGTCGTGGGACGTGATCGGGTGGGAAGACGCGCGGGCTGCGGCCAGTGACGGGCACGGCGCTATCCGGGTGGCCCCGAACCCCCTGACGGCTACGGCGACGATCCGCTTCAGCCTGGCCGAGCCGTCCGCCACCCGCCTCGTCGTCTACGACGTGCTGGGCCGAGAGGCCGCCGTCCTCGTGGATGCGCGTCTCGACGCCGGCCCGCACGCCGTGGCGTTCGACGCCTCGGCGCTGCCGAGCGGTGCCTACGTCTACCGCCTCACGACGGGTCACGAGCTGCGGACCGGGCGGCTCCCCGTCGTGCGGTGACCACCCCGCGCTGAA